>CAZYTS010000013.1:0-23330 GCA_964649855.1 uncultured Gemmatimonadaceae bacterium
GGGCTGGGCGGCTCAAAGATACTCTCTTCCGGCGAGTCTCCTTTACGAACTGGTGGACGGCGTAGCCGCCGACCTCGACAAGAGCGTCTGGCCCAACTGGTCCCAGCTCGAAGAATACTGCCAGGGAGTGGCGGGCTCCGTAGGCGAGATGTGCGTGCGGGTTTTTGGCGCCGAGAGTCACGCCGACCGAGACCCTGAAATAGTCGCGATGGGACGCACTCTTGGTGTAGCCATGCAGATCACCAACATCCTGCGCGACGTGGGAGAAGACGCGCGACGCGAGCGATGTTACCTGCCCACCGACGAGCTTGCGATCTTTGGACTTTCGCCACGCGATATCCTCTCAGGTGAACTCGCTGCAACGGATGAAAGGTGGCGGGCCATGATGCGGAGTCAGATCAGCCGTGCTCGTGATCACTACAAAAGAGCTGTCGATGGGATTCGCTATCTCGATCAGGATTCGCAACGTTGCGCCAGCGCGTGCGCCATGGGTTACGCCCGGATTCTCGACGCAATAGAGCGCTCCGGCTTTGATTCTCTTACTCAGCGGGCGGCACTCGGCTGGATGGAACGCACGGCGGTTTTGAGCACTTGTCTTTTAGGTAGAACGGCCTCATCGGTCGCGCCCGAGTCGGCGGCGAGTATACCCGCGGCGTGAGGCAATCATCTACTGGCGCCAGAGTCCTTTTTGCGGGGCATCTGGCCCTCATTGCCTTCTCGACGTTGGCAATGTTGACGATTCTGAACGGCCCTCCCCAACCCTGGCTAACCGAGGAACCACACGCCACTGCGATGCGACTGGGCTGGAAGTACTCCGGCCAGACTTATGTGACGCTTGGGGCTCTCGCGGCGCTTTTTCACGCATCGAGAGCATTGGGTCTGGGACGCGCCGTGGCCTTGATGTTCGCAGCATCTTTGATCACGCTGTGCGCCGAACTCCTGGGCACGTCGCTCGGGCTGCCCTTTGGAGAATATCATTACAGCGAGCTCCTGGGATACAGAATCGGGGGCCTTGTTCCATATCCGATTCCCATATCCTGGTTTTACATGCTCTACGCATGTCTTGCGATATGCGGGCGAGTTCTTGAAGCCAGCGACACAAACCGCGGAAAGTGGAAATGGGCGGTTGTCGCTGCGCTACTGCTGATGGCGTGGGATGTTTCGATGGATCCCGCGATGGTACAGACGGCGCACTGGGTCTGGGGGTCAGGGCAGCAGTTCAGAGATGCTGGATTGCCTGCATGGCTCGTGTCGTACTTTACGAAAGACGTCTTTTATGGAATGCCTCTTTCCAACTGGGGAGGCTGGTTCCTGACGGGGCTCGTGGTTGCAAGAGTGATGCTGTGGATCGTGCCGCCGACGGCTGTGCGGGATTCGGTTTCGCCCTCACTGCTTCCGCTGGCGTTGTACCTGGCAAACGGCATTATGCCGGTGGCGCTGTCGTTCCGCGACGGCATGCTATGGGCGGGAGTGCTGGGGGCGGTACTGATGGTGGCGCCTGTTGGGCTGGCAGTGCTACGTCCGCGCAGCGCCTCCGCGCCAATAACCGGACACCCCGAAAGGGCTTGACGCTATGAAGATCGTTGTGGTGGGGGCCGGCTTTGGTGGGCTCGCCGCCGCAATCAGATTGCGCGCCCAGGGCCACGAGGTCACCCTCATTGAGGCTTTAGACCAGCCTGGGGGCCGAGCCAGGGTCTTTAGGCGCCAGGGGTTCACGTTCGACGCCGGCCCGACGATCGTTACAGCCCCCTGGCTCATCGATCAACTCTTTGCACTCTCCGGGAAACAAACTTCTGATTACATCGAGCTCGTCCCGCTCGATCCTTACTACAACGTGAGGTTCGAAGATGGGAGCGTATTCAGATACAGCGGATCAGAAGAAGAGATCATTGCGCAGGTAGAGGCGCTGAATCCCGCGGACGTGGAGGGTTACCGGCGATTCTCCCGAGCGGCAGCGCAGATCTTTGAGACCGGTTTTGCAATGATCGACAAGCCGTTTCCGCGTGTGCGCGACATGTTGCGCGTGGCGCCTGCTCTGCTCCGGGCGGGAGCCTGGCGGTCGGTGGCCGCTCTGGTAGACGGGCATATGAAGGACGAGCGCCTGCGGCAGGTTTTTTCGTTCCATCCGCTTCTCCTTGGAGGAAACCCCTTTACCACGACTTCGATCTACGCCCTCATACACCACCTTGAGAAGAAGTGGGGAGTCTGGTACGCGATGGGTGGGATGGGAGCGCTTGCCCGCGCCCTCGCAGATCTCTTTGTAGAAATGGGAGGTGCAGTCAACTACAACAGCGTTGCAGCGGAGATCACTCTCGACAAGAGCGGCGTGCGAGCTACGGGCGTCGCAACCGAGGACGGCCGACATTTTGCTGCGGATGCCGTGGTGAGCGATGCCGATGTCTTTTTCACCTACGAGCGCCTGGTTCCGTCACGCTATCGCCGACGCGCCACCAGCGCCCGACTGAGCAGCATGTCGTACTCGATGTCGGTTTTTGTAGTGTACTTTGGGACGCGCGCCAGGTATGACGACATGGCTCATCATGAGATATTGATGGGTCCCCGGTACCGCGACCTGTTGCGTGAGGTGTTCGACAAGAAGACGCTTGCGGGAGATTTTTCGCTTTACCTGCACCGCCCGACTGCAACCGATCCTTCTGTTGCACCGCCGGGCCACGATGCTTTTTATGCGTTGTCACCTGTGCCCAACCTTGCAGGCACCACAAGGTGGGATGAGGCTGGTCAGGCTTATCAGGACGCGATCCTCGGCTACCTGGAAAAGCGCTATCTCCCCGGTCTTGGCGAGAGGATCGTCACCAGTCACCGCGTAGACCCGAGGTACTTCCGGGATGATCTACGCAGCCACCTGGGCGCCGCATTCTCGTTCCAGCCGACGTTGCTGCAGTCCGCGTGGTTCCGACCGCACAATCATAGCGGCGAGATCAGGAACCTTTTCCTCGTTGGTGCAGGCACGCATCCAGGGGCGGGGATCCCGGGAGTGCTCTCGTCTGGTCGGATAGCTGCAGATCAGATCGCGGCACTAAGCACGTGAGAGAACAGCGCACGACTTGCTCGTTCTCCGGCGTCAGCTAGAACAAAAAGCCGACCTGAAAGCGTGCCGTTGGATAGCCGATGTTGAGATCGACCCAGTCATGATCCGGCCCAAGGATGCGCTTGCCGCCGACCCCTGCGCCTACCAGAAAGCGCTTGTTCCGTCCGAGAAGCCAGTTGTAGTCGATGATAACGCCAATCGTCGGACGGATGATATCGTCGTCCACGTTCGACGTGCCGTCAAAACGTTCACCTTCGAGACGCGTGATGCCAGCTGAGAGGCCGATCGAAAAACCTTTGGGCGCTTCTTCGTTAGGGTAGAATCGCAGCTTGCCTTCCCAGGTCAGGTACGAGTCATCACTCAACCCGAGATAGGAGAAGGTGAGACCGCCGGTAACGAGTCCACTGACCACGCGTTCATACTCGCCGGAAATGTACTCGAAGGGGATTCCCAGCGGGTTGAGGGTAAGGACCGACTTGTAAGGTTGGGTCGAGCCCTGGGCACGCAACGCAGCCGCCGGAATGAGAAGGCCAAGCGTAAGGATGAGAGCGGGGACAGCACGTCGTCGCAGTTCCATAAAGTTCCTGGTTGATGCGGTTAATGTTTGGCCTGCTGTGCCTTGGACAGGATACCCCCGGCCATTAGCTTTCAGATCGGTTTTTTGTACTCGAAAGCACTGCCATACGGTCCAATTTCTGTAGACAGGCGTGGTGCATTAGTCCCCTGAGTTGACGATGAGTATCGCGATCGAACCTAGAAAGAGTGAAGGCGTAACGCGGCATATCGGGGTCACAATCCCGGTCGAGATGGTCAATGAGGCCACGGCCGCCGTCGCGCGCAAGATGGCGTCCCGCGTGTCCATACCCGGTTTCAGGCGGGGTAAGGCTCCGGCAGCCATGATAATGAAGCGTTATGGCGATTCCGTAAGAGCCGAAGCATTGGATGATTTGGTCCAGAGCGCCTATAAGGAAGTGCTGGACCGGGAGCAGCTCAAACCAGCCGCACAGCCCCATATCCACGACCTGCAGTTCGAAGAAGGAAAACCCGTCTCCTTTGAGCTGCACCTCGAAGTTCGCCCCGACATCAATCTGGCCAGAGTTCAGGGGTTCCGGGTTACGCGCACGGAACGATCTGTCAGCGACGAAAGCGTGAGCGAGCAGTTGGAACGACTGCGCGAAGAGCGCGCCAGCTGGGTTCCGGTCGAAGAAAAACCTGCTGAGGGCGACCTGGTTACTGTGACTTTGGCAACTGCCGACGACGAAGGCGTGATTCCCGAGGGACGCGAATACAAGATCGTTTTAGGTGGTGGCCAGGCTATTCCTGGGATCGAAGAGTTGATTATGGAACTCACCCCGGGCCAAACGATGGAACGCGCCGTCAAGTGGCCCGATGATTTCCCTGATGAGGCTCAACGCTCGCAAAGCAAGACCGTGCGCGTGAGCCTCTCTGAGGTTAAGCGCAAGTCGCTTCCCGACCTCGATGACGCGTTCGCGCGCGAGTTGGGAGACTTTGACTCTCTCGAAGCTCTCAGGACGGCCGTAAGAGAGGACATAGTAGACATGGCAAAACGAGAGGCGGACTCGGAAACCCGTTCCAAGCTTCTCGACGAGATCATCGCAGCAAATCCCTTTGACGTCCCCACGACCTGGGTGGACCAGCTCATTGGCCAGTACGGGAGCCTTTACAAGATCCCCGAGGAGGAGATTCAGCGCTTTGACACGCAGTTCCGCCCCACTGCGGAGCGTCAGGTGAAGCGGGAACTGGTCGTGGAAACAATCGCCGAAAACGAGAAACTAAAGGCGAGCGAATCGGATATTGATGATAAGATCACAGAACTTGCGGAAAAACGAAACCAGAATCCGGGGCAGGTTTACGCCGCAATGCAAAAGGGTGGTCGTCTCGTACAGCTGGAACGTGAGTTAACGGAGGATAAGGTTTTCCAGTGGCTCTTCGAAAAGAACACAATCGAATAAGTCTCGTGTAGAACATTCGGTCGGGGATCTGCGGTCAGTACCTGCTGGTCACCCGACACCATCGTCCAACGCCAAAGACTAAGCATGCCAAGCATCTACCCTCCGTATGTGATCGAACGCTCTCCGCGCGGAGAGCGCACGTACGACATCTTTTCGCGGCTCCTCATGGACCGCATCATCTTTTTGGGAACACCGATCAATGACGACGTGGCCAACATCGTCATTGCTCAGCTTCTCTTTCTGGATGCAGACAACCCGGGACGCGACATCAACATGTACATCAATTCCCCCGGGGGGAGCGTTTCGAGTGGACTGGCCATCTACGACACGATGCAGTTCCTCAAGTCCCCGGTGAGCACGATGTGCATGGGAATGGCAGCCAGCATGGGGGCCTTCCTTCTGGCAGCGGGGAGCCCGGGCAAGCGCATGGCGTTGCCGCATGCGCGCATCATGATCCACCAGCCGTCGCAAAGCGGTGGCGGTGGAACTGCCTCCGACATCGAGATCCAGGCCAAGGAGATCCTGTATCTCAAAGGCAAAATGAACGGACTTCTGGCCAAACACACCGGGCAGACCGTTGAACAGATCGAGCGAGACACCGACCGCGACCGCTGGATGTCGGCCGACGACGCCAAGGCCTACGGGCTCGTAGATGGCATCGTGGCCAACCGGACCGAAGCTGCTGAGATCGTTAAGCCGGCGATGGCGGGGTAAGAGCCAGTTCCAAGGGCTGAGGGGCTGAGGGACTGAGGGACTGAGGGACTGAGGGACTGAGGGGCTGAGGGGCTGCGAGGGTCAGTAACAAAGCGAGGGGAGGTGGTGGCGATGTAGTGTGATCTTTGTCACATTCCGACGGTCCCAGTTTTGCCACAAAGTGGGTACTGGGGTCTTATCCGGTAGGAAACGCCGGGCCAGAAGGCGGTAAGCTGACGCTGACCTGCCCGGTGCACGTAGACCGCAACAACCTGACGCGAGCCTCAATGTCGCACGACAAACACCTGCGTTGTTCCTTTTGTGGAAAGTCCAAGGACTCGGTACGCAAGTTTATTTCCGGGCCCTCGGTTTACATCTGCAACGAGTGTATAGCGCTCTGTAACGAGATCCTGGCGGAAGATGAAGAGCGCGAGGTTGCCGAAGCGATTACGCAGGTACCCACGCCCCATGAAATAAAGGACGTCCTGGACCAATACGTCATTGGGCAGGAACAGGCCAAAAAGGCGCTGGCAGTAGCTGTTTACAACCACTACAAGCGAATCAACTCTTCGAGCCCCCGTGACACCGACGTGGAACTCGACAAGTCCAACATCCTTCTGATTGGACCTACAGGCGTCGGCAAGACCCTCCTGGCACAGACGCTAGCCCGAATCCTCGACGTTCCCTTTACGATTGCCGACGCAACGACGCTCACCGAAGCAGGCTACGTTGGTGAGGACGTGGAGAACATCCTGGTAAGGCTCCTTCAGGCGGGGGACTTTAATGTCGCCGAGTGCGAGCGCGGTATTGTCTACATCGACGAGATCGACAAGATCGCGCGCAAGAGCGAAAACCCGAGCATAACGCGCGACGTTTCGGGCGAAGGCGTGCAGCAGGCGCTGCTCAAGATCCTCGAAGGAACGGTGGCGTCGGTGCCACCGCAGGGAGGACGCAAGCATCCGCAGCAGGAACACATCCAGATAAACACCAAGGATATTCTCTTTATCTGCGGTGGAGCTTTTGACGGTCTCGAAAAGATCATCGAAGCGCGTACCGGCAGGCGTCAGATCGGTTTTACGCGTGAAGAGATTGAAGCAGGCAAGGCCGACCTGGTCATGCACAATCCCTTTTCCGAAACCGAACCGGACGATCTGCTTCGCTACGGTCTCATTCCGGAGCTTGTGGGACGCATGCCGGTTGTAGTGCCGCTCGAGGCACTCGACGAAACCGCTCTGGTGCGGATCCTGCGCGAGCCCAAGAATGCGCTCACCAAGCAGTATCACAAGCTTTTTGATCTGGAAAACGTCAAGATCACATTTGAGGAGTCAGCGCTCCGTGCAGTTGCGCAAAAGGCCCTCAAGCGTGGCACGGGGGCACGTGGGCTGCGCGCAATCCTCGAGCAGACTTTGCTCGAAGTGATGTTTGACCTTCCGAGCCGCGAAGACGTCGTGGAAGTCAAGGTCACCGAAGCCTGCATCGCCTACGGGGCACCACCAATGCTCGAAATCAGCCCCAAGCGCCAGAAGAAAGAGGCATAGCGCAGCACGAAGCCTCGCCGCACGTTAGACTGAACGTGCAAACGCTAATCGTGCAGCTCTGATGCGACTAACACGCGGCTCCGATACTTTCGACATACCTTCAAAGCTCCCCGTCTTTCCACTCAAGGACGTGGTGGCTTTTCCGCATATCACCATGCCCTTCCTAGTCGGGAGGGCTCGCTCCCTTGCAGCCATTGAGCAGGCGTGGGGCAGCGACCGATATGTACTTCTTCTCACCCAGCGCTCTCCAGATGTAGTCGTACCCAAGCCCGGTGACCTCTACCGCGTTGGAGTAGTTGCTTCGGTCGAATACGCCACCAGGCTGCCTAACGGCACGGTGCGCGTGCTGGTCGA
Source organism: uncultured Gemmatimonadaceae bacterium (assembly GCA_964649855.1). GTDB lineage: Bacteria > Gemmatimonadota > Gemmatimonadetes > Gemmatimonadales > Gemmatimonadaceae > CAZYTS01. Next base: position 7,608 of record CAZYTS010000013.1, read on the forward strand.
AGGCCTGGGAGTTGCACGCGTAACAAGGCTGGCCAGCGACAAGGAAATGTTGCGCGCGACCATCTCTCAGGAGACGCGCTTTGACGAAGGGAGCGAAGAAGATGCAAGTGTCGATAGCCCGCTGGCGCGACGCCTGCTTTTGCGATTTGAAGAGTACGCGGGACACAACACGCGACTCTCGGCCGAAACTGTCCAGGTAGCAGCACTTTCAGACAGCGCCGCACGCCAGGCTTACCTCATTGCTGCACATCTGTCGCAGCGCGTACCAGAAAGACAGCGGCTCCTGGAGTGCACATCGCTCAAGGACCTGCAGCAGGCGCTCCTCACCGCAATCAACGACGAAATAGAAATGCTGCGTCTGGGACGCAGCATCGATGAACAGGTTCGAGGCAGCATCTCACGTAGCCAGCGTGAGTACTACCTGCAGGAACAGCTCAGGGCCATTCACCGGGAGTTGGGACAGGACGACGCAAACGACGTCCAGGAACTCGAGGCCCAGATAGAAGCCGCTGGACTCCCCGAAGCCGCCCACACGCGTGCCAATCGCGAGTTACAGAAGCTGCAACGCATGGCGCCGATCTCCCCCGAGGCAACCGTTTCACGCAACTACCTCGACTGGATACTGGGACTTCCATGGAGCAAGCGCACGGACGACGCATTGGATATCTCGCGTGCGCGCGCAGTGCTCGACGAGGATCACTACGGACTTACCGAAGCCAAGGACCGTATACTTGACCACGTAGCAGTACTGGCGAGCGTTGGACACCTCGAAGGCCAGATTCTCTGCCTCGTTGGTCCGCCGGGGGTAGGCAAGACTTCGTTGGGTCGTTCCATTGCCAGAGCGCTTGGACGAGAGTTCGTGCGCATGTCACTGGGCGGTGTGCGCGACGAGGCCGAGATACGCGGGCACAGGCGCACCTATATTGGTGCACTTCCCGGTAGAATATTGCAGGCCATGCGCAGGGCCGGCGTGATGAACCCGGTCATTCTCCTGGACGAGATCGACAAACTTGGGAATGACTACCGCGGAGACCCAGCCGCGGCCCTGCTGGAAGTGCTCGACCCCGAACAGAACCGGGCCTTCAACGATCACTACCTGGAACTCGACTACGACCTCTCGCAGGTCTTCTTTGTCACGACGGCAAACTCGCTGGGTGCGATCCCCGAGCCACTGCGCGACCGCATGGAAATCCTGCGGCTGCCGGGCTACCTCGACCAGGAAAAGTTTGCGATCGCGCGCCAGTTCCTGTTGCGACGACAGTGCGAAAAGCATGGCCTCAACCCGGCGTCGATCGAACTCGAGGCCGATGTAATTCCATCTATCGTCCGTTTCTACACGCGCGAAGCAGGCGTACGCGAACTCGAGCGGCGACTGGCAAGGCTGACCAGAAAAATCGCGCGACGCCGGCTCGAAACAGGAGCAAAAAAGGACCACAAGGACCACGTGACCGTTGCCGGACTAAAGGAACTGCTGGGGGTAGCGCCCTACGATCCAGAAGACCTGGCTCGCAACGATCAGGTTGGTGTGGCCACGGGACTGGCCTACACCAGCGTTGGTGGCGAGATACTCGAAATCGAAGTAGCCGTCCTCCCTGGACGCGGCAGACTGCACCTGACCGGTGCGCTCGGCAACGTGATGAAGGAATCTGCAGGTGCAGCGCTCAGCTATGCACGCTCACGTGCGCGCGCACTCGGCATCGACCCAGACTTTGCCCGAGGGCGCGACATCCATATCCACATACCGGCGGGTGCAACCCCTAAAGACGGTCCGTCGGCGGGAATAGCCATTGCGACCTCTCTGGTGAGCGCGCTGACTGGTGTTCCCGTGCGAGCAACGGTGGCCATGACGGGTGAGATCACCCTCAGAGGACGCGTGCTTCCTATTGGGGGGCTCAAGGAAAAGTCCGTGGCTGCACTGCGCGCCGCGCGCACCACAGTAATCATTCCGGCAATGAATGCACGAGAACTTGAGGAGTTGCCGGAGGACGTGCGCGAAGGGCTCGTATTCCGGCCCGTCGAGTCAATGGATGAGGTCCTTAACTTTGCACTCGCTGCTCCACCACTCGCTCCAGCCGCTACTACGCAACCGGCAAGCTCTGCGTCTATAGCTGCAACTACACAGTGAAAGCAGAAACGCCACCGTCGCCGGAACCGCTCGTTATCAGGAGCCTGGAGTTCCTTGGCGGAATGGCGGCCAGGGGAGGATGGCGGCCCCCCGTGGGACTCCCAGAGGTGGCCTTTGCCGGCAGATCCAACGTGGGAAAGTCTTCCCTGCTCAACTCACTGGTCAGAAGAAAGGCGTTTGCGCGCGTCTCGCGAACTCCGGGGCGAACGCAGGAGATCAATTTTTTCAAAGTCAACGGAGAGTTTGTTTTTGTCGACCTCCCGGGCTACGGCTACGCGCGAGTCTCAAAGGCCCGGCGCGAAACCTGGAAGCCACTGATAGACGCCTACCTCGCTCACACCCAGTCGCTTAGAGGTGTGGTCGTCCTCCTTGACGTCAGACGCGACCCGAGCGATGACGATCTCGACATGTTGGAGCACCTGGCCGAATTGGACATCCCCGCGTTGGCGGTGATCACCAAAGTCGACAAGCTTGGCACTGAGGCGCGTAAAACGGCAATTGCGCGTATTCTCCGTGCAACAGGTCTGGAGGCCGACCAGGTGATCCCTTTCAGTGCGCACACCGGCGAGGGCCGGCACGAGATTGCAGAGGCCATCGTTCAGTTGGTACAGCTGCCCCAAAAGGATGTTGCAGGAGGTGAAGTATGAGCCTGCGCACTCTCGCAGTTGCGACGGGCCTCGCCGCGATCGTAACGGCCGCGGCCACAGCTTGCGTTCCCGTTGCAGCAATCCCAGCGGGTGAAGGCCCTGCGCCAGACAGCACCAGCCAGGCGCGATCAGACACCGGCGGACTCGTGCCGGCAGGCTACGGCACGCTAAAACAGGATGACATCGCTCTACGCGTCGCACGATTTGGGCTGCAGGTGCGCGCAATACCACTGGACGAATCTGTTATTCGAGTGCTCTCGCCGGATTCCTACCGCGCGCTCTCGGATCTGGTCAAGAGCCAGGAAGCTCGGCTCAACGAAATCAGACGCCGCTCCGCGCTTACACGGCTCAGCCTCTGGTACGTTTCGTTCTTTGGCGTGGAATTGGGAGAGGCTCGCTTCAGCCCGATGGAGCTGATTATCACCAACGTGGGTCGCGACTTCAGGCCACTGGAAGTCCTGGGACTCTCACCCGGCTTTGGTCAACAGCGCGTGCGCCAGCGAGAAGTGCAGCATGCGCTTTACGTCTTTGACGGACAGTTGGACGTTAATCAACCCCTGGAGTTGGCGTACGAAACCTCGCGTGCACGAGACTGGAGTTCGGTACTGGAGCGGATCGAGCGCGAACGCTCGCTGATCCGTTCGAGAGTCAGGCGATAGGCACTCGCAAAACGTCTTCCATCGGACCTGCGTTACCGCCTCCCAGTAAATCCAGGGCATCCTTTAGGAGGTGCCTGGTGGCGGGCCAGGAGAGCTGCGTGAGCGCCTGATCGGCTCCAACCCACATGGCCGTGGAGTGCTCGTGGCCGAGGGTGAGCGGCGCACGCGAATCCGCGAAGGCCACAAAGACCACAGCCACGTTCACAACGCCAAGCGCGACGATGTAAAACGGGTTGCAGGCCAGGTTGTAGAGTCGCTGAACCTCGAGACCGGTCTCCTCACGGACTTCGCGGAGAGCAGCGGCTTCAGCGCGTTCACCGGACTCGATCGTGCCGTGGACGACTTCCCACGCGCCGGTGCAGCGTACACCTGGTCCGCGCTGTAAAAGCAAAACTCGATTGTCTCTGGTAGGGTCGATGATCAGGACGTCGACCGATCCGGCTGAAATGGGGACAGAAATGGCTAGGCTCCTTGTTACGTGGGAGCATTAATGCCGTGCTCCCGTGCTCCGGACGCGTGCTCCCGAACTTCTACAGCGCTACGGAGCGACGGAGGAGTGCCCTAATTCGGGCCGACAATGCTCGGGCGCGGAACGGTTTGGTGAGAAAATCATCGGCGCCGTTCTCAAAGACCCGAACTTCGTTGTCCTCATCACCGCGAGCTGTGAGTACGAGGACCGGAATCTTTGAAGTCTGATGGCGTGAACGCAACCTGTTTAGCACACCGAAACCGTCGAGCCGCGGCAGGTTGAGATCCAGCAGCACGACATCTGGAGCGCAATGGTCGACCTCTTCGAGCGCTTCTATGCCATCGGATGCCTCGACGACTGCAAAGCCATCGCGTTCGAGCATGTCCTTCATTGCCGTCCGGAGTGGGCCTTCGTCTTCCACGAGTAGAACGGTCTGACGGTTGACGCCAGTAACGTCAGCCGGTTCGGCATCGTTGACAAGTTCAAAGGCTTCTCCCGCCATGGTCCCAAAGCCGCGCATCGGCATTGTGGGAGTTGCCGTGTATGGACCCGAAACCGGTCGCGAACCGATTGAGCTCGATCCTCTCGGCGTTCCCGGTCGGCGCGCCGGTTCCAGGGCGGAGTCCCTGCGGCGAGTGGGCTCGTCGACCGGGACCTCTACAACGCGGGCCAATTCGTCGAGGTCGGTTTCTCCCTTTAGAACGTGGCTGATGCCGGACTCCCAGAGGGAGTGCATTCCATTGAGCCGACCAGCTTCAGCTATGCGTTCGGCAGATTCACCTGCGGAAACGCGTCTCTCGACTTCGGCGTCCGCCACGAGCACTTCCATGATGGCCAGACGACCGCGGTATCCGGTCTGTCCGCAATCCACACAGCCTGCGGCCTTGTAGATGGTGCTTCCCTCGGGGATCCACTTGCGGAGTCTGGGGGAAATGTGCTCGGTGTATTCCTGCTTGCAGTGTTTGCACAGGCGCCTGATGAGGCGCTGCGCGACTACGCCTTTGAGAGCGGCTGCGATCTTGTAGCTCTCTATGCCAATATCGAGGAGTCGCGCCACAGAAGCCGCGGCATCGATGGTATGCAGCGTCGAAAGAACAAGGTGGCCGGTGAGGGCGGCCTGAATTGCTATGGAAGCGGTCTCGCGATCGCGGATTTCACCGACGAGCACAACGTCGGGGTCCTGCCGCAGGATCGAGCGCAAGGCTGCAGCAAAGGTGAGGCCGGCTTTCTCGTTGACCTGCACCTGCACGATTCCGTTGAGCTTGTATTCAACGGGATCTTCTACAGTGACAATGTTGACGCCGCGGGCCTGGATGCTGCGAAGCGAAGCATAGAGGGTGGTGGTTTTTCCGGAGCCGGTTGGTCCGGTTACCAGCACAATTCCCTCTCGCAGGTTCATCAGCCCGCGAAGGGTCTCGAGGTCGTCTCCAAATGCGCCTAACGATTCAAGCGAGTGCCCATTGATCGACGAATCAAGGATTCGGATGACGACCTTTTCGCCGGTCGACGCAGGCAAGGTGGAGATTCGAAGATCGATGCGAGTGCCGTTTATGGAAACGCGTGCGCGTCCGTCCTGTGGCCTCAGCCTGTCGGCGATGTCGAGCCCCGACATAATCTTGATGCGCGATACCAGTGGCACACCAACTGCGCGTGGCAACTGCATGGCATTGCGCAGGACGCCGTCGATGCGGTAGTTGACGAGCACACCCGTTTCCTGCGTTTCGAGGTGTACGTCGCTGGCGCGCTGGCTGATTCCTTCGGCGATGATGTGATCGACCAGCTTTATGATCGGCCGGGCGGAGGCGCGCTCGCTGCCGAGGTCAAAGTCGGCGAGATCTTCGGTGGTTTCTGCTATCGACTGAATGTCGACCTGCGTCATCCCTTCGAGCAGTTTGTCGACAGCGTTCTCGGGGTGGTACAGCTCTTCGATCCGCTGCAGGATTGAAGAGGGCGATGCCAGCATCATGCGAATCGTTTTTCCGGTTGCGAATGCAAGTGTCCGCTCGCAATCGAGATCGTTAGGATCCGCGGTAGCGATGTCGAGTGCGGAGTCGTTGACCGCAATCGGCACAATGCGATACTTTCGCGCCAGGGCCTCTGGTACTACATCGCGCGCCTGAGCGGACACCATGGAGAGGTCCGCAATGCTCATTTTGAAGCGCGCCGAGAGGGCGTTGAGGATATGTCCGTCGGTGGTCAACCCACGGCGCACGGCCCCATCCCAGAGCCATTCCGTGCTGTCGCGCAATTCCGCGAGCCCGGCCTCGTCGACGAGCTGCTCCAGCGTCGGAACGAGCCATTCATCACGGACAAGTCGTGTAGCCATCGATTCGCGCGCCGAGCCTGGAATGAGTGATAGGGTATGATTGGAACCGGCTTTGTGTCACCGATTCCATTCTCAGGTACCTAGTATGGGCACGAACGGGCCGATGCCTGGTACCATTTTTTCATAGGATGGACCAAAAATCACGCACTACATCGACGCCGAAGCGCCAGCGGCCGTCACGAATTCCGTGAGCCAGATCAACACGGACTACGTCGAAGAAAAGGAGGGCGCCGAGACCGACGTAGGGGAACGCCCCACCCTTGCTGAGGTCGTCGTAGCGGGTCTGCAGGACGGTCCCGGCAAAGGGCACGAGAGTGGCTTTAGGCGGCGTTCTGCCCCAGCGCCCAAGGGGGAGTGAGAGGAACGGGACGGGGGTCTGTAGTTCGACGTGTGTGGTAGCCATCCGGTCGCCCGAGAACTGGTGGAAGGCGTATCCGGGGGCTGTGAAGGGACCTCCCGCTCTCAGCAGCAATTGCTGCGGCACGACGTGACTCCCCTCGACGGCACCAGCGCTCGCCCTCGCGAGCAGCATTCCTGCCCCCAGGGTTCGCGTGGCCACGGCGGCCGCATAGAGACGCGCAAAAGTTGTGGGTTCAGCGGCGGTGAGCAGTTCTGGCTCGGGCGAAAAGCGGCCGATCCGCAAGTCGGTTTTGAGCGTCAGCGTTGCGTTGGGAGAGAGTTCGCGTACGGGATGCTCGAGTTTTAGAGCGAGTTGTCCCAGTCGACCGGGAGCGGCAGCGAGCAGCGGCTCATAGCGTCCTCGCGCGGGTGAAGCGGCGATGCCGAGCGATCGATGCTTTTCCAGTGTAGCCTCAGCGGACCAGCGCCAGGAGGATGCTGGCGGTGTCCACGCAAGGCTTAGAGAGACGCCTCTGCTGTCAAAGGGTTGGGTATAGTCCGAACCAAACTCCTGAGCTGCAATTGAGTTTCTAACGCCCGACGTCTCTCTTTCATCTCCGGCCTGAGTGTACTCGCGAAAGACTCCGCCACGGACTTCGAGTCCGGAGGCCGACGATACACCTAACGAGAACGAGCCCTTTGGTTCGTGGTCTGAAAAGCCGTAGCGCCCACTCATAGTAGCGTCCACCCCTGCCCCAAACTGGTGCCGCACTCCGAGGCCTGCCGCCAGACCTTCGGCGCGGTTCACCTGCAATAGCTGGCTGAACGAGCGCGCGGAAGGGCGTGTCTGACGAGCTCGTGCCAGGGCCTGCGCCCTAACGAGGGTCCGCGCCTCTTCCTGTACGCGGCGTACGTCATCCATCGACGCAAGACGCACATCTTCGGGGAGAGAATCCATTATTGCGGTCGGCGGGAACCGGTAGGCTGCCCTCCTTTGCGGTGGCCCCGGAACGATTTCGGGGCCTGGGGCAAGTGCAACGAGGCTACCGGTATTTATGCTGTAGTCGCTTATCTCCCAGCGCCCGCGAATGATTCCCCGAGCCGGAAAATCCATCCAGCTTCCCGAACGTCGTATCTCGATTTCCTGCCTGCGGGGAAGCCAGAAACGCTCCTGGATCAGCGAGTTCTCCAGAATGACCGAGACGTCTTCCAATTGTTGGTCCTTTAGCGCGCTTCGCGTAAACGAAAAGGCCATGCGAACGACCTGCGCATCTTCGGTGGAGATGTAGAGCGCGCCCACCGCAGCAGCTTCGTCCTCGTCACTGGGACGAACCTTCACCTCGTAAACGTCGATCGAGCGGCCCGGTATCTCGAACCTGAGCGAGTCGGTGATGGCAAATTCGTAGACGGCGAGCCCCGGTGGCGAAAGCGGATGTGGTACGTCGCGCACTTCGTCACCGTCACCAAGTCGTATGATGTTTGGAAAGTTGTTCTGGATAATCCCGAGGTGATCCCGGTGATACTGGATATCGGTGGGCAGAACCAGCGTGTCTCGACGACCAAGAATCCACTGCTTGCTCACGTTTGGCGCGTGCCAATAGACTTCCAATGCGATCTCGTCGGCCTTTACGACTTTGGGCGGGAGTGAGAACCCCGAGCCAAATTGTGCGAGGAACGTGAGGTAGCCGCGCGCCTTGGCGCTGTAGTCGATGAGGCCGGAGTCGGCGAGCTGCTGCGCCCGCCTCAGTGTGGCACGAGAAACGAGTTCGCGAACCCGAGCATCGTCCCAGTTTTGCGCGCTCAACGGCGTGACCACCAGAAGCGTGGCAAGGCACGCGGTCAACTCACGCAGGCGCATGACCGGGCTGTGTGGCAGGGACTACTTCTAGCGGAGCTATAGAGTTTGTCATTCGACGTCTTTTTGCAGCGAGCGCAAGCGGGTGAAGTTGTCCCGGTTTGGAGGGACATTGTACTGGATACAGACACTCCAGTTTCCGCCTTTGCGAAGGTACGGCGCGGACCATTCTCGTTCCTCCTCGAATCGGCTCCGGCCGGAGGAGAAACATGGTCTCGATACACCTTTATCGGCACTGAACCAAGATCGGCATGGCGCCTCAACGGCAACATTGTGGAGGAGTGGTCGGCCTCCGAAGGGTGGCACGGCGCAACTCCAACCAGCGACCCCATCGGCGACTTGCAGCATCGGCTGCGTGCGGAACGCCCCGCACACGTGGATGAGCTGGGAGAGTTCTGGGCCGGTGCCGTTGGGTACTTCTCATACGACGTGGTGCGCTGCATCGAGCGCCTTCCCAATGCGCCACGCAAGGCCATCGACGCACCGGATGCTCTTTTCGTTTTCACTCGATCTCTGGTCATTATCGACAACCTAAGAGGCCAGGCCAGGCTGGTGGTGGCGGTCCCAACCGCCGAACTGCAGAGTGATCGCGCGCGCCTGCGCGCGGCGTTTGACCAGGCCATCGCCGAGCTCGATGAGCTGGAGTCACGACTGAGTGAGCAACATTCACTCACCCACCTCACCTTCGATCATACCCTCGCCCCAGCCAAGGGAGAGTCCAACTACAAAAAGGAGGCATTCGAGCGCGACGTCGAGAAGATCAAGGAATACATCATGGCGGGCGACTGCTTCCAGGCGTTGCTCGCGCGTCGCATCGAATTGCCGCATGACTTTGATTCCACCACGCTGTATCGCGCGCTGCGAGCCTTGAACCCATCGCCTTACATGTACCACCTCTCGCTCGATGGGGTTGAACTCGTGGGTTCGTCGCCAGAACTCCTGGTGCGGGTCGCGGATCGTACTGTCACAGTCCGTCCGATCGCGGGAACACGGCCGCGCGGTGAAAACGCGCACGAAGACGAGCAGTTGTCGGCCGAACTCCTGGCCGACGAAAAGGAACGTGCCGAGCACGTAATGCTGGTGGATCTCGGTCGCAATGACGTTGGCCGCGTCGCGTCGTTTGGTTCGGTTAGGGTGACAGATCTCATGGTGGTCGAGAAGTACTCGCACGTGCTGCATATAGTTAGTGGCGTCGAGGGCACGTTGCGCCCCGGGTTGGCAGCTCTCGACGCATTCCGGGCGACCTTTCCTGCTGGAACCATGACCGGTGCCCCCAAGGTCCGCGCCATGGAAATCATCGACGAACTCGAGCCCGAACGCCGCGGCCCCTATGCGGGTGCCGTTGGGTACATCGCCCTTGGTGAAGAACGCATGGACCTGGCCATAACGATTCGCACCTGCGTGATAGCAGGTGGCGTGGCGTCCGTGCAGGCCGGTGCCGGCATCGTGGCCGACTCCGTTGGGGAGCGTGAGTGGGCGGAAACTGAGAACAAGGCTCGTGCGATGCTCACGGCAATAGGGCGAGCGCGGGCTGCGGGCCCAAAGACGCGCTAGGTTCGGGGAGCGGCAGGGGCCATATTTCGGATTCATGTCTCTCCGACTTGTCAGCGCAGACGGCAATCTGACCTTTGAGCTAAGACCGGGGCTTTCGCTCGTACTCGGCCGCGCTCTGAGTTGCGATCTGCCTGTCCTCGACCCAACGGTGTCGCGCAAGCACGCCGAGGTGTCGGTAAAGGAAGGAGAGGTCTCCATCCGTGACCTCGGCTCGAGCAACGGGACCTTTTACAAGGGATCGCGCGCCACCCACGTGAGGCTGACGCCAGGTGAAAAGGTCGTTTTTGGAAAGGTGCCGTTTGAACTCAAGCAACACTCTGAGTACCTCATCGACGACGCTTCGGCTGAACTGAGGCGAAAGGCTGCGCGCGCTGGAACCACAATAATCCGACAGGTAGCCGTTCCGGATGCTGATCAGGCGCTGGAACGCGCTCTACTCGAGAGTGGCGTTCAGCCGGCGATCGACGAAGCGCCAGCTGTGGTTCAGGCACAGCGCGACAGACAGAAGCTCCGGCTGCTGGTGGAGATCTCCAAGGCGCTGACGCGCACAGCCAATGAGCAGGCCCTCCTGGAACGGATGATGCAATTCACGTTTAAGCTCCTGGACGTGGATTCAGTTGCAATCCTCCTTTCAGACCAGGATACAGGCGCTGGCGGCAAGATGGTGCCGCGGCTTTCGCGAACGAGGAGCGGTGATGATGTACCCGGCACGGTGTCGCCTGCTCTCGTCCACACGGTGATAGAGCAGAAGGTGGCCATTCTCTCGGATGCTGCGGACAACTCCCAAAGGCCCACGCCACGCAGTTCGGGTGATGCCAATACCCCTACACGTTCAGCCGGGTGCGCGCCGCTCATTGCGAGCGAGGGGCGAGTGCTTGGCGTGCTCTATGTAGAGAGTTCGCGCCCGGGAATGCTCATGACAGACGAGGATCTCGATTTCCTGGTGGGCTTTGCAGGGATCGGGGCAGTCGCGCTTGACAACATTCGGTTTGCAGAACGCATTCGCCGTGAGGCGCGTGTGCGCGAGAACTTTGAGAGGTTCTTTACACCGCACATGGCCGAGCATATTGCGTCGCGTCCCGAGGCTCTTGGGCTTGGGGGCGAGCGACGCAACGTGGCAGTGTTGTTTGCGGACATTAGAGGTTTCACTCCGCTGGCAGCACAGATGCCGCCTGACGAGACTGCGAATCTTCTCAGCGACTTTTTTACTGAGATGGTCGAGTGCGTCTTTGCACACGGTGGAACTCTCGACAAGTTCATTGGTGACGCAGTAATGGCGCAGTGGGGTGCTCCAATCAGCTCGCCCGACGATGCCGATCAGGCATTGGCGGCGGCTATCGCCATGCTGCGCGCTGTCGAAGAACTCAACGCTGGCTGGCGTTTGCGCGGCAGGCCGGAGATTCAGATCGGGATCGGACTCAACTACGGCGAGGCTTTTGCCGGATATACCGGCTCCGAGCGACGTCTGGAATACACGGTAATCGGTGACACGGTAAACACTGCAAGCCGTCTTTGTGCCTGGGCCGAGGGTGGTGAGATTCTCGTGTCGTCAACGCTGCGCCAAGCGTTGACGAAAAATCAGCCTTTGGCTGAACGGCCTCCCCTGTCGCTGCGAGGGAAGGCGAGTCCGGTAACGGTCTACAGGGCGATTGCATGATCCTGCGATTGCCTCCCGGCTATCGCCGGGTGGAGTCACGCACGCCCCTGGCCGTGGTCCACGACAGCGTTCATGACCAGGTCGCTGCCATACTCAGGTCCGGCACATTGCACGAGTGGGCCGCGTCGCACAGCGACCGCAGGGAGTATGCGGGTCGTGGGCCGGTTTTTTCGGCGCCGCTTGAGGGCGGGATGCGTGTAGTCGTGCGTCATTGTCGACGCGGTGGCTTGATAGCGCCGCTCTTGCGGGACCTCTATATCCCGCCAACACCAGCGCCCCGCGAGCTCGTGATCTCGCATCTCTTGATGCGTTCAGGAGTGCCAACACCGCCAGTGGTGGGATTTGCCACGTACCGCGCGGGAGCGCTCTTTCGTCGCGTAGACGTCGTGACGATGGAACTGGTGGGGCGGGACCTCGCCGACATGCTCGCCAGCGCCAATGACGCTGCTCAACGTCGCGAGCTGGTTCTACCGGTGGCAAGGCTCATTGCCAAACTAAGTAATGCGGGCGCCTGGCATCAGGACCTCAACATCAAGAATATTCTGCTGGCACGTTCCGGCGATGGCGAGAGTGGAGAGCTTTCTGCGTTTGTGCTGGATGTCGACCGCGTCAAGTTTGTGCCAGCGGGAGATCCGCACCTTCACGCGGTGGCGCTGGCAAGATTGCGCCGCTCGATGCAAAAGCACGAGCGTCTGCATGGAACGGTTGGATTTGACTCGGGAGACATCAAAGAACTGGAGCGGTTGCTCGCTCAGGATCACGTGGAGCGCTCCGCTAAACGCGCGGCAGCACTCGAGGAGTACATGCCTTGATTGAGACGCGACTGGACCGAATCGGAATCGTAATGATGAGCGCCGTGGGAGACGCGGTGCACGTGCTGCCGGTTATCAACGCGCTCAAGCGCCACAATCCTTCGTCACACATCACCTGGATTCTGCAGCCGGGACCGGCCACCTTGGTGCGTGGTCATCCACAGGTTGACGAGATCCTGGAGTTCCATCGCTCACGGGGCTACAAGGCGTTCAGTGAGATCCGCAAAAAGCTGGCAGCTCGGCCCTTTGACCTGGTGCTCAACCTTCAGGTGTATCTCAAGGCGGGGATCGTGACATCATTCACCCGTGCGCCTGTCAAACTTGGGTTCGACAAAGCTCGGGCGCGTGATGCCAACTGGATGTTTACCACACATAGAATAGCGCCGCATCCGGTGGGGCAGCATGTGCAGGATCAGTACTTTGAATTCCTGTCCGCGTTAGGCATCGATCCCGAACCCGTAGCCTGGAACCTGGGGCCCTGGGAAGATGAGCGGGAGTGGCAGCGCGAGTTCTACTCTACGTTCGACCGTCCGGCGGTCGCTCTGGTGATTGCCACGAGCAAGGCTGAAAAAGACTGGGCTCCCGATCGCTGGGCCGCGGTTGCAGATGCGCTGTATCACGACTTTGGAATGCAGCCGGTGTTGGTAGGAGGCAGATCGCCGCGCGAAGTCGCGGCGGAAGCGGAGATACTAGCCAAGGCTCATCACACGCCGGTGAGCGCGCTGGGGAGTGGGCTCAGGCGACTCGTGTCGATCATGGACGGCGCTGCGTTTGTCATAGCGCCGGACACCGGCCCGTTACATATCTCAGTAGCGCTCAACAAGCCGGTGATCTCGCTGATCGGTTATACCAATCCCAAACGCACGGGTCCCTGGCGCCGTTTTCAGGAGTTGATAGTCGACGCTTATGGCGATCCGGGCGAAGACTATCCAATCAATATGGACCACCGATCGGGTCGCATGCCGCGCATCACTGTCGACGATGTACTGACCAAGGTCGAGCTATGCCGCGAAAGGTACCTGGGGGCGGCGGCTAAATAGCGCGCTAAGCGCCGCCACGTTCCGCAGTCACGCTGCCGTCAAATCCATACCTGAGACCGAGTTCTTTCAGAAGCAGCACGAGTCTGCCTAACGGGAGCCCCATCACGGCAAAGTAGTCGCCATGTATCCGCTCAACGATCGTGGCGCCGTAGCCCTGTATCCCGTACGCCCCTGCTTTGTCCATCGGCTCGAGCGTTGCAACGTACGACTCGATCTGTTCGCGATCGAGCTTGCGGAAGGTCACTTCTACAGACTCGACAGCGGAAGCCGTGTGGCCGCCGCAGGAAACTGCGACGGCGGTGTGTACGGTGTGCGTGCGCCCACTCAGACGAGTAATGGTGGCTATGGCCTCACTGGCATGGGACGGTTTGCCAAGAACTTCGCCGTCGAGCACGACGATTGTGTCGGCGCCGATTACGACGTCATTGGGACGACGTAAGGCTACAAGTGCTGACTTTTCCCGGGCCAGTCGCTCTACGTGTTCGATGGGGATCTCTTCGGGGTGCAGCGTTTCGTCGATGTCAGCAGGGATGACCTCGTGAGAGACACCAATCAGCGACAGCAGTTCACGCCGCCGCGGAGACTGTGAAGCGAGTACTACACCGAGCCTTCTCAGCGCTCCAGCCATAGCGTCACCGGGCCATCGTTCACGAGTTCGACGTCCATCATGGCGCCAAACTCGCCTGTTTCGACCTTGGTGCCGGACTCCTTGAGTTCAGCGATGAACTTTTCGTAGAGGGGAATGGCGGTTTCGGGGCGCGCCGCGTTGATAAAGGAGGGCCGTCGTCCCTTGGAAGCATCGCCGTAGAGCGTGAACTGCGAGACGACGAGGATCGCCCCCGAAACGTCGGACAGAGCGAGGTTCATCTTGTCCTCGGCGTCGGGAAAGAGCCTGAGGCCCAGTACTTTGTCGGCCATCCAACGGACGTTGGAGTCGTTGTCCGTTGGCGAGAAGCCGACGAGTAGGAGGTATCCGCGCTCGATCGTGCCGGTCACGCGTGGTTTGGCGTCGTGCTCACGCACGCTGACCTTGGCCCGAGAGACGCGCTGTAGTAGGACGCGCATCAGGGAAGATAGAGGGGGTGAGGGGCTGAGGGGCTGAGGCGTGAGGTGCTGAGGTCACCCGTGCTCCCGCGCTCCCGTGCTCCCGCGCCCTATTCGACCGTTACCGACTTGGCCAGGTTGCGGGGCTGGTCTACGTTGGAACCACGCTTTACCGCCACATAGTAAGCCAGAAGCTGCAGCGGAATGGACGCCAGCACCGGCATCAGGAGGTCTATCGTTTCGGGAATCCTGAACTCGTAGTCCAGACGTCCTTCGAGCGCGGGTTCGTCGCGACTCGTTATGCCGATCACCCTGCCCTTGCGCGCCTTAACCTCCTGAATATTCGACGTGATCTTGTCGAACACGGAGTCATGCGGCGCAATGAACACAACTGGCATCATCTCATCGATGAGGGCAATCGGTCCGTGCTTCATTTCCGCCGCGGGATAACCTTCGGCGTGGATGTAGCTGATTTCCTTTAGTTTGAGTGCTCCTTCGAGTGCCACGGGGAAGTTGTAGCCCCTGCCCAGATAAAGGAAATTCGCCGCGCGTTTGAACTCTTCGGCCAGTGCTTCGACTTCGTGTGCGCGCTCCAAAACCTGCTGAATCTGCGCCGGCAGAGCGCGCATTCCCTCGATAATCTCCCGACCCTGCACTACAGAAAGGTTGCGCAACCGCGCCAGCTTGAGGGTAAAGAGCAGGAGTGCGATTACCTGGCTGGTGAATGCCTTGGTGGACGCGACTCCAATTTCGGGACCAGCGTGGATGTAGATGCCTCCATCGGACTCGCGCGCTATGGTGGAGCCCACAACGTTCACGATGCCCAGGGTGCGCGCGCCGCGATGCTTGGCCTCACGCATTGCTGCAAGGGTGTCGGCTGTCTCGCCAGACTGCGAAATCACTATGCAGAGAGTGCGTTCATCAACAATGGGATTCCTGTATCTGAACTCAGAGGCGTACTCCACCTCCACCGGGATCCTCGCCAACTCCTCGAGCATTGCTTCGCCGATGAGGGCAGAGTGCCAGCTGGTACCGCAGGCAGTGATGACGATGTTGGTGAACGAGAGGAGTTCGTCGTCCGTGAGGTTGAGACCACCTAACTTTGACGTGCCTTCGTCGAGGAGAAGGCGGCCACGCATGGTGTTCTCGATCGTCTGCGGCTGCTCAAAAATCTCCTTGAGCATGAAGTGCGCGAA
>CAZYTS010000013.1:23340-36293 GCA_964649855.1 uncultured Gemmatimonadaceae bacterium
TCTATCTGCGCCAGGGCCCAATCGATACGCGAGACATTCTTTTGTACCTCGGTCGCGGTAAGGGCGATGATGCGGTAGCCGTTCTGGTCCATCACCGCCATCTCGCCATCATCCAGATAGACCACCTGGCGGGTGTGGGCCAGGATTGCTGACACGTCGCTGGCTACGAAGTACTCTTTCTCTCCCAATCCGACCAAGAGCGGGCTGCCCTTGCGAGCGGCGACGATCTTGTGTGAGTCAACACTGGAAATGACGGCAATGCCGTAGGTGCCTTCCACCTGCCAGAGCGCTTCTATAACGGCGTCTTCGAGAGCACCGTCAAAGCATTCCTGTATCAGGTGCGCCAGCACCTCCGTGTCCGTGTCCGAGGTGAACTTGTAACCACGGCCCTGTAACATCTGCTTGAGGACAGTGGCGTTCTCGATGATGCCGTTGTGGACGACAGCAATCGTGCCGTCCTGGCTCACATGCGGATGCGCGTTTATCTGGTTAGGCGGACCGTGCGTCGCCCAGCGCGTATGCGCAATGCCGGTGGTACCGGTAACAGGGTTGGCTTCGAGAAGGTTTTCGAGTCGAGCAATCTTGCCCGCTTCCTTGACCGTCTCGACCCCCGCGCCATTCATGATCGCGACACCGGCAGAGTCGTAGCCGCGATACTCCAGGCGTTTGAGGCCCTCTATGAGAAGAGGAGTTGCAACCTTGGGCCCTACATATCCGACAATTCCACACATAGGCGTTAGCTGTTATTACCCGATAGTGCTTCCAGTGGCGCGCGACTTCGTTGTACCAGCTCCCTTGCCCCCTCCACCGTCCGCGCCTCAGCAATCACTCTGACGATTGGTTCAGTTCCCGACGGCCTCACGTGGACCCACTTATCGGGCCACGAGAGCCGCAATCCATCCTGCGTGTCAACTTCTGCGCCCACAAAGGCCTCTCTTAACGCAGCGTATACGCTGTCGAGGCTCGCCTTAGGACGGTCCAGCTTGTCTTTGACGATCTGGTAACGCGGAAAGCTGTCTATTACTGCAGACAGCGTGCCGTGATCCACCAGGAGCTGCAAAGTCAGAGCCACGGCCAGAGGCGCGTCGCGCCCGAGGTGCAGATCTGGAAGAATCACCCCCCCGTTTCCCTCACCGCCAACAACTGCATTCTCGCTCCGCATCCGGACAGCCACGTTCACTTCGCCCACTGGGGCCCGGATAACCCTGCTCCCATGGGCCGCGGCGACATCGTCAAGAATCCGAGATGTCGACAGATTGGTGACGACTACACCGGCCTTTCGCTTCAAGATGACGGCCGCAGCCAGGGCCAGGGTCCAGTCTTCGCCTACTGCCCGCCCCTTTTCGTCCACGAGGGCGAGCCGGTCGACGTCCGGGTCCGTTGCAAAGCCGACCACTGCCCCACTTGCCCGCACCGCTGCCTCCAGCTCCTTAAGGTTCTCGGCGACCGGTTCCGGTGATCGATGAAACCGGCCGTGTGGCTCGAGGTTAATGCCGTGGACCGTGCAGCCCAGTCTGTCCAGGAGAGCGGGCATGATGTTAACCCCGGCGCCGTGACAAGTATCCAAAGCCACCAGAAAAGCGCGCTCTCGTATCGCTTTGACGTCGATATAGGGGAGGCTGAGTATCGATTCGATATGTCGTTCGATGGCAGCTGTGTCATGGCGCAACACGCCTAGCGAGTCCCAGGGGGCGCGCGGAATCGGACGCCCGAGAAACTCGCGCATCTCTGCTCCTTCGACGGCATCGAGAAAGAGGCCGGAGGGACCGATGAACTTGAGGGCGTTCCATTCCACCGGGTTGTGGCTTGCCGTTATGGCTAGCCCACCTGCTGCGTGGTGATACTCGACGGCGAGCTGAACAGTTGGGGTTGGCGCCATTCCGACGTCGATGATTTCTGCTCCGACTGATTCGAGGGCAGCGACGGCAGCGCGATGAAACATGGGTCCTGAGACGCGGCTGTCGCGTCCGATGACGATGGACCTGGAGCCACCTCTTGTAAGCGAGAAAGCGCCAAAGGCGGCGGCGAACTGACAAACAATTTCAGGTGTGAGGGCCTCACCCACGCGGCCGCGGACACCGGAGACACTGACCATCAAGCCTTCAAAGGGCATGCGTGTTTCTGGAATGGACGAACGTCAATGTAGCAGGATCGCGAGGACGGCGAAGAGGGTGATCATGGCAACGGTAGCCAGCGGGCCAAGATGCCGGTGAAGCAAAGGGCCCAAGGGGCCGAGGATGCGGGCGTTAGGCGCGTATGGGACCGACGGCCTAACGCCTACGATCCGCCCAGCCTGGCGCTTTCGGCGATGTGGGCGGGATCAATTTCGCCGCGCTCGATAGCCTTGAGAAAGGCGTCTACGATGCGCGGGTCGAACTGAGCGCCCGAGCATCGCTGCAACTCAGCGATAGTTGCATCCAGAGGCACGCCTGGACGATAAGGACGCACGCTCGTCATTGCGTCAAAGGTATCGGCTACAGCAGCTATCCTCGCTTCGAGAGGGATGCTGTCCCCGTGCAGACCATCGGGGATGCCGCGCCCATCGTATCGCTCGTGGTGGGAACGCACGATGTTAAGAGCCTTTGGGTTGTCGCCAAGCAGGGGTGAGAGTATGCGCCACCCAACTACGGGGTGCGTCATTACGTGCTGGTACTCCTCGGCGGTGAGAGGCCCGGCCTTGTTCAGCACTACTTCGCGAACACCGATCTTGCCGATATCGTGAACCCTGCCGCCAAGCTCGATCTGCCGCACCGTGGCCGCATCCAGATCAAGCGAACGCGCGATAACGGTGGAGTACCGCGACACTCGCAACGAGTGGCCGTGGGTATAGGGATCCTTTACTTCGAGCGCATCAGCCAACGATTGGATGCTGGCGAGAAAGAGTTCTTCGAGTCTTCTCGCCTGAATCGCCACTCGCTCTTCGAGACGTTCCTGATGGTCCCGGTTTTCAAGAATGAGTTGCCGGCGTTCCAGCGCCTGACGCACCCGGGCTCGTACTTCCTCGATGTGAAATGGCTTGGTGAGGTAGTCCATCGCCCCCGCACTCAAACAACTCACCGCCGTCCCGACCTCGGCGACTGCCGTGATCATCACTACGGCGGTGTCCGGGTAGCGTGCGCGTATTTCCCGCAGCAGGCCGATACCGTCCAGGTCTGGCATGTTGAGGTCGGTAAGGACCATCGTGACGGGCCGGCGTTCAAGCACTTCGAGAGCCTCGAGACCCGACCCGGCCTCCTCGCATTCAAAGCCGTCGCTCTGCATGAGCCGCATAAGGACACGCCTCAGGTGCGGCTCGTCGTCGACGATCAGGCAACGGACCTGCGACTGTCCGTCAGCTGGGGCTGTCGCGTTCACCGTGGCTTGTTCCCCGCGTTTCTGGCGAGCCGGATTATCTTCAGCATCTCTCACTCCAGTAACCAAATCGATGTCACGAGTCTTCGAGAACGACCATCGTTATCGCCTCGGCACAAGAGCCATCCACGCTGGACAGCGCCCCGACGACTCGTCAGGCGCCATTATGACGCCAATCGTTCAAACGTCCACTTACGCGCAGGACGCACTCGGACACAACAAAGGTTACGAGTACGCCAGGGGCAAGAACCCCACGCGTGAAGCGCTGGAACGCAATATCGCATCTCTCGAAGGTGGTACGCACGGCTTTGCTTTCTCCAGCGGAATGGGTTGCCTGGACTCGATCATGAAGCTTTTCAAATCGGGCGACCGGATTGTATGCGCTGAGAACATGTACGGTGGTACTCCACGCCTCTTTGATCGCATCCTCGTCAACTACGGCCTGCGCTTTTCTTATGCCGACACCCGCGACTTGCAAAAGGTCGAGGACGTCATGAAAGAGGACGTGCGAGCAATCATTATCGAAACACCAACGAACCCGCTTATGCGCCTAACGGACATAGCGGGCGCAGCTGAGATCGCCAGGCGTTACGGCGCTTTGCTCATTGTCGACAACACCTTTGCTACACCGGTCTATCAGCGGCCGTTTGAACTCGGAGCGGACATCGTCTATCACTCGACAACCAAGTATCTCAACGGACACAGCGACATGGTGGGCGGGTGCGCGGTTGTACGCGACGACGGCCTGGCCGAGCGCTTGCAGTTTATTCTGAACGCGGCAGGTGCGGTGCCGGGGCCTTTTGATTCATGGCTCGTTTTGCGCGGCACTAAAACACTGCACCTTAGGATGGCGGCGCACGACACAAACGGCCGACAGGTTGCAGGGTGGCTCGCCGACAGGCTTGGGCCCGAGCAGGTTTTTTATCCTGGCCTGCCGTCGCATGCACAGTACGAGTTGGCTTGCCGACAGATGTCTGGATTTGGCGGAATGATCTCGATCGAACTGGGATCAAAGAAGGCGGCGGAGATAGTTGCAAACCGTCTTCAGGTGTTCACGCTCGCCGAATCGTTAGGCGGAGTAGAGAGTCTCGTCAATCACCCAGCCTCGATGACGCACGCGTCGGTGCCGCCCGATCTGCGCCAGCGGCTGGGAATTTCGGATGGACTTTTGCGATTCTCGGTTGGCGTGGAGGATGTGAACGACCTGGTGGCGGATCTGGACTACGCGTTTGCGGGACTGGGTGATTAAAAGGAGGCAATGAGGTGCTGTCCGGTGCCGGCAGGTGTCGTTCCCGGCTCCGACAATGGCAACCAGACCAGAACCGGCGCGCACCAGCTTAAGCCTGACACCAGACCGCACTTCTGAGCGTAAGTTCTTATTGCACCTACATTCAAGACTCGACACCTGGAGAGCACAAGCGATGGCCGACCGCGTGATTCTTACCGACATCTCTTCGACCGCGTGGGAGCACCCTGCAGATCGCGCCGCGCTCAACACCCTGAGATCGATCCCGGGATTCGACCAGGTCGTTCGAAAGGTCGCCGGCTTCTTTGGCGAGCGTGGCGTCCGTCAGCTCTTTCTGGCCAACGCCGTCCGCGTTGGACCCAATCAGCGTCCCAAGCTCTGGGCACTTTATCAGGAAGTCCTCGAGACGCTCGATTGGAAAGAAGTCCCCGAGCTCTACGTCTCGCAGACTCCCCTGGTAAACGCCGCCGCCGTGGGATTCGACAAGCCGTTCATTGTCCTCAACTCCGGTACCCTTGGCCTCCTCAACGAGGAGGAACGCAGAGATGTGCTGGGTCACGAGCTGGGACATATCATGAGTGGGCACACTACCTACACGACGATTGCGATAATCATCCTCACGGTCGGCATCAACAACCTTCCATTTCTTGCCGGAATGGCGCTCTTGCCGTTCCAGCTCGCGCTCATGGAGTGGTATCGCAAGGCCGAGCTGTCTGCCGACCGCGCTGGTCTTCTCACCACGCAGGATGCCAGGGTGTCAGCGAGCACCTTTCTCAAAATGGCGGGTGGCGGCGCTGGCGACGACGAAATCTCCATCGACGCCTTCCTTGAACAGGCAGAGACGTACGAGACTTCGACCGATCTAGCCGACAAGGTCTGGCAGGTAATCAACACGGCGTTCAGAACCCACCCCTTTGGAACAGTGCGCGCCGCTGAACTGCAGCGCTGGGTAAAAAGCGGCGAGTACGACAAGATCATTGGCGGCGACTATCGCCGCCGCTCCGACGCATCGACACCACCCCTTTCGGATGATTACGTTGACGCCGTTGGCTACTACGGTCAGCAGGCGCGCGGTGCGATCGACTCGTTGAACGAAGTTTTTGATCGGGCCCGCGACGCCTTCAACTCAGCCTTCAAGGCTCCCCCGGGGCCGTCGGGCTCCTCGGGACAATCGGGACCATCTGGAACGTGAAAGTTCTGATACTTGGCTCGGGTGGTAGAGAACACGCAATTGCCTGGAAGCTCAGGCAGGATGAACCGGGAATCGAAGTAATCGCTGCACCAGGCAATCCAGGGATCGAGGAAATCGGCCGCTGCGTTCGATTGAGTCCAATCGATGCGGCGGCCGTTGCGTCTTTGGCCGAAAGTGAGGGAGTCGATCTGGTGGTTATTGGGCCGGAGGCTCCACTCGCTGCGGGTGTGGCTGACCACCTCCGTTTGCGGGGACACACGGTCTTTGGTCCCTCAGCGGCAGCCGCCCGCATCGAGTCATCCAAGAGGTTCGCCAAGGAACTCATGCTCCGGGCCGGTGTCCCCACCGCGGCCGCAACATGGCATGTAGACGCGGAGGACGCCAAGCGGACCATTCGAACCACTTCTGGACACGTTGTGGTTAAGGCGTCCGGGTTAGCGGCCGGAAAGGGCGTCATCGTAGCATCGACCCACACCGAAGCGGAGCGCGCCGTAGACGCCATGATGCTCCATGGAGCTTTCGGAGCAGCCGGCAGCGAAGTGCTGGTCGAAGAGTTCATGGAAGGTGAGGAGATCTCGGTCTTCGCGATCACCGACGGATCTGGATTCGTGCTCCTGCCACCTTCTCAGGATCACAAACGACTACTCGAGGGCGATCAGGGCCCGAACACCGGAGGAATGGGAGCATACACACCAGTATCCGTAGCATCGCCGGAGCTGCTGAGTGAGGTCTGCGACCGCGTCATCGAGCCAACACTGCATGCTCTTCGGAAGGACGGTGCACCCTTTTCAGGCCTTCTCTATGCGGGACTGATGCTGACCTCCGACGGACCCAAAGTGGTTGAATTCAACTGCCGCTTTGGCGACCCGGAAACCCAAGTCGTGCTCCCATCGATGGATGACGCACTTCTTGGCCTACTACTCGATGCTGCGAAAGGACAGACGGGAGCATTCAAAGACACATCCCGTGCTCCCAAGTCTGCGGTCACCACAGTGGTAGCAGCCAGTGGATACCCCGACTCGCCTTCAGTCGGCGATGTGGTCGAGCTACCAGACCCGGGCCCCAACGGGATCGTCTTCCACGCTGGCACGGCACGACGGGATGGTGGCGCGCTGGTGTCCTCCGGTGGGAGAGTGCTCTCACTCACCGGCGTTGCTGAGTCGTTCTCCGAAGCGGCCGCCACGAGCCGCAAGCTCGCCGAATCGGTCGGCCTCAAAGGAAAGCAGTTCCGAAGTGATATCGGTTGGCGCGAACTCTCCCGTCATGCCAGAACTACCTGAGACGGAAACGATTGCCCGTGACCTGCAGGAATTGATCGTGGGCCGGCGGATCGATGGCGTCAGAGTAATCCGCAAGGACGTACTGCGCGGTCCCAGTGCACGCGCGCTTTCAAAGGTGCTCTCAGGACGACACGTCGAGCGAGTCTGGAGAAGAGCCAAAACGGTCATTGTCGGGCTCTCTGGTGGTTACCACGTTATGGTCTCGCCGCGCTTTACGGGATCGCTGCAAATCGGTGAGCCTGACGAGTACGCGGCCGTAGTCTACGAGCTCGATGACGACACTCTGCTCATTTACCGCGACGTGAGGCGGCTTGGAACCGTCACCACTGTCGACGCTCAAGGATATGCAGCCTTTGACCGCAAGCTTGGCGTAGAACCACTGACGCCAGATTTCACAGCAGACGCGCTCGCGAAGATACTCGGCGCATCGAGCGCTGCAGTCAAAAAGACGATCATGGACCAGCATCGCCTTGCCGGCGTGGGAAATATCTACGCGGCCGAAGCGCTCTGGCGCGCGCGCATCGATCCTTCGAAAGAGGCGCGGCGAGTACCGAAGGATCGCATAGAACCGTTGAGAGATGCGATAGTCGATGTGCTGCAAGCAGCGGTTGACGCTCGTGGTACGACATTTCGCGACTACCGCGATGCCCGCAACGAGCGCGGCCAATTCGTGAAGCGATTGCAAGTCTACGGAAGAGGCGGGCAACCTTGTCTGCGTTGCGGGACGTATTTAGCCGAGACGTGGGCGATCGACGGTCGGTCAACGGTATTTTGTTTTCGTTGCCAGGGCTGAGAAGTTGGGAAGTTGGGACGTTGGGAGGCTGGGACACTGGGAGGTTGGGACGCACGAAGGCCGAAGAACGGATGGCGTCATCTGACCCTTTCACGAAGCTCTACAGCCATTTAGCTTCGGCTCTTGTTCGGTCAGTGAGTCTGAGCCACTTAGCCGCAATGGTCCAACCGAGTCGCAGCGTGCAGCGTGCCGAGTGCCGCGTGCAGCCATCCCTATGAAGGCGGCATTGGAGTCTCGTGTCGCCGAGCTTCGTAAGAGCGTGAAGGCTGGGGCGGAGGAACGTCCCGGCGTGTACCGGATGATTACTGAGACTGGCGAGGTGGCGTATGTAGGCAAGAGCCGCCGTATCCGTAGTCGCCTGCTTTCTTACTTTCGGGCGCGTTACCCCGAAGAAAAGTCTGCCCGGATCGTGCGCGAGGCTGCGACCATCGAATGGGGTTATCTACCTAACGAGTTCGCAGCGCTTCTCGAAGAAATGCGGCTCATCAAAAAGCTGCGGCCGCGCTTCAATCTCGCACTCAAGCGGGATGCGCGGAACTACGCATTTGTACGCGTAACCGATGGGCCGGCGCCCAGGCTCACCGTGGTGCGTGGATCAGGGGCGGCAGACCGAGGAGGAGTTTACTACGGCCCCTTCAACGGCGCAGAGAGATTGCGTGAAGCTCTGCGTGAGCTCTCGGATGCTCTGGGGCTGCGCGATTGTACTCTCGACAAGCGAATGCGCTTTGCAGATCAGCAGGAGCTCATGCAACTCACACCCAGGACTCCCGGTTGCATCCGCTTTGAGATCGGAACGTGCCTGGGTCCCTGTGTGGCAGCACCTATGGCAAAGGTATACAGCGAGCGCGTAAAGCAGGCCCGGCTTTTTCTTCAGGGGAATGACGATTCACCCATGGAACGACTGCAGAGCGAGATGTTGGCCGCTAGTGAATCATTGCAGTACGAGCGTGCGGGAGTGCTACGCAACAAATTGCAGCGGCTCGAAGGTTTGCGGAGCCAGTTCGACCGGCTTCGTTTTGCGGTCGAGTCACTGAGTTTTGTATACCAGGTGGAGGGCTATGGCGGAGACGACCGGGTTTATCTCCTGCGACGCGGCGTGGTGCGAGCCGAGCGAGAGGCGCCGCGAACGCCGCAGGAGAAGCAAGAGGTCAACGAGCTCTGGCGAGCGGTATCGTCGGCAAGGGATTTTAGAGGTTCTACGATCGTTCCGGCGCACGAGGTCGATGAGCTCCTGATAGTCACGTCATGGTTTGCGAACCGGCCGGAGGAGATGGGAAAGCTGTTGCAGGTGGGGTAAAGTGAGCCGACGCTTTGGAACGTCGGTTAGGTATGCCATGTAGCGACGCCAAATAGCGGGGACGGTATTCACACCGGTACAAATGACGTTAGGCACCTCGTACTACAGCTGTTATCGGTTAGTCAGTCACTCGCAGCCTTGCAGCACCTAATACCCACTTTCGTAGTCGGGATTGACACTTGCCGAAGACGAAAAGGTCGGTGTTGACAACTTACTGCGTGTCTTATAACTGAGGACTGTTACTGCTGGGTAGCGGCGCGGCGCGGAGTGACGGCGGAGTGGTAGGCGGTGACGACATCTCTCATGAATGCCGAATCGGTACACCGGCGCGGGAGGCAAGGAGCGGATGTGGACACCACTGAGGAACCACTTTCCTGCACCTGTAAACCATTTCAGAACGGAGGTAAAGGATTTCACTACCCAGGTGTGCATAAACTTGCAGCGACGTAACTGGCGTTACGCTGCGCGCCACTTCACCTTGAGCGATCCGTAACTCGATTGGAGGAATGATGTCCGGATTCAAGATCCGTAAAGTTCTGCTCCTCCTGGCGCTGATCGTGGGGGCGAGCCCCGCGATCGCACAGGGAACAGGACGCATAACAGGCACGGTCAACGACTCGTCGGCTGGCAGAGGAATTGGGAACGTCCAGGTCCGGGTAGTCGGGACTCGACTCGGTGCTGAGACAGACGATGAGGGGCGCTTTACCATAACCAACGTCCCTGTTGGTACATACACAGTAGAAGCTCGCCGACTCGGCTACAGGCCGGGAACGGTCGCGAACGTAGTGGTTTCTGACGGCGGAACAGCCACCGCGAATTTCCAGATGACCGCGGCCGCGCTCACCCTCGAAGCTGTAGTGACCACCGGAGTTGTAGACCCAACATCCGGAACGCGTGTGCCATTTACGGTTGCGCGCGTGGATGCGGCCAATGCGCCAGTCCCCGCTGGTAACGCTCTCGAGACCATCCAGGGCAAAGTGGCTGGACTGACGATGATCTCGCCGGGGCAACCGGGTAGCGGTACGAACATCATGTTGCGCACTCCCACGAGCATCAACAAGTCGAACTCACCGCTTGTGGTGGTCGACGGCGTTATTCAGAGTCAGTCGTTTGATGCAGCCAGCGCCGATCTCGAAGCCCTCGATATCGAGAGCATCGAAATCGTCAAGGGAGCCGCTGCGGCGTCTCTCTATGGTTCTCGTGCGCAGGCCGGCGTAATCCAGATTCGCACGAAGCGTGGCGGCGAAGATGCCGTCGGTCCAACGAAAGTGACGGTAAGAAGCGAAGCCGGCTTCAACACGCTTAGCCGCAAGATCGACTGGGCGCAGTACCACTACTACCGAACGAATGCCTCAGGCGAATACGTAAACACGGCAGGTGACGTAGTGGACCGCAATGGTCGAGTTGCGCGACCGGCCTACGAACGTTTCCAGGACGTAGCATACCGCGATCCGATTTACGATCAGGTCGACCGTTTCTTCGATCCCGGCGATTTTGTCAAGCACGCCGTAACGCTTTCGCAAAACGCGGGTCGCACGAACTGGTTCATGTCGTACGTGAACACCAAAGAAGACGGTGTTGTGCTCAACTCTGGAGCCTACACGCAGAATGATATGCGGCTCAACCTGGATCACAGGTTGCGTGACGATCTTCAGCTGAGGTTCAGCGGTTATCACAGCCGATCCAACCGGCAGCAGCTCTACGGGGACACCTTCTTCGATCTCATCAACCAGGCTCCAGACATCGACCTGCGTGTACCAGACGAAGATGGCACGCCTTACGCGTATCAGCTCGATCCCGAGGGCCGAGAGGAGAATCCCCTTTACGTACTCTCAACCGAAGAGAGCGAGCGCAAGCGCAACCGTACTCAGGGAAGCGTGGAAGCGCGTTTCGCACCGCTCTCATGGCTCACCTTCGACGGCAACATCAGCTACGACCGTTCCGACCGCCGCAACAACTTTTTCCTGGATGTAGGTCTCAAGACAGAGGGATTTGCGCAGGGCGGACCCGGTGAGATTTCGCAGTTCACCGGCACGACCGACGCGATTAACGGTGCTGTCGGCATGAGTCTCCTGGGCAGCCTCGGTGCTCTAACTGTTCGAAGCACCGCAAGAGCAGTGATGGAGCGCGAACAGAACCAGACGACGACGGCATCGGGGGAAGTGCTTTCTG
Source organism: uncultured Gemmatimonadaceae bacterium (assembly GCA_964649855.1). GTDB lineage: Bacteria > Gemmatimonadota > Gemmatimonadetes > Gemmatimonadales > Gemmatimonadaceae > CAZYTS01. Next base: position 34,672 of record CAZYTS010000013.1, read on the forward strand.
CTCCGGGCGTTAAGAGCCTCGACAACGCACAGCAGCAATTCACGACGTCGATTTTTGAAGAGATCCGTGCAAACGGATACTTTGTGACGCTAGGTGCTGAATACGACGGCCGTTACATCTTTGACGGCCTCGTGCGACGCGACGGCAGCTCGCTGTTTGGCGCCGAAGAGAAGTGGAACACGTATTACCGTGTGAGCGGGTCGTATCGCCTGGCGAATGAACGCTGGTGGCCCTTCCCTGTGTTCTCAGAGTTCAAGCTCCGCGCCTCGCGTGGTACCGCAGGCGGACGTCCTGACTTTGACGATCAGTTCGAGACGTTTGACCTGATCCAGGGTGGTGGCGTAGTCAAGCAGAACCTTGGCAACCGCTTCCTCAAGCCGGAGCATTCCACCGAGACGGAGCTCGGCATCGACGCGATTATCAAGGATCGATATTCGGTGCAGTTGTCGTACATCAAGAACCGCGTTCAGGATCAGCTGATCCAGTTGCCCCTTGCAGGCCTCTATGGCTACGAGGCCCAGTGGCAGAACGCGGGAACGGTGGAAGGCAACACCTTTGAAGCAACAGTCGAAGCTGACATTATCAGGAATACAAACTTCCGCTGGCGTCTCGGCTTTGTTGCAGATCGTTCGCGCCACGAGATTACCGAGTTCAACGCACCTTGCTTCCAGCGCAACACGATTCAGTTCATCTGTGCGCATGAGAGCCTTGGCTCGATGTATGGCTTCCGCTTCATCCGCGGAACCGGCGAGCTGCCCACGGACGCTCAGGGCAATGCCTCGGAGTTCCAGGTCAACGATGAGGGCCTTCTGGTCTGGGTAGGTTCAGGAAACAGCTACAGAGAAGGCGAATCCAAACAGTTGTGGGGTACGGTGAGTCCGGTGATCGGACAGGCCACCTACCAGTGGGGCATGCCGATTCCGCTAAAGGACGCGGGTGGAAGCAACGCCGTCGTAAAGATCGGAGACGGCAACCCGGACTTCCGCTTTGGTATTTCCAACGCCATCAACTGGAAGAGCTGGAGCCTGTATGGCCTCGTCGATATTCAGCGCGGTGGACAGCTGTACAATCAGACTAACCAGCGCATGTATCAGTGGGGCAGAAGCGCAGACGTAGACCAGACCGGCAAACAGCAGGAACTCAAGAAGCCCGTTGAGTACTACATTTCGCTGTACGCCGCCAACGATCCCACAGATTACTTCGTGGAAGACGCGAGCTACATCAAGCTGCGCGAAATGTCGTTGCGCTACACGCTTGGCAGACGGGCGTTAGGCGTACTGTCCCGCATCGGCGCAACTGGTGCTTCAATCTCCCTAATTGGACGCAACCTGCTCACTTTCACCGACTACAAGGGATATGACCCCGAGGTTGGAGGCGCAATTGTTCGGCTCGACAGCTTTGACTATCCACGCTACCGGACCATTACCGGCAGCCTCCAGCTCACCTTCTGACGCGGCGACGATCAATGCGTAAACTCATTCCCGCGCTCGCGCTGCTGGCTATCGGCTGTCAGGACCTCGATGTAACAAACCCTAACGAGCCTGATCGCGACAGAGCTACGCAGCAGCCCGAAGCCACTGAGGCTTTCGTGGCTACTTCGTTCAGAACATGGTGGCTTCGTG
>CAZYTS010000014.1:0-26061 GCA_964649855.1 uncultured Gemmatimonadaceae bacterium
GAATTGAGCCGGGGTGATCGAACTCCTCTCCTTCGGGCTCCGAGAGCATGAGTCTTACGCCGTCGCAATCAAAGAAGGATAGTTTGGGCCCGGCGTCAAAGAGGTGCCTAACGCCAAGTTTATCCCGATAGAAGGCGACAGCTCTGGTGAGATTCCGCGCTCGCATCGAGATCTGCGCCAGCGTTCCCAGGGAAACTTCGCTCTTATCTGCCATGATGACGCCTCCGGTTGCGGAATGGCTTGACAGGCGTGAGCAGGTGCGACACTCTCGCACTGCAAGGAAAAATACTTAGCAATGCTAACTAATATCGGGATCGATGTCTAATAGCGCAAGACGAGTTCGGACTCCGCGGGACTCCGCCAGGACCGCCGACAGGCTGCACTCAGCTGCCATCCACCTGCTGCGAAGGCTGCGGAGTGAGGACGCGAAGACTGGTCTCACGGGACCGCGGGCTTCGGTACTTTCAGTGCTCGTCTTTGGCGGTCCCGCTTCGCTGAGCGCTCTGGCGGCATCCGAACAGGTGAGGCCTCCCACTATGAGCCGACTGGTGGCGGCTCTTGAACAGAAGGGTCTGGTAGCGAGGCAGCCATCACGGAGCGACGGCCGAGTGTCGCTGATCCGTGCCACTAGCAAGGGTGCCGCGCTGTTACAGGAGGGCAGGGGCCGCAGGGTTGCCAGGCTTGAACTGGCACTTGGCGCTCTGTCAAAGCGGGACTTAGTCGTCCTCGAGCGGGCTACGGGAGTGATCGAACGACTTTTGAAAGCGTTGTGACGGACGACAGCGAGCACAACGACGCGAGTGTTTATGCTATTGAGTAGACGCTTGCAGAGTAACTATGTCGGATTTTGCACTTTCAGGAAGTCAGTTTTACAGGTCGTTTTGACAGCCGGGAGTTGTGCAACGATAGGCCAAAGTTCATCTTACCGGCCGTTACGCATTGTCCCACTGGCACATACCCCTGCCTGGGGAACTATTAGCATTGGCCGATTTGGCGTTTAGAGAAGGAATCTGGGATCAGATTCGCCTGCGTGAAACGAGGTTTCACGAGCACGCATATTTATTCGTGCTCGCGGCGCTGGAGTTTCACCAATCGCGAATGTCGGAGCGCCGTCATGTAGACGGGCGTGAGCTTTCGCGAGCAGTGCGCGATTTGGCCTTGGAGAGGTTTGGAGTTACAGCACGAATCGTTCTTGAGCATTGGGGTGTCAAAAGCACTCGCGATCTCGGGGACATCGTGTTCACCATGGTGGAGCTCGGCCTGCTGATGAGTCAGCCGACGGATTCACGCGACGATTTCTACGATGTGTATGCGTTTGATGCGGCGTTTGAATCCTCGTACCCCTGGAGCGCCGCCCATCTTGGCTGATGTGTTGCCGTTTACTTCACACGGCGCCGGGAGGCGCTAAGACCAAATGAACCAGTTCACAGCGTGTATCAAGTGCAACAAAGGCGTTCTGCTTCCACTTAGTGACTACGGTCGCGACGGCGCTCCCATTACATACAAGGCATGGGTGTGCAGCAACCCCGAATGCGGCTTCAACATTCGCATCGATAACGGTGAGATATCGTTCGGCCGCACGGTCGGACAGTCGCAGAAGTAGACGACGCACGCGCGGATCAGATGAGTGCAGCCTGCTCAGGAGTGTCCCGTGCAGGTAGTCACGGCGCTGCAGGCTGCGGCTCGTGATCTTGCTGCGATCAGTGCCGGGATAGGCTCGCAGGCGTTGATGCGCCGCGCTGGAGAAGGTGCGGCGCGCTCGATCGTTGAGCGCATCCCGGAAATCAAAGACCGTGGCGCTGTGATCTTTGTCGGAGCCGGCAACAATGGCGGCGACGGCTGGATTGCTGCTGCCGCGCTGTCACGTGGCAACGTTCCAGTCGAGATCCGGGTCGCGGCCGAGCCGCAAAGCACCGATGCCATCTGGGCGCGAGGCGAGTGGCAGGGCCGGAACACCGTTGTCCCCGAGCCGGCGGTCGTGGTCGACGCACTTGTTGGAACAGGATTCAAGGGCGAACCCCGGCGCGAGATCTCACGCGCCATCGACGAAATCGCCGGATTCAAGAGCAAGGGAGCAAAGGTCGTCTCGTTCGACGCTCCAAGCGGTCTGGACCTTACGACTGGTCTAGCGCAGCGCTCAGTTAGCGCAGATCTGACTATCTCCTTCGGCACGCTCAAGCGCGGGCAACTCATGCGGCGCGATCTCTGCGGAGCGCTGGTGGTAGTAGATATCGGTCTTGGCGTACACGCAGATCTCTCGGATGGGGCTAGCGAACTGGTAGACGCACGCTTCGTTCGCGAGAGACTCCCCAGAATCGGTGCACGTGCACATAAGGGGTCGCGGGGCAGACTACTAATGATTGGTGGCAGCAGAGGAATGGCGGGAGCTATAGCGCTGGCGGCTCGGGCCGCGCTGGCGAGCGGCGTTGGAATGGTCAAGTGCTGCATCCACGATGCCAGCATTGTGCCCGTGCAGAGTCTTGTGCCGGAGGCCACCGCGGCACCCTGGCCAACCGTCGGGAGTGAGAGCGACGGCGATCTGCTCTCGTGGCCACACGCGCTGCTCATTGGCCCCGGTCTCGGCCTGGCGGGAGCGCGGGAGCGCACGGAAGGCTGGTTGCGGGGATGGAAGGGTCCGGTCGTGCTGGATGGGGATGCCCTGAGCGCATTTGAGGGAAGCGCCGACACCTTGCGGTCACTGCTGTCGGGTCGCGTGTCTGTGCTCACTCCACACGCTGCAGAGGCGGCTCGTCTCTTTGGATCCGACATCGAGTCAGTAACGGAGCGGCCCTTTGAAGCCGCGCGCGAGCTGGCTCGAATGACCGGTTCGACGGTGGTCCTCAAGGGGGTGCCTACAGTTGTGGCCGAGGCGGACCGCTCGGTCGTTTCGCCGCGCGGTACGCCGGTTCTGGCGACAGGCGGGAGTGGTGACATGCTGAGTGGAATCGTGAGCACGCTGCTGGCACAGGATTCAACCGGGCTGCACGCTGGAGGCATTGCTGCGTTTGTTCACGGCCGAGCCGCAGAGCTGGCAACGGTAGGGAGGAGAACGAGAGGTCAGACCCTTGCCGACGTTATGGACAAACTCCCAAAAGCCTGGGAACTGGCAGACGATCCACTCCTGCCCGGCGAACTGGTTTCACTACCGGCGGTCGGAGAAGACTGACAATGAGCGAGTCAGAAAAGCCGACCCGATCCGGTACTCATCACCTCGGCATCGGACCGGGCCGGGAATTCGATCTTGTAAGGCAGATGCTCGCCACCTGGGGAGATCGTGCCGCAGGTATTGGCGATGACGCTGCAATTCTGGATGTCCCCCATGGTGAAAAACTGGTGGTAAGTACCGACGTAGCGGTGCACCGCGTGCACTTCAGAGACGACTGGATAAGCGATGAAGAAATTGGCTTCAAGTCGACAATGGCAGCCTTGAGCGATATTGCAGCGATGGGAGCGAGGCCACTCGGAGTACTGGCAGGTCTGACTGTGCCTGAGTCCTGGGTCAAACGGGTGCCGGCCCTTGCACGTGGCATTGGCGAGGCGGCAGCGCTATGTGGTGCACCAGTGGTCGGCGGTGACATGACCTCGGGTGCCGAGCTCGCTCTCGCCATGACGGCTCTGGGGACCAGTGCACGGCCGTGCGGGCGCGATGGAGCGCGCCCGGGTGACATTGTATACGTCACTGGAGTGTTAGGCGGCGCGCTTGCAGCAATCAAGAGTTGGAAGAGCGGAGTGGAGCCCGAGGCAAAGCTACGGCAGCGCTATGCAAGGCCGCGGGCCAGGATCCACGAGGCAATCTGGCTCGCTCGGCACGGGGCCCACTCCATGATCGACATTTCAGACGGTCTTGGCTCTGAGCTTCAACACATCGCTCATGCCAGCAACGCCGCAATCCACATAGATGCGTCTCTGATTCCGTGCTGGCACGGAGTGGACTGGGCGCTGGCCGTCGTGAGCGGTGAGGAGTACGAACTTCTTGTAACTGCGCCTGCTGAGATCGATCAGGGCGAGTTTGAACGCCAGTTTGATTTGCCGCTGAGCCGGATTGGTGAGGTAAGGTCCGCCGGAAGTCCGAACGTGGAGGCTCAAATGCACGGTCAGCGCGTTGACCTCAACCTGGGCCACGATCACTTTTCGCACTAGGTATGCGAACTCTACTCTCATTCCTCGCCACCGTCATTCTTACCCCCATTCTTGGGAGCATGGTGATCGTGGGATCGCTCCTGGGTCTCGATCACAAGGCCGGGGGCATGTTTGACTGGGCCCCGCGGTTCTGGTCGCGCGCCCTTCTAGTAGCGGCGGGAGTGCGAGTGCGGATCCATGGGGCCGAGCACCTGGCCGGCGATCGTCCGCAGATCTATGTGGCCAATCACGTGAGCTGGTTCGACGTCTTTACACTGGCTGGATACCTGCCACGCCCAAAGTTCATCGCCAAGCGTGAGCTTGAACGCATTCCGCTGTTTGGGCGCGCTGCCAGGGCGTGCGGTATGATCTTTATTGATCGCGAGAACCGTAAGGCGGCGTTTGCCGGCTACGAGGACGCCGCCCGCAGAATAAAAGCAGGCGCTTCTGTGGTGGTTTTTCCCGAAGGAACCCGAGGCACGACCTATTCTGTCCGCCCCTTCAAGAAAGGACCGTTCGTCCTCGCGGTAGCGTCGGGCGCACCACTGGTACCCACGGCGATCTACGGAACGCGCGAGGTTCAGGGTAAAGGCAGCTTCTGGATCCGTGGAGGTGAGGTGCACGTGCACCTGCTCGAACCGATCCCCACCTCCGGGCTGACCTACGAGGACCGTGACGAGCTTTCGAAACTTGCCGGAATGCGCATTGCAGAGTTGCTACGTTCGGAATACGGTGTGCCGTTTCCGGCACATATTGCCGATGAGCCGCTGCAGGCAGCCTCAGCTTAGATTTGGCGAGCAATTGCTCGGTCGCCAACCAGTACTCCCCAACCCGATAGAGTAGATGTCCACGATCCTTGACGTTCACGCCAGAGAAATTCTTGATAGCCGTGGTAACCCCACCGTCGAGGTGGATGTGACTCTCAATAGCGGCGCTGCTGGACGAGCTGCCGTTCCAAGCGGTGCATCGACTGGCGAGCACGAGGCGCTGGAACTCCGGGATGGGGACAAGGCTCGTTACATGGGTAAGGGGGTGCAGAAGGCGGTGAGCAACGTCATCGAGCTGATTGGTCCTGAGCTTCGCGGCATGGATGCGACAGAGCAGGTCGAGATAGACCGCCACATGATCGATATGGACGGGACACCTAACAAAGCGAAGCTTGGCGCTAATGCGATACTCGGCGTTTCGATGGCTGTGGCGCGCGCCGCCGCAGTAGAGAGCGGCATGCCGCTTTTCAGATACCTGGGTGGCCCGCTGGCGCGCACGATGCCAGTGCCGCTAATGAACATCCTCAATGGCGGGGCGCACGCCACCAACACGGTCGACCTTCAGGAGTTCATGATCGTACCCGTTGGAGCCGATTCATTTGGCGAAGCGTTGCGAATGGGGACTGAAGTCTTCCACTCGCTCAAGAAGGTGCTGGTAAAGCGTGGACTATCGACCGGAGTCGGTGACGAGGGTGGCTTTGCCCCTGATCTAGCTAACGACGAAGAGGCTCTCAAGGTCGTTGTAGAGGCGATCGAATCTGCTGGCTATGCCCCGGGAAAGCAGGTGGCGCTGGCACTCGATTGCGCAGCGTCGGAACTGTTCAAGGACGGTTCCTACACTTTCAAGAAGAGTGGCGGAGGTACTCGTGACGCAAAGGGAATGGTCGAGCTCTATGCCAAGTGGCTCGAGGAGTATCCGATTGTGTCGATAGAAGACGGTTTAGCCGAGGATGACTGGGAGGGCTGGGCGGTGCTGACGGCTCAGCTTGGCGACCGGGTACAGCTTGTGGGAGACGACCTGTTTGTGACAAATACGGAGCGGCTCGCCAAGGGCATCGAGGGTGGCATTGGTAATGCAATCCTCATTAAGGTAAACCAGATCGGCACACTGACTGAGACGCTGGAGTCGATAGAAATGGCGCGTGCCGCAGGCTATCTGTCGGTCATTTCGCACCGTAGTGGCGAAACAGAAGACACCTTTATAGCGGAACTTGCAGTTGGTACCGGCGCGGGCCAGATCAAAACGGGCAGTGCTTCGCGGACTGATCGCGTTGCGAAGTACAACCAGCTTTTGCGAATCGAAGAGCAACTGGGGGATGTGGCAGAGTATCCCGGTGGCGCGATCTACGGCCTCTAGCAGAGACTACAGTGGCTGTTGTGACTAACGAAAAATTGCGCTCGAGGCTCAAGAAGATGGCCTTGATCGGCGGAGTCGTTGCGGTGGCCTACTTTGCTGTGCAGGGCGGGGAGTATTCGACCACGGCGCTGCTGGCCCAGCGTGAGCGCGAGCGTATGCTGAAGGCGGCGATTGACTCTCTAAGTCGCGGCATAGACTCGCTCAAGGATCTGCGCGACAAGCTGGAGCGCGACCCTGCGTATCAGGAGCGGGTGGCCAGGGAGATGTACGGTATGGTTAAGGGAGACAAGGAGATAGTGTACAGATTCATCGATACAGCACGTTCGCGACCTTGACTTCAGTAGCCGGGATTGTGCATCTTGCAGGTCTGACGCGGGGTGGAGCAGCCTGGTAGCTCGTCGGGCTCATAACCCGAAGGTCGCGGGTTCAAATCCCGCCCCCGCTACTCCAAACAAAAGCGCGACCCCGAATTTCCGTGGTCGCGCTTTGTTTTGCGATTCACCGCGAAGCGTTATTTTTTTTATCGACCGTGGTACGGCTGGGTAGCTCAGGTGGTTAGAGCACGGCACTCATAATGCCGGGGTCGTGGGTTCGAGTCCCACCCCAGCTACTGTTGAAACGAACGCGAGGAGCACAGGAGGGCGAAGATGGCGACGCGGCTTCGCGCTGAATCTCCCGTTATCTCGACTGGCGCGGGCGCACAAGATAGCGAGCCGGTTCAACCACTCCGTCATCGCGAGTAAGGACTCTTTTCCCGTGTCCACATACGTCGTCCTCGTAGACCAGCACGATCGCGAGATCGGCGCCGCCGAGAAGCTGGAGGCCCACCGAAATGGCGCCTTGCATAGAGCGGTTTCGGTATTAGCACTTGATCGCAACGGAAGACTGATAGTCCAAAAGCGAAGTGCATCCAAATACCACTCCGGCGGACTCTGGTCCAATTCGGCCTGCACGCATCCCCTTGCCGGCGAAGACAATGCCAAAGCAGCCGCTCGCTGCCTGAAGGAAGAGCTGGGGCTACACGCAATTCAGCTCGAAGAGATCTTTTCGTTCACCTACCGCGCGGCTGTGTCTCCGGAACTCACCGAGCACGAGTTTGACCACGTGTTTGTCTGCAGCTACGAGGGCGAGCCCGTCCCCAATCCTCAAGAAGTAGCAGCGTGGCGCACACTGTCGTTCGAACAGCTCACCGCCGAGATCGACGCAGCTCCGGAACTCTGGACGCCATGGTGTGCCTTGATCGCCCGGCGTATGAAAGACGCAGATGTACAACTTAGTTTGTTAAAAGGCGCCTGACCGTCACAGCACGCTGCACTTGTAACTGCGTCATAGCGTTGAGGTGCTGCAACTGTTCTCCTCGCCCTCTTCGCCTTCTTTGCCAGCCTCGCCCTCCTCTACGCCGCAGGCACCGTTCGATCGCGGGCCCAGGTGCGCAACTTGTCGAGACGCTCGGCCATCGTTCTCGACAACGGTCTTGTAACTCGTAGCTCGTTGGCGAGGACCTCTGTTGTAAGTGGAGTCGATGATTGAAAGGCTTCAAAGAGTCCCGACACTATCACCTGCTCGATCTCCGCACCGCTGAAGCCCTGCGAACACTCCGAAAGTCCGGTCAGGTCGAAGCCCTTTGGGTCCTGCTGCCGCTTTTTGAGGTGCAGTCTGAATATGTCGGCGCGGGCCGCGGCGTCGGGCAAATCCACAAAAAAGACTTCGTCAAACCGACCCTTGCGCACAAACTCTGGTGGCAGCTCGGCAACTTCATTGGCAGTAGCAACGACAAAAACGTCACCACGCCTCTCCTGCAGCCAGGATAGGAATCCACCAAATACACGCTGCGCCACGCCGCCATCGTGATCCCCGGCCGACGAGAACGCCTTTTCAAGTTCGTCGATCCAGAGAATTATCGGTGCCATTCGCTCGGCCGTCGCCAGAGCTCTTTTAAAGTTCTTCTCGCTATCCCCAACGTACTTGTCATAAAGCAACGCTGGATCCAGGCGAAGGAGCGGTAACTGCCACTCGTGCGCTACCGATTTGGCGCAAAGACTCTTGCCGCAACCGGGAACGCCCGTCAAAAGAATCCCTTTAGGAAACGGAAGCCCGAACGCGGCCGCTCGTTCCGGCTCCAGAATGCTGGCGCGCCTTTTTGAAAGCCACGCCTTTAACCCACCCAACCCGGCGATTTCGGACATCCCCTCCGTGGTCGTCCAGTACTCCAAGAGCCCATCCTGTTCGACCGCCTGACGCTTGTGAACTGCCACTCTTGGGATATCCGATTCAGTGAGCGCGCCGTCGGCCATAATCAACCGCGTCAGAATCCGTTCTGCTTCAACCAGCGAGAGACCGAGCAGGTTGTGCAGCAGCCTTGCCCTGGCTTCGGTGGTGAGTTCCACTCGCACCGGCATGCGGGCGGTGTACTCTCGCACGACCTTCTCCATCAGGGACCGGTAGTCTTCTAGTGTCGGTGCAGGGAGTCGCACCACAATCGCGTGCTGTCGTAGAGATTCCGGGAGCCTGATGTCCTGTCCCGCAATGACGACTGTTCCGCGGCGCATACGGAACCGGTCCAGGACGTCGTGCAGATGGGCAACAACAACCGCGTCCTCCAGGTGAGCGCCGAGCCCTGGGAAGTAGAAAATCCCACTACCTTCGCGTTCCACATGGCGCAGGGCGTCCGATGGTTGGGCCGTTTCGCCTATCAACGGAGCCCCGCTTTCGCCCCCTCGCTGCATTCCGCGTGAGCGACGCCAGGCGTGGTAGTGGAGAGAAAGCCTCGACGCTACATGCCTCAGCGCATCGTCTGCGCGATCCAGGTCCCAGGTGTCGAGCACGATAAGGCCGTAGCGAGATCGCACCAGGAGCTCCACTTCATCTATGAATTGATCAAAGGCCATGATACCAGTGAGGCGGTCAAAGCGTCCTGTTGTGGACGTTCCGGCCGGGAGGGGGGTCACCAGAGAAAGGTGACGCCACCTGGCTCTGACCACTTTTCTAACGACGGCACCTCGTTAGACTTCCCCTCCCCCAATCACCCGTCAGAACGGACTGCTCATGGCGCGTACCAAGCTCTCCGCCCCAGTAACTGGTGAAAACGCAGCAATTGCGGGCCCGCGAGCCCCCGCCGACCGCTTGTTTCGCGCGGCGGTCGAATGCGTGCGACAGCGGCAACGCTATTCCCTCCTTGTGGAATCGGGAGTAAGCGAGGATGAGCAAAAGGCCGCGCTCAACGTGGCGTGTCTTTGCGACGAGATCCTCGTTTCCACTATCAGCGCCTTTGAGTCGCAGCCGACCAACGGTACTTCGAAGGACGAAGAGTGGTATCGGCGAGCCATAGCGATGTGGCAAGCCAGCCGTGAGTACCAGCGTCGCCACGGGGAATGCACCCGTAAGTCCCGCAAAATCTCCTCGCAGACGCCCGCAGAGCTTGGAGAACTGGCGCTGGAATACGACCTGGAGGCTTCGGCGCTACTCGCGCTCCAGCATGCGGTTGCTGCGTATCGGAAGGCCGCGCCGGACGCGCATTTCGAAATCCCTGCGAGCAGGGTGGCTTAACGGCTCCCTGTTTTGGCGGTCTACACTGCCGCGGTGCCGTGGTTAGTGGGATGCCTAACGACAACTGAGGCGGAGAAAGTGGCGCTCTCCGGCGCTTAAGCCAGGGGCGTTGGCCTTACCCGCGGACGACTTGTCCCGGCCCCGATGCGCGGTGGCGCGCGCGCTGTCACTTTGCTAGTAGATAGACTGTACCGGCAACCTGGGAACGTCGGTATGGGTCTTACGTATTTTCATGTTTCATCCGGAGCCGCAGACGCGGCAGTGAGGGACTGAGTTTGGACGCTCTGATCGAGTTCCTGCTCAAGTACCGCCCGGCCGCGTTTGCGCGCGGGATCCTGGCGTTCGAGCCACCCATTCCAGTGTGGCTCGTGGTCCTCGTCGTGGCGATTGTTGCGGGGGCAAGCGCCTTACTGTATTCGCGTACTGCGCTCGAAATGCGCAAGCGCGACCGGATCATCCTTGGGGGTCTTCGCGTTATCGCGATTGCCGCACTGGGCTTTTGTTTAATGCGTCCCGTGCTGGTTCTCACTGAGTCGATCACGCAGCAGAACGTCGTAGCCGTTTTGGTTGACGATTCCCGCAGTATGCGAGTTCCGGACGTCAGCTCGCGTCCCCGGAGTGAGGTGGTGAATCGATTGGTCGGTTCACCGGATTCGGCATTGCTCAAGGCGCTCGCCGAGCGATACCAGACGAGGGTTTACCGAATGGGAGGAGCAGGTCGGGTGGGGGATCCCCTTGCTTTGCAGTATGACGGCCCCCGGAGTCGAATTCCCGCGTCGGTACTACGAGTTGAGGATGAGCTCGAGGGAGCGCCGTTGGCCGGCGTTGTGGTTCTTACGGATGGGGCCGACAACAGTGGTACGCAGGTCGACGCTCCGGGTCTAACCGAACAACTCCTTTCTTTGCGCGCGCGCGGAGTCCCGGTCTACACGGTTGGGATCGGGAGCACCCGTTTTCAGCGAGACGTGGAAATTGCGCGCATCGAAGTCCCACGTGCCGTGCTACGAAACTCAACGGTTCTGGTGAATGTGGTGGTGGTGCAGCGTGGCTTTGGAGGGAGACAGTTGCCGGTAGTGGTTGAGGATTCTGGCCGGATAGTTGGGTCGACCACGGCAACGATGCCGCAGGACGGCGAGGCTCTTCAGGTTCGCATTCGCGTTCCGGCGGTTGAGGTAGGGGCGCGTCTCCTTCGCGTTCACGTTCCCGTGCAGGAAGGAGAGATGGTTCGCGAGAACAATGAGCGTCGGACGCTCATGGTAGTTAGGGATCGTCGCGAAAAGGTCCTTTACTTTGAGGGCGAGCCACGCTTTGAACTCAAGTTTGCCCGCCAGGCAGTAGAGGGAGACGAGAACGTTCAACTGGTAACGCTGCTGAGATCGGCGCGAGACAAGTTTTTGAGACTCGGCGTCGACGACAGCCTCGAACTTGCGTCGGGCTTTCCGCGAACACGAGAGGAACTCTTTGCTTACCGAGGGGTCGTGCTGGGTTCGGTGGAAGCGAGCGCTTTTTCGGTAGATCAGTTGAGAATGCTCTCAGATTTTGTCAGCGAGCGAGGCGGTGGCCTCCTCCTTCTGGGTGGTCGACACTCCTTTGGTGAGGGAGGCTACCTTGGCACTCCGTTGGCGGATGCCTTCCCTATAGAGTTAGGTGTTGGCGCGTCCGACACCAGCGTGCTTGCTCTCAAGGCGGAACCGACGCCGCTCGGCACGTTGCATCCCGCGATTCAGATCGCGGGAACGGATTCTGCGACTGCTGCAAGATGGGCGTCGCTTCCTCCGCTTACGACTGTAAACACTTTGTTGCGAGCCAAACCGGGAGCAACTGTCCTCCTGAATGGCGCGCTCGATCCGGGTCCTGGGACTCGCCCTTTGCTCACGGTGCAGCGCTTTGGTCGAGGGCGGGTAATGGCGTTCGGGACGCAGGACTCCTGGCTCTGGCAGATGCACGCAGACATTCCCGTTGCGGACTCCACTCACGAAACGCTGTGGCGTCAGATGCTGCGCTGGCTGGTTAGCGAGGTACCTGACCGGCTGGAGCCCGTCGTGGCCGAGGAGGCTGGCATTGGCGAGGCCGTACAGGTGCGAGCAACGGTGAGCGACAAGGCTTTCCTGAGGGAGAACGGCGCCTCTGTCACGGGGACTCTTTCTTCTCCAGACGGTTCAGTATCCGAGGTTGTCTTTGATTGGGCGGTGGATCGCGACGGCGAATACAGTGCTTCGTTTGTGCCCGGGGCCGAAGGGGTTCACGCTCTTAAGTTGCAGTCGGTTTATCAGGGTGATACGACACTCAGTACACCGGTGTATGTACGTGTGGCAGAGCCGACAGAGGAATCGTTTGGCGCGGAGCTAAGAACCTCGCTTTTGCGCCAGATAGCCGAAGAGACGGGAGGCGGGTACTACAGTTCAGACAACGCTCTCGATGTGGCCCGCGACATCGTCTACAGCCCGAGCGGGTCCACGATCATCAGGAAGAACGACCTCTGGGACATGCCACTGATTTTTCTCATCCTGCTTGCTGCACTTAGTGCGGAGTGGCTCCTGCGACGACGGAGGGGTCTATCGTGAGGTTTCGACTGCTAACCGCCACGATTTTCGGGCTCGCGACTGCTGTGCATGCCGGCAGCGTCAACGCGCAGCCGGTGGGCCAGACTCATGTGCTGATAGTCAGCGGTGTGAGTGGCGAGCCTCGCTTTGCAGAGAGTTTTCAGAGGTGGGGAACGGCGCTGGTCACTGCAGCGCTGGAACGCTACGGCCTTCCAGCTGAACAGGTTATGTATCTGGCCGAGGATCCCGCGCGCGATCGCGCTCGCATCAAAGGGCGTTCCGGCAAAGTGGAAGTGGAGTCGGCTTTGAGCGGCATGGTATCGCGAGCGCGAGAGGGAGACAGGATTGTCGTTGTTCTCTTTGGGCACGGCAGCTCTCAGGGAGGTGCATCGCGCTTCAATCTGCCAGGTCCGGATATGACGGCAGAAGATTTTGCGCGTGTGCTCGCTCCGGCCAAAGGTGCTGTGGTGTTTGTAAACACTTCCAGCGCCAGCGGAGAGTTTGTCAAGGCGCTCAGTGGTCCTAACCGCGTGGTTATCACCGCAACAAAGAGTGCTCGTGAGCAGAACGAGACATATTTCCCCGAGCATTTTGTCAAGGCTCTGACGAGTGACGAGGGAGACACCGACAAGGACGGCCGGGTCTCCATGCTCGAGGCTTTTACGTATGCGCGTCGCGAGGTCGAACGCATTTTCGAGCAGGGGAACAGGATTGCATCGGAGCATCCACAGCTCGATGACGATGGGGATGGCGTGGCTCATAGCGACGCCAGCGCCAACGGACCGGACGGCAAGCGAGCGCGGTCGATCTTTCTGGAGCCTCTAGGGGGAGCCAAACTCGCGGCAGATCCCAGGGCTGCAGCGCTCATGGCGCAGCGCCAGGCGATTGAAGCACGAATCGATTCGCTACGTGGGCGCCGCTCATCGATGACGGAAGAGGCGTATCAAAGGGCTCTTGAGCCACTACTCGTTGAACTTGCTGAAAAGACGCGCGAACTGAGGGCGCTGGAGGTGCGCAAACCATGAGACTCTCCTTCTGCGCTGCAACGCTCGCCCTCCTGGTAGTGGTGCCGCTTTCTGCATGTGGTCAGGAAGGGCGTGCATCGACACTCGGACCGGACGCCGCTTTTCGCGTAGGGCAGTACGATGACGCTATTCGCGCGGCCAACCAGGTATTGCAGCAGGATAGCAGCAACTCGCGTGCGGGCACCGTGCTCTTGCGGTCACTGATCGCGGTCGGAAAACCAGGGGAGGCGACGGCAACGGCTGAGCGGCTCACGCCCCACGGCAACCAGGGTCTCGAACTGGCGCTCCACGCCGCCGAAGCATTTGCAGCGCAGGGCAAGCTCAGTGATGCAAGGGCCGCATACACGCGTGCGCTTGGTGGAAGCGATTCGCTGCTGGCTCGCTATCATCTTGCTCTGCTCGCCTTTGAAGCTGGCCAGCAGGAGCAGGCCATGCGCGAGTTCGATTCATTTATCGACGTCTACAACGACAACAGGCCGCGGCTTTCTGCCAACGATCTCCGTGCCATTGCTCTTGCCTGCAAGATGCTGGGGCGCGAAGACCCCCAGCTTTTTAGAGATGCATTGCGCGCCTTTGACGAGGCGATTGCTCGTGATTCTTCCGATCTGACCGCTCGCGTGGAGCTCGGTGAGCTTTTTCTGGAAAAGTTCAACGGCACTGAGGCGCGATCGAGTCTGGAAGCAGTGTTGCGCGTGAACCCGCGCCATCCCCGGGCACTGGTGGCGATGGCAAGGGTTCACTCGTTTGAGGGTTCGTCGGGTTCGGCAGAACTGTTGCAGAAGAGTCTCGAAGTGAACTCGGCCAATCCCGAGGCGCGCGCGCTCACGGCCATGCAGCTCATTGATGTAGAGCGCTATGCTGACGCGGCTGCCGAAGCTCAAAAGGGGCTGGCTAACGATGCGGGGGCCCCCGCTCCCCTGATTGCGCTTGCTGCTGCACGCTGGTTGTCAGCTGACACGGCCGGCTTTAAAGAAGCGATCGACCGCGCACATCAACGGCTCCAGGGGTCGGCGCAAGCCGAAGTAACTCTGGCCGATGTAGCGGCGCGCAATCGTCTCTACCGCCAGGCTGCTGAGTTTGCCCAGGCAGGTATCGAGCGCGATCCCAAATCAGCGAGAGCACTAGCTCAGTCCGGTATCAATCTGATGCGTCTTGGCCAGATCAACGAGGGGTCACAGCGCCTGGACAGGGCCTTTGCCCTTGATCCATACGATGTGTGGACCAAAAACACGCTGGATCTCGTAGACACGTTCAAGGACTACACCGAGATCAAAACGCCCCGTTTTGTGATAGCGGTTGAAGCAAAGGATGCTCCTCTCATGGAGATCTTTGCGAGGCCCCTTTCTGAAGAGGCCTATGACTCGCTTGCCGCGCGCTATGACTTCAAGCCCACCACACCCGTCAGGATCGAGATGTTCCGGAGTCACGCTGACTTCTCTGTGCGTACGGTGGGTCTTGCAGGTCTCGGAGCACTGGGGGTGAGCTTTGGCGGTGTAGTTGCGATGGACTCGCCTGCGGCGCGCGATGTCGGAGAATTCAATTGGGGATCAACTCTCTGGCACGAGCTGGGGCATACGTTCACACTTGGTGCAAGTGGGAATCGAGTTCCGCGCTGGTTTTCAGAAGGCCTCTCCGTGTATGAGGAACGGCGTGCGCGTGTGGGCTGGGGCAGCGATATCTCGCCCCAACTAATTGCAGCCTACGAGTCTGACAGGCTGCACCCAGTGTCGCGCCTCAACGACGGTTTTGTGAGGCCACGGTACCCCGAAGAGGTTACCCTTTCGTATGCTCTGGCATCGTTTGTGTGCGAAATGATAGAGGCAGAGAAAGGTGTAGCAGCCATTCGGGGACTGCTCAGCGCGTACCGGCGCGGGCTCAACACATCCGAAGCTTTCAAGGAGGTTTTGGGTCGCGACATGGAAGCCATGGATCGTGAGTTCGATCAATGGTTCAGACGCAGATTTGCGGGTGAGTTCGACGCTGTAGACCCCGCTCAAGGACGCGAGGAGGGGAGCCTCAGTTGGGACGGCAAACTGAGATCGACTATGGAACGAGCGGTGGCAGCGGCGTCGGCGCGACAGTGGGATTATGCAATCGGGGCGTTCGAGGAGGCAAAGCAGATGTTTCCCTCCTTTGCGGGCCAGGGCAGTGCGTATCATCGTTTGGCAGACATCTACCTCCAACGTGGCGATTCTGCCAAGGCGGCCGCCGAGTTCACGGCAATTGCCGAGCGCAATGAGTCGGCCTTTGAAGAGAACCTGATGCTCTCCCGCCTACTAGCGGCAAGGGGCGATCTGCAGGGGGCAGTCAATGCTCTCGAACGTTCACTGATGATGACGCCATTCAACATTGCGGTTCACGATACGCTCGCGACGCTGGCGTCCAGGGCAGGGCGCCACGAGGCGGCCATTCGTTCGCGCAGAGCGGTCCTGGCGCTCGACCCAAGCGATCGTGTCGAGGCGCAGTATCAACTTGCCAAGGCTTACGCTGAAGCAGGTGACGCGACTTCGGCGCGGCGCGAGGTCCTTAGAGCTCTGGACCTTGCACCAAACTACGAAAAAGCGCAGGCGCTCTTGCTCGAACTGAGGCAGCCGGAGGCGAGACCATGAAACGCATCATTCTCTGGCTGCTTGCAATCTCCCTGGCGATTCCACTGGTGACGCTCACGGCACAGCGGTTCCGGCGGCGTTCGCCGGGTAGCGAACCAGCCGCGAACGTTCCTTATACCGGACGTTTCACCTTTGTGCGTGTGCGGTTCGAACCGCTCAGCGGTGGCTGGGACCTCAAGTGGGACCATGACTATCCCACCGCAGAGAATCATTTCATGAAGATTCTCGATGAGGTGACCGGTGTTCAGCCACAGCTGAACGGGAGCAACATACTGACCTTTGATGATCCGGAGATTTTCAAGTTCCCGGTTGCTTACGTATCAGAACCAGGCTTCTGGACCTTGACACCCGAAGAGACCGTGGGCCTTCGTGACTACGTGAACAAGGGTGGATTCCTGATATTCGATGATTTTACAGGACCGCACTGGTACAACTTTGAGGAACGCTGGCGCGAAGTCTTCCCCAATCTGAGACTCACCCGGCTCGACCTTTCTCACCCTGTTTTCGACTCGTTTTTCCGGATCAGCACGTTGGAGATGGCTCACCCGATCTACGGGACTCCCTCGGAGTTCTGGGGTGCGTTTGAGAACAATGATCCAAACCGCCGCCTCGTGATGATTGCCAACTACAACAATGACATTGGCGACTACATGGAGTGGTCAGATGAAGGATACTTGCCAATCTCACTCACCAATGAAGCATACAAACTCGCAGTGAACTACGTCCTTTACGCAATGACGCATTGATTTTCGTTCCTGGATTTTACGTCTGCAGGATAGACCTGACCCAATCACCAAAACGGCATGAGCACCATCATTTCGCAGGAAACAGTGGCCCTGGAAGCACCAGACGACATTGCACTTGCAGACAAACTGCGAGATGGCCGTTCGGCTGTAGTGACGGAGTTGCGCAAGCTGATAGTGGGTCAGGAGGATGTAATCGAGCAGGCGCTTACGGCGCTTTTTGCTGGTGGAAACTGTCTGATTGTAGGGGTCCCCGGGTTGGCCAAGACGCTGCTCATACACACCCTGGCGCAGGTGCTCGACCTCAAGTTCTCCCGCATTCAGTTCACTCCCGATCTGATGCCGTCGGACATCACAGGGACCGACATCATTCAGGAAGATGCCGAGACTGGGCGCAGGCGGATGGCGTTTGTACCAGGACCGATTTTCGCAAACATCGTGCTGGCAGACGAGATCAACCGCACACCGCCCAAAACACAGTCTGCGTTGCTCGAAGCCATGCAGGAGCACAGGGTGACGGTGCAGGGGAGAACGTACACGCTTGAAGAGCCGTTCTTTGTTTTTGCCACACAGAACCCGATTGAGCTCGAAGGAACGTATCCGCTGCCGGAAGCGCAGCTGGACCGCTTCATGTTCCAGGTGGTTATAGAGTATCTCACCGAAAATGAGGAACTGCAGGTAGTACAGTCCACGACTTCAATCCAGTCGCATCAGTTTCAGCATGCCATCACCGGCAAAGACATAGTTGCCTTTCAGCGCCTGGTGAGGCGCGTGCCAGTGGCTGACTCAGTGGCTCGTTATGCAGTGCACCTCACTCGCGCGAGCAGGCCCGCCTCTCCCACCGCCCCGGATTTCATCAAGCAGTACGTGAGCTACGGAGCATCGGTGCGTGCTGCTCAGTATCTGGTACTGGGTGGCAAGGCGAGGGCTCTCATGCACGGTCGCTACCACGTCTCGTTCGAAGACATCGCAGCGTTGGCTCAGCCCGTGCTACGTCACCGCATCCTCACAAACTTTCACGCTCAGTCGGAGCGAGTGACGACCGACCAGCTTGTTGCGAGACTCATCGAGCAGGTTCCCCGTCCCAAGGCCAATCTCTGAAGATGTCCAACCCTCGAGTCCAGCGAAGCGAGATGACTCCCGAAGGCGCCAACACGGGAATGCCTGGGGCGAGATTTATCGATCCGACGACCCTCGCGCGGATCGGCAATCTCGAGCTTGTGGCACGCTGGGTTGTTGAGGGCTTCATCTCAGGGTTGCACCGATCTCCACACCTGGGGTTTTCCACGGATTTTGCAGAACACCGACAATACATGCCTGGTGACGACATCAGGCACATCGACTGGCGCGTCTATGCACGCACTGAGCGCTACTACCTCAAGGAATTCGAAGCCGACACAAACACTAACTTTACTGTGCTCCTGGATGTGTCAGCATCCATGGGTTACGCGAGCGGCGAACTGACCAAGCTCGAGTACGCCAAGTATCTCGCGGCCTGTCTCACGTGGTTTTCGCACGGACAGCGCGACAGGGTGGGCCTCACCACATTCAACAGTGACATTGTGGATATCGTGCCTCCGTCAGCGAGGCATCTGCCGCATGTACTGCACGGTCTCGAGCGCGCAACAGCATCCGGAAGGGGCTCGCTTTCGATACCGCTGGCCAAGGTTGCAGAGAACCAGCGGAGACGTGGAATATTCATGCTGATCTCAGATTTCTATGAGGAACCCGCAATAGTGGTCAAGGCGCTTGCCGCTCTCAGGGACGGGGGACACGACTTGATCGTTATGCATGTTCTCGATGCGGCCGAACGCACTTTTCCATTTTCAGACGCAGCAACGTTCAGGGACGTGGAAACCGGTGTGCAGTTGCCGATCGTGCCGGCCAAGCTGAAAAAGGAGTATCTGCAGCGGATGGAGGCACACGTCGATGAAATAACGCGCCGGCTGGGCGAGAACCGGATCGACCACATGCTGGTCGATACTTCACAGCCTCTCGACCGGCTGCTCTTTGAGTATCTGGTGCGGCGCGAACGC
The DNA here is from genome assembly GCA_964649855.1 of uncultured Gemmatimonadaceae bacterium. Classification (GTDB taxonomy): domain Bacteria; phylum Gemmatimonadota; class Gemmatimonadetes; order Gemmatimonadales; family Gemmatimonadaceae; genus CAZYTS01. Next base: position 18,746 of record CAZYTS010000014.1, read on the forward strand.
ATGCGGACGGTGAAGTAGATGCCATTTTCGCTCCTTGCTCCGCTTTTTGCGATTGGGGCCGCGGCTGTCGTCATCCCGCTCCTGGTGCACCTCGTGCACAAGGAGCGCAAGGATGCTTTAGCCTTCCCGTCGCTGATGTTCCTCAAGCGAACGCCGTATCCGTTTTCTGCGCGACAACGGATCAGAGACTGGCTCCTGTTTCTCCTGAGGAGTTCTCTAATTGTGCTGGCGGCCCTCGCATTTGCCCGGCCCGTGCTGGGACGGAGGAGCGCGGCAGTCGCCGGCGCGGGGGGAGGGCAGGAGACCGTCCTGCTCCTTGATCGTTCTTTCAGTATGCAATATGCCGACCGCTGGGATCGCGCCCGCTCAGAAGTTCAGCGGCTTATCTCCGCCACGGGCGCCGCCGATCGACTGACGCTTATTCCCTTTGACCGTCGTGCAGCGGCTGTTAACGAGGCCACGAACAGCCAGACGATCCTGCGGGCAGCACTCGATTCGCTCAAACCGTCCGACGAAGGCACCCGACTCGCACCAGCAGTATCGCTGGCGCAGAGAATCCTTTCTTCGAGTGAGTTGCCTCGCAAACGACTGGTCGTTGTGAGCGACTTTCAGCGCACCGCCTGGGACCTAAACAACGAAGTGCAGTTGCCGCCCGGAACTGAGGTAGAAACTTTTGATCTTAGCGGAGAGGTAAAGGATCACGCGGTAAGGTCGGTTGAGGTGCGGCGCGATCCTGGTGGCGATGCGAGCCGTGTGCTGGTGAGCGCGCGTCTGGTGAATGTGGGCGAGGCTCAGCGGGGAGTTGGAGTACGGCTCGAAGTGGGGGGGCGCGACGTAGAGCGCAAGACGGTTGACCTGCCTAACGATGGCGGAGCGACTCTCACCTTTGGCAACGTGGCGGTACCGGCACGCGCGGTCGCAGCGCGAATAGTAGTAGACGGCGATGCGCTCGCCGGGAACGATAACTACCACTTCATGCTAACGCGCTCGCCGACCATTCCCACTCTCCTCGTCGAACACCGCGACGCACTCCCTGAAAGGGGTGTATTCGTTTCGCGAGCTCTCGACATCGGAGACCAGCCCGCATTCGACGTCCTGTTGCGGCGGTCGAATCAGGTAACGCCCGCGGACCTCGCCGGACGCAAACTCGTGATCCTGTCCGACGCCGGCGTGCCGCCGGGGCTGGGAGCACAACGCCTCGAAGCCTTTGTAAGGAGCGGTGGTGGGCTCCTGAACGTGCTGGGAGAACGCACCTCTGCACGTACATGGCCGGCAAACGCCCGCTCTCTCGTTCCGGGGCGGATTGCCGAGCCAGTAGACCGGCTGGGAGAGAAGGGGGCAGTACTCGGCTTTGTCGACCGGCGACACCCGGCGCTCTCAGTCTTTAGTGGAGCTCGTAGTGGCGACCTCTCTTCGGCGCGCTTCTTCAGATACCACCCCATTGATACTACCGAGGGAGTGCTGGCGCGTTTCGACGATGGTAGTGCTGCCCTGACCGAACACAGACTAGGTGAAGGTCGCATCATAACCTGGGGTTCCACGTTCGACGGCTATTGGAACGACCTTCCGCGGCAGGCGGTGTTTCTCCCATTCCTCCATCAGTTGAGCCGCTACGCCGCCTCGTATCGTGAACAGAAGCGTGCTTTTGCAATTGGTGAATCCGTACAGCCGGGTGATCTGGCAGAAGCTTCAGCGTACGGGCGCAGGACGACGGAGGAAAGGTGGACGGTAATCACCCCGACTGGAGAGCGTGTCCAGGTGGGTGGGAATGACGGGGCTGCTGCCATGGAGCTTCGCGAAACAGGAGTCCATCAGATCAGGCCCACCGGTATGCCTAACGTGGAGCCGGTGCTCGTGGCCGCCAACGTGGCCCCAGAAGAGCTCGATCTGGCGCCCTTTGACGTAGCCAGACTCACCAGCGCCCTGCGTCCTCCCGAAAGCGTTGCAGCCCAGGCTGCATCCGCCGATCCCGAAGCGACCCTCGCCGAGAAGGAAAGGAAGCAATCCATATGGTGGTATGTACTCGCCGTGGCTGCGATCATACTGTTAACTGAAGGACTTCTGGCACGTCGAACCGTGTCACAGAGTCTGGCGACGTAAGAGGAGCGACTCATGCGGAGTCTCACTGAAAGACCTAACGCGGTCACTGCTTTGAGCGTAGCGCTGAGCAACGTTCGGCGTCGCTGGCGCCTGCGCCATCTCGCGGTTGGCATAGCCATAGCGCTCGGAATTCTGGCGATCACCATGTGGGGGGCCGCTGCTGTGATGGAGCGGATGCGTTTCTCGGTCGAGAGCATCCTGTGGGCGCGAATGGTTCTTGGACTTGTTCTCGCAACGGTCTGCGTTCGCTGGCTCCTCTACCCGATGGTGCGCAAGGTTACCGACCAGCGAGTAGCGCTCTACCTGGAAGAGCGCGTGCCGTCGCTGGACGGTGCGGTAATTAGTGCAGTTGAGATCCAGCAGCAGCCCGCTGGTGAGGAGTCGCGCTCTCCTTTGCTGGAGCGCGGGCTGGTCGTTGATGCCGTCCGGCGCATGGAGCGCGCGGCCGAGCTTCCGCACCTGGAACGCCCCACTACGTCTCGCGCTCTTGGCATAACTGCGCTGTTGATGGTGGGCATTGCTGCGCTTTTTACAGTTGGACCAGCTTACCTTAGGCAGGGAGCCCAGTTGCTCCTCACACCGTGGCGTGATCCTGCACTAGCTCCGGTTTACAGCATACAGATCCAACCGGGTAACGTCACGGTGGCGCGAGGAAGCGACGTGCAGGTGCGTGCGACGCTTTCTGGCTTTTCCGCTGAACTCGTCGAGGTCGTGATACGCCGCGGCGAAGATGGCGAATGGGAGAGAATTCCCATGAGCCGAATGGGGGACTCGGCGAGTTTTGACGCGCGTTTGTTTGACGTGGCCGACAACGCCGAGTATTTCGTGGAATCGAGTGGTGTTCGCTCAGAGGTTGCACGTCTCACGGTTCGCAACCTTCCGGCAGTTCGCTCCATCAGCGTGGAGCTGCGCTATCCATCCTACACGGGGCTTGCGCCTGAGAGGATCGAAGACGGAGGCGACATCGCAGCGCTTCGCGGAACTCGTGCAACCATCGACATACATTCGACTTTGGCGGTAAAGGGCGGACGGCTTGTACTGGACGACGGCTCTACCATTCCGCTCACGCGCTCCAACGACAGCACACTTACAACGGCCATAATCGTTAGGCGCGATGGATTCTATCGCGTGGAACTCGAGGCACCCGACGGTACGCGAGTACCGGGAACGCTCGAATACATCGTCGACGCTCTCGAGGACGGCGCGCCACAGGTATCGATTTCCAAGCCCGGCCGCGACCTCCGCCCCACGAGCGTGGAAGAGGTCTTTATCGAAGCCGAGGCACACGACGACTTTGGCATCGGTTCGATAGAACTGGTCTATCGCGTGAACGGGGGCGAAGAAAAGGTGATTTCATTGAGCCAGGGAAGTGGGGAGCGCCCGCGCGAGATGACGGCTGGCCACACCCTTTTTCTGGAGGAGCACTCTCTCCAGCCGGGTGATGTGGTGGCGTACTACGCTCGTGTTCGCGACAATGGAGCAAACGGGGGACAAACTGGCTCGAGCGACATCTACTTTCTAACGATCAGGCCGTTTGGCCGGGAGTATCGTCAGAACCAGCAGGGAGGAGGTGGTGGTGGCGGCGGCGGTGGTCAGGATCCGGGGGCGCTTGTGGGGCGCCAACGCGAGATCATAGCCGCGACATTCAAAGCACACCGCGACAGCGCGCGCACGCAAGCAGAGACCTTCCGCGAGGACGTGACTACGATCCATCTCTCGCAGGGACGCCTGCGCCAGCAGGTCGCGGAGCTCGTGGGGCGCCTGCAGCGGCCCGGTGTACAGCAGGCGGATTCCGGCTTCAGGCTCCTCGCGGAAATGATGCCTAAAGCAATGGAGGAAATGGAGGCCGCTGAAGAAAAATTGGTGAAGAGCGAAGTAACTGATGCACTCGGTCCCGAGCAGAGAGCACTGCAATGGCTGGAGCGCGCCGAAGCGGTATTCCGTGAAGTTCAAGTGAGCATGCAGCAGGGTGGAGGTGGTGGCGGCGGAGGTCAGGACGCCAACGCAGAGGACCTGGCGGATTTGCTGGAACTGGAAACCGACAAATTGCGCAACCAGTACGAACAGGTACAGCGCGGCCAGCAAGAACAGGCTAACGCTGAGGTGGATGAACTCGCCGAGCGGTTAAAGAGACTCGCGGCTAGACAACAGCAGGAAAACGAGAGGCAGCGCCAGCTCGGTCAGCGCCAGAGCGGAGGCGGCGGTGGCGGCGGCGGTTCGCAGCGGCAACTGGCTGAAGAGACCGAAGAAATGGCGCGTCAGCTCGAGCGCCTCGCCAGAGAACAGCGAAATCCTGAAATGCAGGAGACCGCTCGGCAACTGCAGGAGGCTGCCAACGAGATGAGGCGGTCCGCGGCCCAGGGCGGTAGTGGCACGCAGGGTTCGGGTGCTGCCGCACGCGATCGTTTGGAACAAGCGCGTCGCCTGCTGGATGAGAGCAGACGGACGCGCAACGCCGGCGGCCTCCAGGACGCTGCGAGTCGCGCACAGCAATTGGCAGAACAACAGCGCGACGTTGCACGTGACGTGAGCCAGTTGGGTAGCGGCGGCGCCAGTGCGGACCGCGCCGAACGGCAGCGGCGCATCGACGAACGCAAGCAGCAGATGGCAGGAGAGGTTGAGTCTCTCGAACGCGATCTCGACCGCATGGCGCGCGACGTGAGAAGTCAGCAGCCTCAAACTGCTCGTGCATTGCAGGAGGCAGCAGGCTCGATTCGCGAACGGCGTGTCGACGACAAGATCCGCTACTCACGCGAGACGATGCGGCGGGGTACACCTGACTACGCGAATGCATTTGAACGACAGATCCAGGAAGACCTTGATCAGCTGCGCGATCGCATAGCCGGGATCCAGGTTGCGGCTCGCGAAGGTGCGGATAGCACGCAGCGTGCCGATCGCGCCTTGCAACAGGCTCGGGATCTCGTGCGTGGTCTCGCTTCGCTCGACGAAAGGATGCAGGAGCGGGCGCAGCGTGGCGAACCAGGTCAGCAAGGTTCTGACACGGCGTCCCGCGGCGAATCCGGGGCGCAAGGGAACCGCGGTCAACAGGAGGGACAGGCGGGCCAACAAGGTCAGCAGGGCCAGGGTCAGCAAGGCCAGGGTCAGCAAGGCCAGGGACAGCAAGGCCAGGGACAGCAAGGCCAGGGACAGCAGGGCCAGGGTCAGCAGGGCCAGGGTCAGCAAGGCCAGGGTCAGCAAGGCCAGGGTCAGCAGGGCCAGGGTCAACAGGGCCAGGGACAGCAAGGCCAGGGTCAGCAGGGTCAGGGGCAGGGCGGTGGCGAGCGCAGGGGTTTGCAGGGCGGCGAGCAGGGACAGCCCGGTGGAGCGCGACCAAGCCCAAGTGGCCAAATGGGTGGTTCAGGACAGGGTGGTCCCCGGGGCGCATTCAGTGCCGAAGACATTCGCCAGTTTGGGCGCGAACTGCGTGCCCAACGCGATGCAGCCCAGGCTCTGCGTCAGGACCTTCGCGGGACGGGTATTTCCACCGCCGACCTCGATCGGTTGATTGCACAATTGCGCGAAATGGAAGCAGCGAGGACCTTTAATGATCCGGAGGAACTGGAACGCCTGCGTGGAGCCGTGCTCGAGGGGATGAAGGAGTTTGAGTTTGGGCTCAGGAGGCAGCTCGGTACCACGGAACGAGCGGGACCGGTACTCGGCGGCAACGACGACGTGCCTCAGGCATATCGTGATCTGGTCAACGAGTATTTCCGTTCCTTGTCGCGCAAGCCCAAACAGTGAACTGACGGCACCAGAACAATCCAATGCAGATCTCAACGCAGGCTTCGCCACGAGAAACCCGTCCCGCGGGGAGCGAGTACGCACCGTACTACGGCAAGTACATCAGCAAGGTTAGCGACGGCGACATTATTGCTGCGCTCGAAAGACAGTTTGCAGACAGCTCAGGCCTGCTGAGAGATGCGTCGGAGAGCAAAGGGAGCTACAGGTACGCAGAAGGGAAGTGGAGTGTGCGCGAAGTGATCGGGCACATTGCCGACGCCGAGCGGGTTTTCTGCTACAGGGCTCTGCGATTTGCCCGTGGCGATTCCACGCCGTTGCCAGGGTTTGACGAGAATCAGTTTGTGGCGAATGCGCGTTTTGATGCACAAACCATTAAAGGCTTGATAGACGAGTGGGAGGCTGTGCGCCTCTCCACCGTTCGCTTTTTGCGGTCACTCTCTGCAGAAGAGTGGCTAAGAGGTGGGACAGCCAGCGACAACTACGTAAGTGTGCGCGGTCTTGCCTGGATCATCGCCGGTCATGAGAACCACCATATGGAACTTCTCAGGACCCGCTACGGGATAGGTTCCGCCCAAGTCGTCGTTTAGACTTAGGTTTCGAGGCTCAAAGGCTTTACGCTTCGAGGCCTCGGCGGCCGCCCAGCCATAACAGGGGCCCGACGAAGCGCGAACCTTTCGCGCGCGCTTCTCTTGCGCGGGATTTGTATGGTAACAGGAATCACAAATATCGGAGATGAAATGAACTGCTACTTTAGGAAGTTTGTGGCCGGGAGTGTTCTGGCAGTTGCTCTACCATTTGGCGCTGCTGCTCAGGACCCGCCCCCCAAGCCCATGGAGCTCACGGCGGATTTTGGCTTCGTGAGTACTTCGGGCAACAGCGACGTGACGACCCTCAACCTGGGCGAAAAGCTGATTCTCAGGGCAGGTCGCTGGGAACACAAACAACAGGCAGGGAGTGTCTATGGTGCAGAAAACGACCAGCAGACGTCGAACCTTCTCTTTGGTAACTGGCGCTCTGACTTTGCCCTCAATAGTCGCATGGCCTTGTTTGGCTATGCCGGCTACGACCGAAATACGTTTGCGGGAATCTCGCGCCGGCTCGAGGAGACCGTGGGTGTTGCAGCCAAGCTCCTGACTCTGGCAAGCGACGCTTTGACGCTCGAGGCTGGTTTTGGTCTAACACAGCAGCGATCAACCGATGGCACGAGCAACAACTTTTCGGCGTTGAGGACCGGCAGTCTCTATCGGCACAATTTTTCGGGCTCGTCCTATTTTACGCAATCGATCGAGTACCTCCCGAACCTTGAAGTGAGCGAGGACTATCGCGTCAACGCCGAGACCGCCCTCGTGGCTCCAATTTCGAGCCACGCTGCGATCAAGGTCGGTTATCAGATCCGCTACGACAACCTGCCGGAACCCGCACACAAGAAAGGCGATCGTGTCTTTCTTACCAGCCTGCAGTTCAACTGGTGAGGC
>CAZYTS010000014.1:26161-35892 GCA_964649855.1 uncultured Gemmatimonadaceae bacterium
ACAAACTCCAGGAAGCGAGAAATCGTGACAATGTTGTCTCCCTTGAACCTTATCGTGTGCGCGTCCGCGCGCTCGACATATGGGAGATAGGCGAGAATCTCAGCCACCCTGTAGTTCTTGAAGGAAACGTCGAGCGTTATTGGAGTCTGCAGGACAAATGGCTTGAATGACGCTCGGCGTTCGACCCCGGCTTTGGCCTTTGCGCGAACCAGAGCCTGCGATGCCTTTGGCGTCAACGTAGTTGCTGAATGAAAGGAGATGTGCCGCTTGACAACCGCGCCCTCCATAGGTCCAACTACGCTCTGCACCTCGGCGACCGCCGCATCGTCTCCGGAGATCATTACGACCGGAACTCCAAAATGGCCGGCAATCGCGGCATTCAGACCGCCCTCCGTCATCTGTTTACCGTTGAGAGCAACACCGGTGAGAGTGGCACTCGACATAGTATGGGCGCGCACTCCCTCGGGGTTGGCCGTGCTGGCGTGATAGCCGATAAAGAGCGCGGCGTCGAACGAGGAGTCGATCCCCTGCATCATCATGAGTGGACGGGGCCATGAACGAACGATCTGAATGTCATCCGGCAGCTGATCTATCAGCAGGTTCTGGCCATTCCCGTGCGAATCGCTCACAAGAATCTCGGTAGCTCCGGCGTCACGTACTCCCTGGATAGCGGCGAGTAGCTCATCAGTCATCCACTGGCGCGCTCGCTGGTACTCAAAGCCCGTGGGTCCGAGTTGATCCCCGGTTACAACGCCCCCAATGCCCTCCATGTCCACCGAGATATAGACCTTAAGGGAACGCTGCGCCAAAACAAGCGAAGGAAGAATTGCGATGACGACGGCAGCCGTAAACCTGAGAATCATGCTTGTCACTCTGGTGTGGAGCGGAACGAATCCGGTCGGTAGATTGAAGGCCCAATCTTATTCATGAACGCTCAGCTCACAATGAACGCGGACCTCTCTTACCCGATTGGAAAGTTTACACCGCCGCCTTCCGGCAGTACTTCTCCAGAACAGCGGCAGGCCTGGATCGACTCCCTTTCCAGCACGCCAGCGCGGCTGCGCGCGGCTGTGGCTGGACTCACGAAAGAGCAGCTCGAAACGCCGTACAGGCCCGGAGGATGGACAGTTCGGCAGCTCGTGCATCACGTGCCAGACAGTCATCTCAACGCCTACGTGCGCTTCAAGCTCGCGCTCACCGAAGACGTTCCAACAATCAAGCCTTACGACCAGGACGCGTGGTCTGAACTGGCCGACGTTCGCGAGACTCCCGTTGAAACTTCGCTCGTCCTGCTCGAAGTGGTTCACGATCGTTGGCTTCGCCTTGTTCGTGCTCTCGATCCCATGGCTTTTGAGCGACGGTATCGACACCCAGACACAGGCAATCATTCATTAGACTACATGTTGGCGCACTATGCCTGGCATGGCGATCACCACATCGCGCAAATCGATGCCCTTAAGACGCGCGCAGGCTGGCTATCGGCTTAGTCGCGTACAGGGGTGAGGTTCAGCCTAACCGTGCATAGTCTGGGCGTCGGTCTAGTGTCCTGTGTGATCTGCAGAATCCGCGCCCGGCATCGTTGCCTCCATACGCTCGGCGAGAGCTCGAGGCATGTCGGACAGGTGTTCGTGCGTGATTCGCCACCCTGATTCCGTCTGCTGCCACACCGAAGTCCATACCCCGCCGATCACGTGCGGGCGTCCTGCATCGGTCCAATGCGGCACAGCGTACGACGCGGTCATTACCGCGAGATCTCGACGCAGCACGTCGACGTTGATCTCGTCCCACTTCCACTCGGGGCGCACCATGTATTGGCCGACGCCATCCCAGAAGGCGTTTATCGACGCCTGAAGCGAATCATGAGTAGTCGTGATTCGCCCAGCCGTGGCAGAAACAACGCGTCCCGAGTCGGGATAGAGCGACATGAAGTGTGCTACTACATCACCCCTGTTGAGGTCGTACGCATTTCGAACCAGGCTAGTGAGAGAGTCCGCAACCTGAGCACGGTAGGCCTCGTCAGGCTCCTTAGAGCCACAGCCGAGCAGCGTAGCAACCAACACAGCCAGAACTGGGGTCTTGCGGGTGACGAGTGTCATTGCTGTGGAAGCTGAGGGCGTCAATGTCCGATGTACTCGATTCTGGACATCATGTGTAGATTCGCGAGGACACGAACAGTAGTTTAGACCGTATAACAGAGTTGTACCCCATGGCCCGCAACATGCCATTCTTGTGCCATGTGCCGGGCGCGTCCCGGGAAACACTTCGCGTTGCTGGTTTGGAGAACTTTATGAGAGTGTCAACCAAAACCGCATATGTCCCGCTACTAGGGCTTATCGTAGCCTGCGGAGGCACCGGTGGGTCGGAGCTGAGCGACGACCTCAGAAAGGATCTTGAGGCCTCTGCGAGCAAGATCGAGCTCGCGGGACAAGACAACGCCTATAAGCCGATGCGTTTCGTCTCAGAGCTCGAGCAAGGCAAGGTAGCCGAACCCGTGCAGCGCCAGCGGGCGCCGCGTCGCGTAGCTGCCAACACAGCAGCACAGGTCCCGGAGGAGACGACGAGCCCAGCCCCAGAGGCACTGGAGCAGGTCCAGGTTGCTGTAGCCACTGAGGCCCCGCACTCCTCAGAACCAGCAGCTGCGGTGTCGTCTGTCCCACGCGTCGCGCCGCGTCCGGTCTCACTTCCGGTTGACGTTCCCGCCAGCAGTGGGCGTGGAGATGGACGTGTGGGTGCTGGCCGCGGCGACGACGGCATTGGGATCGGTGACGTTATTGGAGTCGTGATCCGAGGTGGCGGTGTTGGTCCAGACCACTGCCCTCCACCGCGAGGACGGAGGCCGCGTGGACCCTGGGGCAGGTTCCCCTAAGCGCTTTCGAGTGTTGAGAACATCGCAAATGAGGTGACCATTACGGTCACCTCATTTTTCTATGCGACGAATCGACTACTGTTCGATCAGCTGGGCGGTATGATGAGAACCACCTCGTCACCGGGACTGACCGAAATCGATTCTGAAACCGGTGTACGCGTGCCTCCGATGGGATCAGCGAGGAAACGCAGTGATGAAACACCAAATACATACTGCGACGGAATCCTCATGGTTGTTGTGGAACTACCTCCAGCGACGCCCAGCCTCACGCGCTGTGAACCGGCGATGAGGTATATGGTCATGTCGAGAAACCCCTGATTCTGAACACGCAAAGTCGTCACAGGCTGGTCGCTGGCGGGCCGCCTGGCCGAACCGCATGCAGCCACAAGCACCGCCGTTGCTGCTATCAGAAAACCTCGGCGATCAATCATTTGCTTGGCCTCGATGTTGTCGCGCTCGGTCAACTAGAGCGCAGAATTGTCATCCTGCTCAGTTTGATCCTACCCCAGAGACGCAATTCAGGCCACAGTATTTGTAACGACCTGATCGGTTTTTACGTTGCACGGCGCGCAAGAGCGCTTGGCTGAGTAGACGCACGGCTCCTGGTGGCGGAAGTAGGGCCCATCGTGAAGTGTGAGCCTGCAACCCTCGGCACACCTGTGTGAAAGGCGCTAAACGACTGGCGATGCAAGCGGCGCTCAGTCATTTTCACGATGCATTGCAAGTCACGACTGAAACCCTCCTGAAATGCTCACAAAGGACTTTCCCGACCATCACGACGCCGAACTGATAATCAAGCTCTATGAGTTGAGACGCGAGCCTGTAATGCGCGAGTCTCGCAGAGAAATTCTTGGCAAGTTCTGGCCCCGCGGTTTTGACGACGTTCTTGCGGTAAACAAATCCGATCATCCGCTCAACGCTGCCTTTCGCCAGACGTCGACATACTGGGAAATGGTGTACGGGATGGCTCGGCATGGCATCGTTCACGCCGATTTCATGATGGAGAGTTGTGGAGAAGGCCTCTACCTGTACGCGCGGATGGAACCCTACGTAGCGGAATACAGGGAGAAGTTGCGGCCCACCGGGTTCAGGAACGCGGAGTGGATAGTGAAGAACTCTGATGCTGCGCGGTCATTACTTGATCATTTTCGCAAGCGTGTAGAGAAAGCCCTGGCCGACAAATGAGTATAAAGAAAACGATTCCAGCAGAGATCCCTTTCGTCATCAGGAAGTCCAGGATCCAGGGCAAAGGAGCTTACGCCACGAGGCGGATAAAGAAGGGCGAGCGGATCATCGAATACGTGGGTGAGAGGATCAGCTGGGCCGAGTCGGATCGTCGTTACGACGATACCAAGGTCAAGCGCCACCACACCTTTCTCTTTGCCGTCAACAAGAAGATCGTCATTGACGCTGCAGTCGACGGCAACGAAGCGCGGTTCATAAATCACTCATGTGATCCAAACTGCGAAGCCGTAGGTGTGGGACTGCGAATCTTTATCGAATCCATTCGTCCGATCGAGAAGGGCGAAGAGCTCGTCTACGACTACTCGTATGCCCGAGAGAAGGGCGCCACCGAAGAAGACGAAAAGCTCTACGTTTGCCACTGTGGTAGTTCCAAGTGTCGCGGCACTATTCTCGAGGCGCCCAAGAAGCGGAAGCGTCGTAAAAAGCCCGCCGCCAAGAAGCCAGCCGATGGCGTCTTGGGGCGCAGCAAGTCGGGTGTGCGGCGCAAATCCCGTGTTGACGCCAGCAGCAAGTCCGGTGTTAGACGCAAGGTGCGTGTTGACGACCGTAGCGTGAGGTCCAATGGAGCTCGCAAGGTGTCAGACCGCGTCAACGGCCGGGCACGTGCCTGAAGAGCGCCTGTGAGGTCGTCTTCGGTTCAGCGTGCCGTTCTGGCGCGTGCGATCGACTACGCCGGGCTCTTTCCGCCGGCTACCCTGAGTTTGGCGGAGGCGGTGCGCAACTATGCATTGTATGCCACCAGCGACGAGTCCTGGGCTCTTGGCCGGTTTGTGCTGCCTGTTTCTCGAATCGATGATTTCGAGGTAGCGCTCGGGCAGGTGGAGGCGGATGACGCCGGTTTCCCGTGGAGTCTTGCCGCGGTTTGCGGCAGCGATGTCAGGAGTGACGCTCGGCGAATTGAAAGATTCAATCAAGCCAATGGTGCTGTGGCCCGAGTAGATACCGTTGAATGCAGAACCGCGGGCATAGACGAAATCAAAGCACTAGCGCTCGCCTTTCCGTCGTTGAACAGGTTTGCCGAAATCGCCACTGGAGAACTCGCCGGTGAGCTGTTCCAGGCAGTCGCACAAACCGGGAGCCATGCCAAAATTCGGACTGGAGGAGTAATACTCGGAGCAGTGCCCCCTGCGTTGGCGGTGCTGAACTTTATCCTGGGTTGCAAGAAGGCCGGTGTCGCATTCAAGGCAACAGCGGGGTTGCATCACCTGGTCCGGGGTAGCTACCGGCTCACTTACGAGAGCGAAAGTCCGTCTGGCGTGATGTTTGGATACCTCAACGTCATAGGCGCTGCAGCCGCCGCGTTCTCCGCGAGGAGCGAAGCTGAAATACGCTCGATTCTCGAAGCAGAGGATCCTGGCACGCTGATTCTGGATGACCGGGGGTTAGAGTGGAGTGGGGTGAGTGTCTCGCTCGACGAGATAGAAAGGGCTCGCAGCGATTTCATGCTGGGGTTCGGGTCATGCTCATTTCGCGAGCCGATGGACGAAATGGTGGCAATGGTCGAGCGTACCATGTCCTCACCGGGTGGTAAATGAGCGGGGAGCCTTTTGAGCCTATTTCGAATCTGACCCCAAATAGGGCTAATTCGAATCTGACCCCAATTAGCTCGTGAACGAAACGCACGATCCGACTCTCAGGAGCTGGCTGGCCAGCGCGCACGCTCCCGGCACGGACTTTCCCCTCCAAAATCTCCCTTACGGGGTGTTCCGGAGGCGACGCGGGGGAGAAGCGTGGAGGGTCGGCGCCGCAATTGGAGACCAGATTCTGGATCTGGCGGCTGCGTCGCGGGCCGGACTTCTGGACGGAGCATTTTCGGCGGGCAGCCCTGTTTTCGAGTCGTCGCTCAACGCGCTCATGGGCATGGGAGCGCCAGCATGGTCGGCGCTCAGGCGTCAGATCAGCGAACTACTGACCGTGGGAACGGAGCGTGGAGTGTTGGCTGAGCAAGGTGCCCAGGGCCTCCTCGTCCCGCAGGACGAGTGTGACCTAAGCGTTCCGGCCGTGGTGGGCGACTATACCGATTTCTACGCGTCGATCTACCATGCAACGAACGTCGGATCACTCTTCAGGCCAAACGATCCGCTGCTTCCAAACTACAAGTGGGTGCCGATTGGGTATCACGGCCGCGCTTCGTCCATTGTAACCAGCGGTACGCCAGTGAGACGTCCGAGTGGGCAGATAAAGGGAGAGGGGAGTAGCTTCCCCGAGTTTGGTCCCTCAAAACGTCTCGACTATGAGGCTGAACTGGGCTTCTTTGTTGGAACCGGAAACGAGCAGGGCAATAGCGTTCCAATCGGAAGTGCGAGAGACCACCTCTTTGGAGTCGTACTTTTGAACGACTGGTCGGCCCGCGACGTCCAGGCCTGGGAATACCAGCCGCTTGGACCATTTCTCGCCAAGAACTTTGCCACCACGGTAAGTCCCTGGGTCGTAACGATGGAGGCGCTGGAGCCCTTTAGAGAAAGGGCCTTCAAGCGCTTGTCCGATGACCCGTCGCCGCTGCCATATCTAATGGACGCCAGAGACCAGGAGAGCGGGGGACTGAACATTGCCATCGAGGTGCTCGTTTCAACGCGCCTTATGAGGGAGCGCGGAATGACGGCCGAGGTGCTCTCGCGAAGCAATGCCCGCGACCTGTACTGGACACCGGCTCAGTTGCTTGCACATCACACGAGTGGTGGCTGCAATCTTGTCCCGGGTGATATGCTTGGCAGCGGCACCATTTCCGGACCAACCAAAGAAAGCAGGGGGTGCCTGCTGGAGCTCACCTGGCGTGGCACTGAACCCATAGCTTTGCCTACTGGAGAGACGCGCCGCTTTTTGGAAGACGGCGATGAAGTCGTAATGAGGGCGAGGTGCGAGAAGGAAGGAGCCGTTTCGATAGGATTTGGATACTGCACGGGAGAGATAGTCTCAGCGTAGTTCAACGCGTCACCGAACAAACACAACGGACGATGACAATGCACGCTGTTTCAACCGCAAATGCTCCACTGCCGGCCGGTCACTACTCTCAGGCAATGGTGCACAATGGAGTCGTTTACGTGGCAGGCCAGCTTCCCATCGCGCCGGGGTCAAAGGAGCGCAAGGTGGGACCGATAGGAGAGCAAACGGAGCAGACGCTGCGAAACGTGCAGGCAATCCTGCGTGCCGCCGGATCGGACCTCGACCGCGTGTTGCAGATGACGATATACATCAGCGACATATCGCTCTGGGACGAGGTCAACACGACCTATGTGCGGGTCATGGGCACACACAAACCGGCACGTGCTGTAGTCCCGGTCAAGGATCTGCACTACGGCTACCAGATCGAGATCCAGGCGATTGCTGCCTGCACATAGGATCCTTCACGCCAGCAACCCAAACGATCAAAGGTTTGCTTCCAGGCTTGATCACGCAAAAAAATAAAGGCGCACCCGGTAGAGTGCGCCTTTGACCTGATGTCGAAGTCAGCCAGCTCAGGCCGTCATATTGGCCACGAGCGCTTTGGCAAAGCCGCTGCACGAAAGTAGCGTGGCACCTTCCATCATCCTCGCAAAATCGTAGGTCACCTGCTTTTGTGCGATAGTCCGCTCCAGAGCCTTGACGATCACCTCTGCAGCCTCGGGCCATCCCATGTATCTGAACATCATCTCTCCCGAGAGTATCACCGACCCGGGGTTTACCTTATCCTGGTTGGCATACTTTGGCGCTGTACCGTGAGTTGCCTCAAACACAGCATGGCCGGTAAGGAAGTTGATGTTTGCCCCCGGAGCTATTCCGATACCGCCAACCTGCGCCGCCAATGCATCGGATATGTAGTCGCCATTGAGGTTGGGAGTGGCAATGACGCCGTATTCCGTGGGACGCGTGAGTATCTGCTGAAGGAATGCGTCCGCTATGGAATCCTTGATCACGATTCCGCTTGGGAGGCGCAACCACGGACCGCCATCTATCGGTGTCGCCGCAAACTCTTCTTTAGCGACTTCGTACCCCCAATCACGGAACGCGCCCTCGGTGAACTTCATGATGTTGCCCTTGTGTACTAGAGTCACGCTCGAAAAGCCGTATTTAAGGGCGTAGTCGATTGCCGAACGCACCAGACGCTTTGTGCCCTCTTCGGAGATGGGCTTGATTCCGATTCCGCTGGTAGACGGGAAACGAATCTTTTTGACCCCCATTTCCGACTGCAGAAACGCAACAAGCTTTCTCACATCGGGTGTATCTGCCGCCCACTCGATGCCGGCGTAGATGTCCTCGGTGTTCTCGCGAAAGATCACCATGTTTACGTCCTGGGGGCGCTTGACCGGAGAGGGAACTCCGTCGAAGTAACGCACAGGACGAACACAAGCGTAGAGGTCCAGCTGTTGTCGCAGCGCGACGTTCAACGATCGAATGCCGCCCCCCACGGGTGTGCCGAGCGGCCCCTTGATTGCCACAAGATGGTGGTTGATGGCGTTGAGCGTGTCATCCGGCAGGTATGTGTCGAGGCTCTCCTTTGCCTTATCTCCCGCCAGAGTCTCAAACCACTCGATGCGCCGTGCGTCTCCATACGCTGTTTTGACGGCGGCCTCAAGCACGAGTCGTGACGCCTTCCAGATGTCCGAACCCGTGCCGTCACCTTCTATGAACGGAATGATTGGATTGTCAGGGACGCGGAGTACCCCGTTCTCCATGCGGATGGTTTCACCACTCTTGGGGGCGCTGAGGTGCGTATATGCCGGAGTCGTCATCTGAAAATTTGAGTCTAAGGGAGCGCGAGAAAAGCTAGCGAACGGTATGGCGCTGAGTAGAGGCCCGGGTGCAAACTGCCCCGCTCGACATCATCTTTGAACCATGACCCAGGAATCGTTGATTTCGAACCAGAGTGCAAATGCCGACCTCAGTGGCCGGACAGCGCTGATTACTGGCGCCACCAGGGGCATCGGACGTGCTACAGCGATCACTTTGGCAAAAAAAGGTGCAGCGGTGGTCGTAGTTTCACGCAAAGCTGCGGCAGTCGAGGAGACAACGCAGGCCATTCAAAACAACGGCGGCGAGGCGTTGGGCATTTCAGCCAATGTGAGCCGGATGGATGAGTTGCAGCGCATCGTAGAGGAGAGCCATGCCTTCAAGGGCAGGATTGACATACTGGTCAATAACGCCGGCGCCAATCCCGTGTACGGCGGCGTAGAGGAAACTACGCCGGAGGCGTACGCCAAGATCATGGACGTAAACGTACGGGCCCCCTTTGAGCTAGCGAAGCGGCTTTTCCCCTACATGAAAGAAGCGGGTAGTGGAGCAATTGTTAATATCTCCAGCGTTGGTGGAATATCACCAGAGACGGGACTCGGCATCTACAGCGTGAGCAAAGCGGCGATCATCAGTGTCACGCAGGTTATGGCAAAAGAGTGGGGTAAGTACGGCATCAGAGCCAATGCCGTATGCCCTGGCTACATACAGACGGATTTTTCGCGCATTGTATGGGAAAGCGAGGCGCGTATGCACGAGGTCATGGCGGCTCAACCGATCCAGCGGCTCGGAACGCCGCAGGATGTAGCCAACCTCATAAACTTTCTTGTCTCGGACGCAGCGTCGTTCTGTACAGGCGGTGTCTATATGGTCGATGGTGGCTATACGACCTGATCAGGCATCAGCGTGTTAC
>CAZYTS010000015.1:0-35613 GCA_964649855.1 uncultured Gemmatimonadaceae bacterium
GTCCGAGGATGGCGATAGACCCTTCGTCAGGTGCGATAATGTTGAGGAGCATCCTGATCGTCGTAGTCTTGCCGGCGCCGTTCGGGCCGAGGAGGCCGTAAACGGAGCCTTTTGGCACCTGGAGCGAGAGATCGTTGACCGCCACGTGTCCGGCGTAGCGCTTAACAACCGAGCGAATATCGAGGGCAAGTGTCATCGGTTCGGGTCTCGGGTCGGTGAAGAATATACTTGAGTGCCCTTGGCACCGAAGCAAAGTTTCGGGACGGCAAGGCAAAAGCGTCAAACACCCACCTGAATCCACCCAGTCGGTGCGCGTACCCAGCGTAGCGTCGGTCATCGGGGCTCTACTCTCGTCCATCCTCCTGCTCTTCCTGCTGCTCCCAGTAGGCGAACTGATCACGAGCGGTGGCGCCAACGGTCTCGCGCGGCTCGCCACCGACAGCGAACTCGTCACGGCCCTCTGGCTCACTGCCGTCACGGCCACCAGCGCCACTGTTGCAGGTGTTGTTTTGGGAACTCCGCTCGCGTATTTCCTCGCGCGTAAGCGATTTCGGGGTCGCGCACTCGTCTCCGCCGCCCTGGACCTTCCTCTGGTCCTGCCACACCCGGTGGCCGGAATGGCGCTCCTCCTTGTTCTGGGACGCGAGACGGTCATTGGACAGACACTCGGTGCGTTCGGACTCCGCGTCGTCAGCACGCCGCTCGGAATAGTTGCTGCAATGCTCTTTGTGTCTGCGCCACTCTACGTGAGTGGAGCCCGCGAAGCCTTTGCTCGCGTGAGTAGACGCTATGAGTCTGTTGCCCTCACTCTCGGCGACACTCCCTTCAGAGCCATGCGCCGCATAACCATTCCCCTTGCAGGACGGGGGCTGCTTGCAGCTGCGGTGGTCATGTGGGCACGTGCCGTAAGCGAGTTTGGCGCGATAGTCATTCTGGCTCACTCTCCCAAGACCATCAGCGTCCTGGCATACGATCGCTTTGCAACGTTTGGTCTGACGGAGACGATTCCCCTTGCCGCGGTTCTGGTAATCCTCGCACTGATTCCCCTTGCCACGCTCCGCGCTCTCCGCACGGAAAGAGCGCACGAGGCAGGAGCTATCGAGTGATTCACCTCGACCAGGTTTCCGCGCGGGCTGGGAGCTTTATGCTCAGCAACGTGTCGTTTGAGGTGCCAGCCGGCGGCTACGGCGTGGTGATCGGCCCTGCAGGTTCCGGCAAAACGACATTGCTGGAAACCATCGCTGGTGTTGTGCCATCAGTCGCTGGAACAATCCACATTCAGTCGCGCGACGCTACTCGCTTACCCGTTAACCAGCGCGGCACGGGCCTCGTGTACCAGCACGCGTATCTCTTTCCGCACCTTTCGGTCCAACAAAATGTTGCATACGGCGAACGGGACCCTGGTGCAGCGGATGAAATGCTGCGCCTCTTTGACATAGTGTCGCTAGGTGATCGCGGCGTGGAGTCACTGAGTGGCGGGGAGCGGCAGCTGGTGGCACTCGCCAGGGCACTCGCACAACGCCCTCAGGTGCTTCTACTCGACGAACCCTTTAGTGCCCTCGACCCAAAACGCCGTGCACTCACGAGGCGACTCGTGCGTGAGCTTCAGCGGCAACGCGGAATCACCATACTGCAGGTCACGCACGACTTTGCCGAAGCCGGACTTTTAGGAGACGTGGCAATCCTGCTCGATCAGGGGAAAGTGCTGCAACACGGTAGCGCTGCCGACGTCTTCAGACGCCCTGCTTCGCCGTACATCGCCGAGTTTCTCGGTGCGGAGAATGTCCTGGCGGGCGAGGCTCGTGCGGCACCCGCAGATATAAGTGAGATCGCCCCAGACGGCTCACTGGTGGCGCCGTTACGACCCATGGAGTTCGTGTCCGGATCGTTGACCATACTCGGTATGGGAGACGTAGACGAAGGACCCTGCCATGCTGTGATCAGGGCTGGCGAAGTCGTTGTTTCCCGGGCGCAGCAACGCACATCCGCGAGAAACCAGTTCCAGGGTACGGTGAGCGAAGTCGCCATCCTCGGAGCCTACGCTCGCATAACAGTGGACGTGGGGGAGATACCATTGGTCGCCCTCCTCACTATCCCCTCGGTAGTCGAGCTCGAGATCGAACCCGGAGTCCGGGTTCAGCTCGGCTTCAAAGCCTTTGCAGTGCATCTCTGCTGAGTGGGCTCTCCGGCTCCCGGTGTCGCCATCCGACGGTCCGATGACAGGCAACGGTGACTTGGGTCGCAAGGAATAGGAGAAGCGCATTCCCGAGCGGAGCGGGCTCGTAGTTCCCCCAGTGTTCAGCCAGCGATCGAGGCCTTATCGTTGGCCTACCTCTGGCGAGCCGTGCGCGAACGGCTCGTTTAACTCAACACGCGCGCTTCTCAGGGTGAGAACAGGGATGGTCCCGCGAAGTCCTGCCCTCCTGTCAAACGCCAGCCCATAAGTCCCATGACCACACGAAAGAAGGCCTCAACCAAGAGAGTCGACGGAATTCCACCGCGACCCAACAACCAGCTGATATCGCTCAAGGATGCACAGGAATTGACTGAACGATATCGGCGCGCTGCACCAGCGTCACCGCATGGCGGTTTCTTTTTTGGCAAATGGATCGAGCAACTCCTCGCCCAGCCTGGCGTTACCGGTCTCAGGTTTTATCACGGCCTGGATAGCAAGGGAAACCATCGCATGATTCTGGTGGGGGTGGACGATCAGGGACGGGACATTGTGAAGGTTCGCTCGCGCGGTGAGAAGTCGACCAAGGTCGCCAGAAAGGCGACCACGGCCATGCTGATGTCGGCCACGACGGGTGACAGTGACGCCGTCATCATCGATTCACATTGGCCGTGCCCGCCGTGGTGCTGGCCAGGGTCGCCGCTCTGAGATTCGCCGCTCCAACAAGGTGAATTTCAAGACGGCAGGTTCAGTACTTTTAGTCGGCGGAGTCTTCTTCGCCACGTTGGCCATAATGGGCGGCCGGTTTCCGGTCTATCAGACGGCACCGGTCGCCGCGGCCATGGCCGCCCAGCTCTTGCCGGTTCTGGCAGTCATGGCGCTGGCTCGGCCCGTTCCCAGGGCTCGTTTCTGGATCGCCATCTGGAGCCTGGTCTTTTTTGTTTCCGACGTCATTCAGTTTCTCGTAGCGCGCTTTCTGGGCGAGAACCTCTGGTACTTCTCGTTTTCGCATCCGATCGAAGACGCTTTGCTGCTCTGGGCTTACTCTCACTGGCAGACGCGTCCGGAGATGCGGCTCACCTTCAGACTCGCCATTCCCCTCCTTGTGGTCGTTTCCAGCCTCATCGCGATCACCGCCGGAGAGTTCAACACATTCAAGAGCTTTTCCTCACCCTTCCGCTCTCTCATCCTGATGAGTGCCATCGTGTACACGCTCATCAGTCGCTGGATGCAAGAGAAGGAGCCCGTGGCTGACAGGGATTGGCTGTGGACGTCGGTCGGAGTGATGCTCTATTTTGGCGCTTACGTGCTGGTGGAGCCCGTAGCCAATTCGCTGATACCCGAGCATATGGGGCTCGCCCGTTTCGTGTACGTTGTAAAGGGTTGCGTAGACCTCGTCGCCTACATTCTCATCTGGAAGGGGATGCGATGTCCGGTTCCAACGTCGTCTGGATCTACCTGGGCACCGTCCTTGCCATCGCGGTAATTCTCACTGCGCTGGCAGCCGCTGTGTTCATCTACCAGCGGCGCTTTCTGGCGTTGCATCGAGAATATGCCAAAAAACTCATTGCAGCACACGAAGAAGAGCGTGCCTATGTTGCCCGCGAAGTGCACGATGATGCGTTGCAACGCGTAGCACTCCTCCAGCACGACGTATCAGAATGGGCTGCCCTCGACAACGGAAACGGGAGTGAGCGCGAAAAAGCGCGATCACGCGCGCTCCGCGATGAACTCGCCGACCTGGGTGTAATGCTGAGGAGAGTGGCGCACCGCCTCCACCCTGCCATTATCGAACAGGGTGGCCTGGTGCCGGCGCTGGCGCAGCTCGCTGAGGACAACGAACGCATGAGCGGACTCAACATTGAAACGCGCCTTCCTCCGTTCAGCGCCGAAAGGATCATAGATCGCGAACGCGCTCTGATCCTGTTTCGTATTGCTCAAGAAGCACTGCGCAACGTTGCCAAACACGCGAATGCAACAAAAGCAGAGCTTACGGTAGAGCTCGCTAAAGGTCAATTGACACTGGTCGTAAGTGACAACGGACAAGGTTTTGACTCCGCGGGGCCGCAGAGCACCGCGGGACTCGGCCTCATCAGTATGGGAGAGCGTGCAAGACTTGCCGACGGCAGTTTTTCCCTCTTTTCCAAACCCGGTGCAGGCACAACTATTCGCGTTACCGTCCCCCTGCGCTCTGCCTAGCGCATCACTCAGCCTCTCAGTCCTCGGGTCCCTCAGACCCCACCCCCACCCCCCCTCACTCTCGCATGTACCGCCCCGCTGTCCTCATTTGTGATGACCACCCTCTTATGAGCCAGGGACTGCGAGCGCTGCTCCGTCCCGGCTATCAGGCGGTAGGGGTTGTCAATGACAGCCGGGAGCTCCTGCAGACTATCGATAGTACGCGCCCCGACGTCGTTCTCCTCGATCTCTCCATGCCCAACATCAACGGGCTCGAGCTCATTCCCCGAATTGTTGAGCACGCTCCAAACATCAAGGTTCTTGTCGTAACGATGCACGTCGACCGCGCACTTGCTGATCTCGCAATAAGCTCCGGAGCACATGGCTTTATCCCCAAAGAGTCCTCTGCTGAGGAACTCAACGACGCCATAAATCAGGTGCTCACCCACGAAAAGCCCTTCATCTCACCACGCGTACCGCGGCGCTCCTTTCGCGACGGCACCGCCGTGGGAGATCCTGCACTCGACCGACTGACTCCCCGTCACAAACAGATTCTCCGCCTCATAGGTGACGGCAAGTCTTCTCAGGATATAGCCGACTATCTTGGCGTCAGCCCACGCACCATTGAGTTCCACCGCGCGGGAATCCGCAAAGCACTCGGCATTACGACAGAGTGGGGCCTCATGCGCTATGCCATCATGATGCGCGTGAACGAAAGCGAGCGAAGCGAGAGCGAATCAAGCGATAGCAGTCCGTAGTCGGCTGCTGACGACCTTCAGCGGTGCGACCATTGGATCCCGGCAGCTTTTGCCTGTCTGGGAATCCGAGCGATCCCCGCACGTCTATCTCGTTACGAACCCGTCGCGAAAAAAAGTTGCCAGACTCGTATATCTCCGAGTGTACAGGCTTTTCGGGCGACCCTATTCTGCGTTCCATGACAAACCACACCATGTTTATTCTGGATCCGCCGTACTCGGTCGCTCGTCGGATAGAAGCTGAGGAACCGGCGCTGGGAGCCGTCGCGCTGCTCGACGCAGTGGTTTCCCGCCCCACTACCAACGACGTCAAGAACCAGATGGACGTCGCACCCTGGTGCCCGTTGTGCCTGCTTGCGGGAATGGACTCGGGAATGCGCTCCACACGTCGCCTCCCTCGGACGTGCGTAGTATTTGACCTCGCTGAGCAGGATGGTGCTGACGCCATCCTCAAAGCTGTTGCCGCTCGACCGCGGCCTACACCCAGCGATCTCGTGGACTGGTTGGTCAAACGCACACACCTTCCGTCGCTCTCGCGGATGCTCTCCGATCTTTTTGCCGGACCGTCACTGACGAAAAAGGATGCGTCGTTCCTCTCCTATGCGATAAAAGAACAGCTTCGCATGCTTGGAGAGTGGGACGCCGCAGACTGGCAGCGCGCGGCGCGCCTGGCAGACCTGGCTTCGGATCGTTCGTTGCTCAATCGCGTTGTGTCTGGCGATGACGCCAACGCTGTGGAGATGCGGCGCTGGATACACGAACTACTCGGATTGTCCGAACGGCAGTTTCACGAGCGTTACGGATGGGAGTGGGTGCTCGAAGCCTCTCTCAGGCGCTCCGGATTTCCCGGAGAAAGTGCGCGTGGAAGACGTGAACTAACCCTCTCCTCGTATTCCGATGCTGCAAGCAAGCGATGGAGTCCACCGCGGCAGCAGTCTTTTGGGCGGGAACGTGTTCCCGCTTGAGTCACCGGCAGTCCAACCGATCACCACGATGCGGAAGTTCAAAGTTTCAGACAAGTGTCCCGAGAGCCTCAACCGGCGTGTAGCCTTGCTGGTTTCGAATGGCGGGGGGACAACTATGACACTGACCACTGCAGCGCGCCGCGAATCGTGGCGCTATCGGCGCCGTTCGCCGATGATCAACTCGTCGCCTTCAAGACGCGCGTCGTAGCTCGGCACGTCGTCTGTGGCGGGGCCACGGACGCAGACGCCAGTTGCACAGTTAAAGCGCGCGCCGTGCCAGGGACACTCGATCGTACCATCTGGCAAAAGTTCACCTGCAGACAATGGCATTGCCTGGTGAGTACACTCGTCTTCGAGTACCGAGATCACGCTTCCCCGGCGGATAACAACTACCTGATCTCCGTTAGGTAGTCGTAGCGCAACAAATCCTTCGTCGGGAATTCTGCTGAGCGGAACGCGCACCGCGGTCGCTCAACCCATCGCTTCGCGCATCGCGTGCCACGCCAGCGACGCACATTTCACCCGCGTGGGAAATCGGGCAACTCCTGCAAATACCTTGAGCTTGCCAAGTGCGGGATCGGGTTCCGACTCTTGACCGGTTACCAGCGCGTGGAAGTGCGAAAAGAGAGACTCCGCCTCGGCGCGCGTCTTTCCCTTGACAGCCTGCGTCATCATCGATGCCGAGGCCTTTGAAATCGCACAGCCACTCCCTACGAATGACGCCTCGCTTACCTTGTCTCCATCCATCTTTAGCCAGACGGTGACCTGATCGCCGCACAAAGGATTGTGTCCCTGAGCGTGCCCTGTTGCGCCATCCATCGCGCCGTAGTTACGCGGCGAGCGGTTGTGCTCCAGGATTACCTCCTGGTAAAGAGCGCCGAGGTCCATGCTCAGGAAAAGAGAGTCCGGACGCGCTGCAGACTGCGTATCAACACATCCACTTCGTCACGGGTGTTGTAGAGATAAAACGAAGCACGCGCTGTGGATGGGATCGCGAAGCGTTGCATCAGGGGCTGCGCACAGTGATGGCCTGCCCGAACCGCTACGCCGTCAGCATCGAGGATCGTCCCAATGTCGTGCGGGTGCACGCCTTCCATGGTAAAACTCATGACGCCAGCCTTGTCAGGGCCCGTGCCGTAGATGCGCAAACCCTTGACCTCGCTGGCCCGTTCTGTGGCATAAGAGAGAAGCTCGTGCTCGTGGGCAGCAATGGCCTCAAGTCCGGTCCGAGTCAGATACTCAAAGGCAGCACGATATGCGACCACGGCTCCGATGTCGGGGGTGCCAGCCTCGAACTTTGAGGGAAGGCGGGCGTAGGTCGTCTTTTCGATCGTAACCGTTTCGATCATGTCACCGCCGCCCTGATAAGGCGGCATGCGATCGAGCCAGCTTTCCTTACCGTAAAGAATTCCTGCGCCGGTGGGGCCGAGCATCTTGTGGCCCGAGCAGACAAAAAAGTCGCAGTCTATGGCTTGCAGGTCTACGCTGACGTGAGGCGCTGCCTGCGCGCCATCGAGGAGCACCGGGATCCCACGTTCATGTGCCAGCTCGATGATCCGTCGCACCGGATTGATGGTGCCTAACGCGTTTGAAACCCAGGCGATCGCGATAATGCGTGTGCGTTCGTTGAGCAGTCCCTCCACGGCTTCAAGATCGAGCTCACCCGTATCTGTTACCGGAATGGCGCGTACACTGGCGCCGCTACGCGCGGCCGCCATTTGCCAGGGCACGATGTTTGAATGGTGCTCCATCTGAGAGAGTAGGATCTCGTCACCTTCCTTGAGAAACGCCTGACCAAAAGAGCTGGCCACGAGGTTGATTCCCTCGGTAGTCCCGCGCGTGAAGATGATTTCGTGCGCGTGCCTTGCGTTGAAGAATGCGCGCGCAGTGGCGCGCGTGGCGTCGTAGAGCTCGGTGGCTTTTTCGCTCAGATAATGAACGCCACGGTGAATGTTTCCATTTTCGGAGCGGTAATACCGGTCCATCGCCTCGATGACAGATCTAGGCTTCTGACTGGTAGCTGCGTTGTCCAGGTACACGAGCTGTTTGCCTCGCACCTTTGTCGCAAGGATCGGGAAATCTTCGCGGATGCGCTCCACTTCAAGAGCACCTGCGCTTTGAATGGCCGTGACCGTCATCTGACTATGGTCTCCCCCTGGCTGTGTTACCCGGCTTTACCGTCGTTGCCTGCGAATCTCTCCAGCGACAGCTCTTCCAGAGCGTCACGAAGGGGTTCGAGCTCGATGGTTTCGAGCACGTCTGCCGCAAACGCGTAGGTAAGCAGCTTTCGTGTGGTTTCACTGTCTATGCCGCGGCTCTTCATGTAGAACGCTGCCATTTCATCGAGCTGTCCCACGGTCGCTCCGTGAGTGCACTTGACGTCGTCGGCAAAGATCTCGAGCTGTGGCTTGGTATCGATTCTCGCGCGATCGGAGAGAAGCAGCGTGTTGTTGGTCTGCTTGCCGTCGGTCTTTTGTGCCTCGGGTCTCACGAAAACCTTTCCGTTGAAGATCCCGTGTGAGGCGTCATCCAGAATTCCGCGGTACATCTCTCGCGAATACGTGTTGGGTTCTGCGTGTTCGATTCGCGTCTGGTGGTCGCAGATTTGCTCCCCGTCGAGCATGTAGACGCCGTTAAGAGTGGCGCCGCATCCCTCGCCGTCGAGCGTTGCGTAAATGTTGGTGCGTGAGAGCGCTGCACCGGTGGCAAACGAGAACGACACGTAGTGAGAGTCTCGCTTGAGAGATACCTCTACGTGCCCCGTGTGGTACGCTCGCTTACCTTCGCGCTGCAACCTGTAATGGTGCAGGGTAGCGCCATCCTCAAGGACTCCTTCGGAGACCACGTTAGTAAAGTAACGGGCGTCGCCGGTGGAGGCATACTGCTCGATTACCGTGGCTCGTGCGTTCCTTTCGAGTACAAAGAGATTGCGCGGGTACGACACGCCTCCTTCGGCGCCAGCATCAGAAATGTAGAGCAGGTGTATTGGCTTCTCTGCAACGACGTCGGCTTCAACGTGGAGAAATGCTCCATCCTTGAGAAGCGCTGTGTTGATTGCAGTAAACGCAAACGCCTGTTCTTCGTACCGGGCAAGCGATCCCAGGTGCTTGCGCACCAAGGTCGGCTCTTCCATGAGCGCACTGGCGAGGCTCATCACTCCTACGCCTTTAGGCAGAAGGTCCACGCGGCTTAGCGAGGGCGCGTATCGGCCGTTGACAAAGACCAGCGTCGGCCACTCGCTCTCGCCAACTGCAAACGGCACAATGTCGTCTTGTACGAGCGTGCCGAGTGCGCCCTTCATTGGCTCAAAGGTGGCCTCGACTATTGGAGCCGGGTTGGTGTAGTGCCAGTCCTCGTTCTTGGTCGTGGGGAAGCCATAGCCTGTAAAAAGGTCCATGGCGCGCTCGCGCAGCGCGCGCAGCCAGTCAGAGCCTTCGGGGCTGAATTGCTTACGCCACGGCGCGAGTGTAGCCTCGCGCTCGCGGCTGGTGCGGGCGTCGGTAGTCATACTGTTGCTGTCTCCCCGGCCTCCACGAGCCAGTCATATCCGCGCGCTTCAAGCTCCATCGCGAGCTCCTTGCCTCCTGACTTGACGATCCGTCCGCCAGCGAGCACGTGCACGTAGTCGGGCACGATATAGTTGAGCAGTCGCTGGTAGTGCGTCACGACTATCGTGGCGTTGTCGCGCTTTCTGAGTTTGTTGACGCCGTCCGCGACGATGCGCAATGCGTCGATGTCGAGCCCCGAATCGGTCTCATCGAGAATTGCCAGCCTGGGTTCGAGCACCGCCATCTGAAGGATCTCGTTGCGCTTCTTTTCGCCGCCCGAGAAGCCCATGTTGACCGAGCGCTGCAGCATAGCAGAGTCCATCTCCACCAGCTTGAGCTTGTCGGTCATGATGTCGAGAAAGTCCATAGGATCGACTTCGTCCTCACCGCGCGCCTTGCGGATCTCGTTGTAAGCGGTGCGCAGAAAGTAGGCGTTGGAAACGCCCGGAATCTCGATCGGATACTGAAACGCCAGAAAGAGACCAGCCTGCGCTCGCTCTTCGGGCTCCATTTCGAGGAGATCCTTTCCGTCGTAGGTCGCAGAGCCACCCGTGACATCAAATCCCGGGTGGCCAGCGAGTACCTGGGCCAACGTGCTCTTGCCGGAGCCGTTTGGACCCATGATCGCGTGTACTTCTCCAGCGTTCACGTGGAGAGAAATCCCCCTCAGGATCTCCTTTTCGCCGGCATTGGCGTGCAAGTCTTTTATGTCGAGCATGATGATGAGTTCAATCGGAAAAACGGTGGAAACTCCTTGGTGAGCACAGCCCCTCAGTCGCTCTGACTATCCAACGCTACCTTCGAGAGAGATTCCCAGTAGCTGTTGCGCTTCGAGCGCAAACTCCATTGGGAGCTCCTTGAATACCTCTCTGCAGAATCCACTTACGATCATGGAGACTGCCTGTTCTGCACTAAGGCCGCGCTGCTTGAGGTAGAAGATCTGATCCTCGCCGATCTTGGACGTGCTGGCCTCGTGTTCGATGATTGCAGTGTTGTTCTGCGCTTCGATATACGGAAAAGTGTGAGCACCGCACTCGTTGCCGATCAACATGGAGTCGCACTGCGTGTAGTTGCGCGCTCCGCTCGCCTTGGGCATGACCTTTACTCGTCCGCGATAGGAGTTCTGCCCCTTTCCTGCGGAAATGCCTTTGGAGACAATGTTTGATTTTGTATTGCGGCCGATGTGGATCATCTTGGTCCCGGTGTCGGCCTGCTGGTGGTTGTTGACAACTGCCACGGAGTAGAACTCTCCCGTGGAATTGTCGCCTTGCAGGATCACGCTGGGGTACTTCCACGTGATTGCCGAACCGGTCTCGACCTGCGTCCACGAAATCTTGGAATTGGTGAAAGCCTTGCCACGCTTGGTGACAAAGTTGTAAATGCCGCCGCGGCCTTCTTCGTCGCCGGCGTACCAGTTCTGGACCGTGGAGTACTTTACCGTTGCGTTGTCGAGAGCTACCAGCTCAACGACAGCTGCGTGCAGCTGATTGGTTGATCGTTTTGGAGCAGTGCAACCCTCCAGATAACTCACGTACGCGCCTTCGTCCGCAATGATAAGTGTTCGCTCAAACTGTCCGGTGTCGGCAGCGTTGATTCTGAAATACGTGGAAAGCTCCATCGGACAGCGCACTCCACGGGGCACATAGACGAACGACCCGTCTGAAAAGACCGCCGAGTTGAGCGCAGCAAAGTAGTTGTCGCTGTATGGCACTACTGAGCCCAGGTAGCGTTCCACCAGTTCCGGATGCTCCTGAACTGCTTCCCCAAAGGAACAAAAGATGATCCCGTGCTTCCGCAGCTCTTCTTTGTAGGTCGTTCCCACCGAAACCGAGTCAAAGACCGCGTCTACGGCTACTCCTGCCAGCAGCTTCTGCTCGTTAAGCGGAATCCCAAGCTTGTTGTACGTTTCGCGTAGTTTGGGATCCAGCTCGTCGAGACTGCCAAGTGGCTTGGCTGTGCGAGGCGCGGAGTAGTAGGAGATGTCCTGGTAGTCGATCGCTGTGTACTTGACGTTGGGCCAGTGCGGCTCGGTCATCTGCTGCCAGCGCCGGAACGCCTTGAGCCTCCACTCGAGCATGAAGGCCGGCTCCTTCTTCTTGTGCGAAATGAGCCTGACCACATCCTCGTTGAGACCCTTTGGAATGGTGTCGGTCTCGATGTCCGTGGAAAAGCCGTACTGGTATTCGCGTGAGACCAGTGATTCGATAGCGGAACTCATGCACTCTCCTGCAACCGGTCGTTGCCGGCCGCATCTTCAGCCGATCCGCGGGCGGCGCGCACTTCCAGCGGCACCCGTTCAGAAAGGCAGTATTCACAGCAGTTGGCGCCAGTCGCCATGTGCGCCTGGCGGGTTACCTCCACACCCAGAACTTCCTGAATGAAGCGTTGCTCAGCCGCGCAGACCTCCGGAAAACGGTCGACGACGGAGCGGATCGTACAATTGTGTTCGACCAGCGTTGCTGATTCACCTGTAGTCGCTTCGGCCATATAGCCTAACGAGGTCAGCAGTTCCGCCAGCCGGGCAGCGCGTTTCTGAAGCGGCAACGCGGCGAGTTGTGGTTTGGCGACTTCAGCAATCGCCTCCCAACGCTTTCTGAAGAGCGCCACTACGCCCTCTGTGCCGAATTGCTGTCGTACAAGTTCGAGTGCTTCTCCCAGAATCACGTCATATGATCGCGGGAAAAGCTTCTCGCCGAGTTCGGTGAGCGAGTAGGCAAATACCGGCCCGCCGACTCCGCGCGCCTCTCGGCGGTACTGCACAAGTCCTTCGGCTTCCAGCTCTTTGAGGTGTCGGCGGAGCGCGTTTGGAGTAACCCCAAACTCTTCAGCAAGTTCTTTTGCAGTAAGGGGTTGACTCTTCTTCAGCCACACCAGGACTTCGGCTCTCGTGCCGCGAAATCCCGTGAGCATGGCACCGTTCAACATGTGATGAAGTTGGTCGATCGAGGGTGATAAGTCAACGAAAGTGTGTGCGGATTGGCGGAGGCTTCGAGAGCATCGGTACGCTCCTTTGCGGGGAGTAGCGCGCGCGTGCTTTTCCATTTGGCTCCACCGCATCAGCTGGGAGCGCTCCGCGCTGTGCGGGCCTTTCCATTTGGGCCGTCCCCACGCCAGCGGGGGAGCGCTCCGCGCTGTGCGGGCCTTTCCATTTGGGCCGTCCCCACGCAGCAGGGGAGCGCTCCGCGCTACGCGTGCTTTCCCATTTCGCCCCCCGGCCTCAGCGGGGAGCGCTACGTGTCGCGTGTGGCGACCCGACAAGCATCTCAGACGCCTGTCTGTACAGGTCGTGGCCGGATAGCTGGAAGAGGAGCCGTTCGGATGCCAGGTAGAGGACCAGATCGACTGGTTTGCCGTTGAAGTAGCGATCGAGCAGTTCCTTCACCGCCTGGCGTCGGGCGACGCTGAGAGTCAGTCGGGGGAAGTAGCGATGGGCTCTCCCTTCGTCGGCTCGTCGAACGAGTTTCTTGCGTTCGAGGTTGCGGAGGATGGTGAGTACGGTGGTGTAGGCCAGCTGGTCGCCCAGTTCGGCACGCGTTTCGGCGACGGTAGCGGAGCCGCGTTCCCAGAGGAGCTGCATGACTTCGATCTCTCGATCTCCGATCATTCTACTATGCACATAGTTGTTCGAGCCCAACCGTCCGAGCAAAAAGGCCATTCGTTGTGGCCAATACGTCGGAATCTACTATGCTCTTAGTAGAAACGCGAGGATTTGCAAAAGGAGCCCCGTACCCCCGGAGCTTCGAAACGTCGCTGTCTCTAAGCGCCCAACCGTCGAAAAGGTTCGAAGCCTCCCCACCCCGGACTTCCCCGAGTGTTCAGCCTCGCCGGTCAGACCTACCATCCAAGTAGAACTCCAACCTCGCCTTCCTGAGCACCTCGCCATCCCGAGCTCCTCTCCTTCCCGAGCCCTGAGTATGCACACCACCCTCGACGCACCCGAAAAGCGCGAACTCAATTCACACGAACGAGCGCGGCTCGCCGAGCTAGCGGGGCTGCAACCAGAAGCCTTCTGCCGCCTAACGATCGAGGAGATCCGCTCGCGCTTCGGCTGGCAGATCGATCCAAGACTGCTTCTCTTCCGCCGGCTGAGCGGACGCGTACTTACTGCGGACAACGAAATCGGAAACGCAATTCCGGTAACGGACGCCGTTGTTCGTGTCGATAGTACGCTCTCCGATCTCCTGCATTTTGCCGACAGTGTTCACGGCGGTGGATGCGTCCTCATGACCAATCTCAGGCGCGAGACCATCACCACACTCACAACCTCCTCCCAGGGCGAATTCAGCCTCTGGATCCCGCGCTTCGACATTGAATCACTGGCGCGCTGGCGCACCTACCACGATGCCGTTGGAGAGGTCCTGAGCAGTGCAAGATCACTGAGGCAAAATGGAGCGGCTCAGCAATTCTCAGGTCCCAAACAGGCAGTGCATCTCGAACGCGTAGCCGACGTGCCCGATATCGGGTTCCGGGTCACACTCCCTGGCGTTCCGGAACACGAAGCCTCCGAAGAGTTTCACTTTGAGGTGCAATGGAACGTTGGGGCCATTGCTCCAGTCGAACTCCTCATCCAAAACACATCCCGCGATCCCCGGGCATTCCGCCATGGAATTGACCACTTTTCGATTCATACTGGTCGCGCTGGCAACCTGGCGACTGGCACATCTGTTTACGGCCGAAGACGGGCCGGCTGATATGATCGTACGACTTCGAGTCCGTCTCGGGAACTCGCTCATGGGGCAGGCAATGGACTGTTTCTACTGTCTGAGTTTGTGGATCGCCGCGCCGGCAGCCCTGTTTGTAACGAGGCGCCCAATCGACTGGCTCTTTGTCTGGCTGGCAGCCTCGGCTGCGGCGTGTCTGCTCGAACGCCTCACGGATCGATCCCTTCCAGACGAGTCTCCCAAACACTAAAGGAGAATCACATGTCATGCTGCGGAGGCAAACGAGCCAGCTGGAACTCGTCCACGCCAGGTAGCGCGCGCCCAACACCCGATCGCCCCATGGGCGTGCCCGCTTCGCGAGGGGGGACGGGCCTGGTCTATATCGGAGCTGGTTCAATAGCCGTTCGGGGAGCGGTCACAGGTACCACTTATGTCTTCCATAGGATGATCGTCCAGGATGTGGACAGGCGCGACGCAGAGACCCTTCTCCAAACAGGGCGTTTTGCAAAGTCACGACCCTGGGAGTGACCTCGACAGGTAACGCCCGACTAGTTTTCTGTCGTCATCAAATGGAGAGAGGACTCGTCGATGCGACAGAACATCGCGACAGGCACTCCCTGGGAGCCAGTTGTCGGCTATTCTCGTGCTGTTAGGGTAGGAAACACAGTCCATGTGTCCGGGACGACGGCGACTGCAAGCGACGGTACCGTGGTTGGACCCGATGACGCGTACGCCCAAACAATCCAGACCCTGCGTAACATCGAAAGTGCGCTGGAACGCGCCGGCGCTTCACTATCTCAGGTGGTTAGGACCAGGATGTACGTAACCGATATATCGCGCTGGGAAGAGGTAGGTCGTGCCCACGGCGAGTTTTTCTCATCCATCAGACCAGCAACATCCATGGTGCAGGTAGCGGCGCTCATCGACCCGGCGATGCTGGTAGAGATCGAAGCGGAGGCTATTGTTGAGGACTGAGATCGTGCGTTCATTCTGGATCACTCTCTCAATTTGGGCCGTCGCAGCCTGCGGCCCGGCGCTGCGCCCGGCGATCGTGCCAGTTGCCCCGCCAAGCGGAGAGCCTTCGGATGTCCCAACCGCCGCTTCCATCCC
The DNA here is from genome assembly GCA_964649855.1 of uncultured Gemmatimonadaceae bacterium. Taxonomy (GTDB): domain Bacteria; phylum Gemmatimonadota; class Gemmatimonadetes; order Gemmatimonadales; family Gemmatimonadaceae; genus CAZYTS01. The sequence goes on from CAZYTS010000015.1 coordinate 15,391, forward strand.
TTCGAGCGAAGAGGCTTCGTTACTCGGAGCGAGATCCCTCATGATCCCTGTCGAGGGGCTTTCACCAGAGAAGCTGAGGGATACCTTCGAAGCTTCGCGCGGATCGAGGGTGCATGCAGCAATCGATATTATGGCGCCGCGTGGCACTGCGGTCGTTGCCGCAGACAGCGGACGAATCTGGAAAATCAGATCCAACAACCTGGGTGGTCGTACGCTCTACCTAATCGACCCACACGAACGATTTGTCTACTACTATGCCCACCTCGACGGCTACGCCAAGGGCATTCGCGAAGGACAGGAAGTGAAGCCGGGTGACCTTCTGGGGTACGTTGGTACCACGGGCAACGCCCCTCCTAACACTCCACATCTCCATTTCCAGATCCTGCGATACAAGGGGAATGGGAGGTGGTGGGACGGCGATCCGATCAATCCATACCCTTTCCTGACCAAACCGGGGAGAGCGAGCGACAGATGAAAGGCAAGGAACGCGCTGAACTTCGTTCCGAGGCACACCACCTCGATCCGATGGTCCACATCGGAGCTGCCGGGGCCACCGACGCGGTAATGCAGTCGATTGACGAGGTGCTGCGCACTCACGAGCTCGTGAAAATTGCGGTAGGCCGCCACGAGGGGCTCGAACCGCGCCGACTGTCATCCGCACTCGCAAGCGGTGTAGGGGCCGAGGTGATTCAGGTGATCGGCCGAAAAATCACTCTCTATCGGCACAATCCAGACCTTTGGGAAAAGCCAAGGTCAGCCCCGCCATGGAAGTAGCCAAGGATCCAGGTCGGAGTATTCCCTACCAGGTTGCTGGGTTGCCCCACGAGAGGCTTCCACGTCATTTCATGACGAGCCTGCCCAGAGGCATCGAGGTTCGGGCGGCTTCTCGTCTCCCGGTTTTCTGGTTATCCTAACCGGGTGAGCCCCATGTAGGACAAATCAGGGCGCACTCTCTCACCTATCACCATGCCGTACGTAATTACCGAAGCTTGCATCGGGACCAAGGACAAATCCTGTGTAGACGTTTGTCCGGTCGACTGCATCTACGAAGGCCCGGAGATGCTCTACATCCACCCGGATGAATGCATCGATTGCGGCGCCTGTGAGCCAGAGTGTCCAGTGACGGCCATCTTCCCCGAAGAGGACGTGCCAGGCAACCTGCGCCAGTACATTCAGATCAACCGCGACATTTTCACGGGCGAGAACCCACCGGGACGCCCCACTCGCTAGGCAGCATTTTCGCGGAGCATCCGCTTGCCCGCCCGAATGCGTGTGGCTTTTACTTTGATAGCCAAACTCGCATCTGCTTGAGCGAGCCCGCCTGCCTAAAGTAGTTGCAGTGGTGGACCAGGTTCTGGCTTCCAAATGAGTAGACCTCGTCCACCTCGCGTGCGCTGGCCAGCGACGTCATGTGGGCTGTATCGACGACGAGGTCGTTCTCGGCCGGAAAGATCGTGTCCGCCGCTATGTCTCCGGCCCTTTTGGCAGCGTCGCTTAGCACTTTCCAGAGCTTCCAGCCGATTTTCTCGGGCTCAAAGTCCGCGGTCAGAGCGAAATAGCGAGCGTTCTTGGCCCGTGCTGACTCGCGGAGTCGCTGCAATTCGTAGTTGTTGCTCGCAGCCGATTGGCCCTGGAGCCCTGGAATCACGGCCACCGCGGCTCCCACCGACGACTTGTCGCTGAGGTCTCTGACAGGCGGAATACCCCAGCGGTTCTTTTCCTTGCGAACGATAAACTTGAGGAGCGCGAGCGACGCCAGCGAAAACGGATTGGCTGCTGCGGCGATCTTCATGCTCGAGCTGACGAAAGCGCCGATATTGCTCAGAACACTGAGCACCGGCTGCAGACGATTAGGCGATGCGAGACTCGTTCCACGCATAGGTGACCCAGCCAGAACCACACGCTGTTGCGTTGCGGCAAGGCCGCTGCCCAAAACATCCACACACCAGCGCGCGACCACGCCGCCCCTGCTATGAGCTACAAAATCGAGCCTGCCCGTGGTTCCGGCCAATGCCCTCGAAAGATCCAGAGCGTTGATGTAAGGACTTACAGACAACGTGGGATGATCGAACGCAAAAACCTGGCCGGAGCGCTCCTTTAGAGCGTCGCGAAGAAAAGCAATGCCGTCTCCGGTAGCTGCAAACTCTTCGAGCATGTTGCGTGACCTGGAGAAAGTGCCGTGGATCAGGACGAGTGTGCTTCCATCAAACGGTCCCGCGCTTCCTTGTTTAGATAGCTCAAAGAGTGGACCTTTGCCCGTTTCGTTAAGAACGACGCGCCGCAGTCCCGAGTGGCACTCCTCACTCAATTGCTCATCGGTCCGTGCCAGGGAAGCGAGGTACTCGTTAGGTTCAAGAATCGGGACCGTGACCTCCTTGAGAACGCGACCCTGAACGGCACCTCTGCGAGTGCCACGTCTTTGGCCACGGGCGCGGCCCGTTCGGCGCCGCACGTCGTCTGCGGTCTGCCATACAAGCACTCCGTCACGCTCTTCAAGTACGACATCTCTAAAACCGGTTTCCAGGTCATCAGCCAGTCGCCCTCGACGACGCCGCACCTCGCTCACCCGAACGTCCAGAGCGCTGGGTGCGCCGGTGTCTACAACGTCAAAGACGGCGCCGTGGGCATCGATGGCGTCAACAAAGCTAGCCGCATCTGGTAGGTTTTCAGCCATCGGACCCGTCACTGTTGCGCAAGCCTGGAATCCCCTCGTCATTCCGTATCACGGGCAGCGGCGTAACGGGAGGCCGGGCAGTGCGCGCCAAACGTACGTCTATGAGCGAGTCAAAGTCAGCCGGCACGCGCATGTTGGCAAAGCCTTCCTCCAGCGAGTCGGCGAACGAATAGTTAAAGCAGAGTCCAGTTGCTTCGAGACAACGGAGCTTGTCCTTGCGCACGTACTCCTGCAGCTCTGCGTATTGCTGCTGGGCCACGCGCCAGCCGTACTGATCGACCAGCGAGACAGACGAATTGCGCGTAAGCTCGCCGACATGAGTATCGGCGCTCTTTGGAACGACTGTTACACCGCGAAACTCGTCGTGGTACTCGTCGCTGCGCCAGTAGCCTACAAAGGCGTGGCCAGTGAGGAGTACGATCACCGGGTGTATGTCAATGTACTCCAGACAAGAGGCAAGCAGCAGCGCCAGATCGACGCACGTACTGCTCCTTGTTGCCAATATCTCGCCCGGAGTACGCAAACGCTGGTTGCGGCTCGAATATGCCGGCGGTGGATTGATGTACATGAGACGATACTCGTGTACCAGTGCCGTCCATATCGCCTGGACCTGACGGTCGATGGACTCGGCGGGATCATCTGCGGATTCGTCAAGTGACTGGTAGCCGTCGAATCCGGCGGATGGGTCGTCCTGAAGCGCAACGAGGTATCGACGCGCCACTGAAATGATCTCCTGGACCGCCGGATCGCGAGGCAACACAAACGACGGGAGCCAGGGATTGTTCTGAGTGTCGTCGAACCACTCGTCCACGGGAAGGAGCGTAACTGGACGCGTTTGTTCAAAGGCCGTGCGCCCGTCCCACTGAACCTTGACGTACAGCGTACTTTGTACGCGCTCGCGCAGCGATCTCAGAAGAGGGGCAGTGAGCGGCAGCCGTACCTCCTCTGCTAGCGTGCGCTGCGGTTCTGCAAGCAACGTCTCCGTATGCCGGAACGGTAACGAAATGTCACCAACGTTGAGATCAACCGTTACAGATATCTCGTCCAACGGGTGCTCAACCAGCTTGCTGAGCGTAAGTCTGTCGAGAAAACGGCGCCCATTGTGTAGCAGCGAATAGTTGATCTCGGATGGTACCTGAAGGCTCACCTGAAGCACCGAACCGACAGGCACAAGCCGCGTCGCGGTGCGCTCTGCATCGTTAGGAAGCCGGTCTTCAACGATTTCCGACTCGTCCTCCTCGGCTTCACGCATCACAGAACGTCTGTCAGATGCAAAGGCGGACCTCGCGAGCCAGAGTACGATCCCCGTCCCATAGAGCTGCTCGCGACGCTCTCTCAGCAACGTCCAGGTCTGACCAAAGGCGCGAGGGAGGTCCACCACGCTCAGCTCACGCCGCCACGCCACAAAGAACGCCTGGAAAAAATACTCTGCGAGTTCGTCGTCGATCTCGTCCAGAAACCCCAACGCTGCATGAGCGCCGCGACTCACGCACTCCCGCGCCAGACGTCCCGCCGAGTAATAGAGGTTGAGAGTCACCAGCAGAGGAGGGGCGGCTCGCCCCGTCTTTCCCGGCCGGACAAGTGCAGCTGCAAGGTCGATGTAGTCACACGGTACCTCTGCGAGGCTCTCGCCCTGCACGATCATGCCATCCTTGGGTGGTTCGGGTACCAGAGCCTCGATTGCCTCTTCGGAATAGAAACCGGGAATGAGCTCCGGCTGAACAATCTGATGGTTGTCTACTCCGGAAACATGGATCACTTCTGGTTTTAGCCCGGCAATCCGATCGGCCAGCCGAGCCACGGTTTCGCTCTGCGAGGTGCGCCACTCTTTACCGATGGCCGCTCTGAGACGCGTGCGCTCCGAATCAAAGGAGTAAGAGTTGGCTATGCGGCCAGGAGCACTCTCCACAAAAAGCAGACGCTTGAGCTTGCGTCCGCCAGCGACCTGTGGAGTGATGCGAGGAAGTAGTCGCGTGATGATCAGGGAATGCGATCGGCCCACGACTTTGGTCGCGCTGCTGAGCACAAACTCCCACGGAAATACCGCCGCCGCGTCGAGCAGTTCATCCTTGTCCGCCGACTGCGTCCCTTCGTGAAACTCCACCTCCACATGCCGCGAGCGCGCTGCAACAATCGCCTTTAGTACGTCATCACCAATGCCAAGCTCGCTTAGCGCGCTCGCCGCACGGTTGTTGATCGCAGCCTTGAAGTCTTCGTCTCCTGCCCAGCGGCTGCGGTTGCGCAGGATGTACATCCATCGCGCAGCCAGAGTTTTGAGCGATGGCAGCCGGGGAACGACCGCCACAACGCCGCCACTCCCCTGAGCAACACGGAGTGACACCAGTGGCTTTGTCCTGGCATTCCTGGATCCTTTGCCGGACGCTGTGCCTCTCTTAGCAGCCTTTTTTGCGCGACGCGCAGACGCTCGTGTCCCTCCACCCGACCTGCGCGCACTCTGCGGAATCAGCGCTTTCTGCACCCTACAACCTTTGTGAAGTTTGGTTCAAATAGCCAATACAACGAATGCGCCCACAGACATCCACGACATGAACCAGAACGCTATGAAAGCAAAATCGAAGCCAGAAATTCACTGAGTACGTGATTGACTGGCGCGGGTCGCTCAAAGTTCGATACGTGGCCAGCCCCAGGTATGATTTCCAGCGTGCTCCCAGGAATCGCCGCGTGCATCGCGCGCGACTCACTCGGTGGCGTAAGTGCATCTTCCTCGCCCACAATGATCAACGTCGGAACGTCTATGGTGGCCAGGGTCTGCGTAGAATCCGGGCGGTTCATCATCGCTTCGAGTGCAGCCACTATCCCTTCCACCGAGGCGCTCTCGAGCATTCGGTGTACGGCGTCCACAACCTCCGGGCAGCGCTCCCTCGTGCGCTTGCCTACCATTCCCGTGATGGTGGCGTCAGCAACCCCGCCGCTGCCACGTTCGCGCGCCAGAACAATCATCTCCTTGCGCTTTGCCACACCCTCGGGACTGTCGGCTCCCGCCCGCGTGTCCATGAGAACGAGGCCGCGCACACGCTCTGGATGGCGGCGCCACAGCGCGAGGGAAACGTAGCCTCCCATGGACAAACCACAGATTACAGCACGCTCCACCCTGAGGTTGTCGAGCAGGGCAACTACATCGTCGGCATAGGTGTCGACCGAACCACTACCTTCGGCAGTGGACTCGCCAAAGCCACGCAGGTCAATGGCAATGCAGCGCGCTCGATCTACGAGTGCGCCGAGTTGCGGTGCCCAAAGAGTTCGCCGATGCGGAAAGCCGTGCACGAAAACGATCGGGTCTCCTGACCCAACATCGTCGTAGCCGACAGCACGTCCGCCAATCCAGGCAATCATCGTTGGTTACCAGAGACCTCGCTCATCCAGCGTGCATCAAAAGTGTTCCAGAAGATCACGGACCCGGCACTGGTGCGATCCCGAATCCGACGCCAGGCGGCATAACATGCCTTAGCACTATAGGTCGCGTCGAGATCCAGCCCAGAGGATTTTTTGACGACCTCGGCAAGTCTCTGAGCATCGGCAGATGGCCGACCATAAGCTCCGGCATACACGTCGTGAACGATCTCAGGCGACGTCCACCGTGGAAGCTCCGAGCCAGGGACACCATTTTGGCGCAAGAACCGAAGCGCCCGCTGCGCCAGCCATCCCAGCCACTTGTGATCAAAGTGTAGCGACGGGCCGCAGCGCACCGCCACTACACGTGTATCGATCTCCGCCGCACTCAAGCCCAGTGACAGTCCGACCACCGTTCCTCCACTCCCTAGCGGCAAAAACACCGAGGTGGCGGCGCTAGCGCTCGGCCCCTCGTCCTTTAACTGGCGGGCCAGTTCGAGCCCGGCGGCGATATGCCCAAGCATCCCGCGTGGCGACGTCCCGCCGAAGGGTACCCAGTGTGCCTGGTCTCTAAGGGTCCGCCAGCGCGCAATACCAAAGGCAGCGAGCGGGTTTGCTACGACCCTGGCGCTCTGGCACGACCGATTGATTCGAGCAGCGACCAGCCTGGAAATTGCATTTTCCTCGTGCGGCCACCTCCACGCACGACAGTCAAGCCCGAGCCTTCGCGCATGGACTGATGTGGCGAGTATGTGCGTGGAACCGACGCCCCCCACTGTGATCACAGGTCGTCCCTTCGAAACGGCACCGGCAAGAAGGTATTGCAGCGCTCTCACCTTGTTTCCCCCCATCACGGGGGCATTCAGATCGTCCCTCTTGACCCGTAGAGACTCCCCGTTTTCAAGCGTCCATTCCTCTATAGGTGATTGAGCCACGCCCAGCTCCGCCCTGGGAATTGACTCCAGGGTTGGGAACCGTTGGACGAGCGGATCACATAGGGCCATAGGGGAGTACGGATATGGTACTTTGGATAAGTTGCTTGTTGACGCCAGAATTGTCGTACCGCTAACGAACTACCCTAAGCGCGAAACTTCAGCTTAAAGTCGCACTTGAATCGGAATTCTACCGGAGCCACGACCCTTTACCTCGATTCATCGCGTGAAGCCGAGGGGTTTCTGGCATCGATATCTGCGGCTCCGATCGTGGCAGTGGACACAGAGGGGGCGAGTTTTCACCGTTTCGTGGACCGGATCTATTTGCTGCAACTGTCGACACTGGACAGGCATGCGATCATAGATCCGCTTCGAGTGCCGGCTCCTGGCAAGCTGGGGGAGCTCCTGGAATCGCGGGAGGTGGAGGTGGTTTTTCACGACGCCGACTACGACCTGCGCCTCCTCCATCAGGATTATGGCTGGCGGGTCACCAACATCTTTGACACGCGGATCGCGGCGCAGCTCCTTGGAATAAAGGCATTTGGCCTGGCGGCGCTTCTGGAACAGTTCTTTGGACTCAAGCTCGACAAGAAGCACCAGCGGGCCGACTGGTCGATGCGTCCCTTGACCGAAGAGATGCTCGACTACGCGGCACAGGACACTCTGCATTTGCTGGAGCTGCGAGAAAAGCTGCGTTCCCAGTTGCAGAAAAAGCGACGCCTGGAGTGGGCAAAGGAGGAGTTTGCTCGCCTCGAGGGAACGCGTTGGGAAGAAGAAGATCCGTCACTCGCCTTTTTGAGAATAAAGGGGGCGCGTGATCTCACGCGGCGCGAACTGGCGGTCTTGCGCGAGCTTACCACCTGGCGCGATGAAGTTGCCCGTGCCCAGGACAAGAGCACGTTCCGAATAGTTACTAATGAAGTGCTGCTTGCACTTTCGCGAGCTATGCCCTCCTCAGCGAAGGCGCTGGAGGGGACGCGTGGTCTCAACGTAAGGCTGGTGGAACAACGAGGTGCGCAGCTGCTCGAAGCAGTTGGGCGAGGAGTGTCGATCCCGGAGTCGGAGTTGCCGCGTTTTCCCAAGGCAGCTCGCTGGGAGCGCGATCCTGATTTTGACGAAATAGTTTCGCGACTCAAGCGCGCGCGGGACGAGGCGGCAAGCCGCCTCGAACTGGATCCCGGAGTTCTCTTTTCGAGAGAGCGTCTCGAAGCCGTGGCGCGGCGTAAGCCAGCAAAGGTCGAGGATATCCTGGAAGTACCTGGAGTTCGGCGCTGGCAGGTAGAAGAGCTGGGTGAGGCGTTCGTTCGTGCCTTACGGGGCAAAGCGGGTAGTGCGCCCCGGAACGGGTCGACCACTGACGATTCACCGTATCGAGATGCTTGAAGGGCAAGTTTTCAAATACTTCGCACTGGCCCTCGTGTTGCTCGGGCTGTCGAATCCGCTTAGCGCGCAGCCCGACGATCGAGGAGAGCTTTACGCGGCGCGCGGTGCGGCAAATGACACGGTTGCTCCGCCGGCGCCGCGCGAGTTCAGGGCCGCGTGGATAGCAACTGTAGATAACATCGACTGGCCATCAAAGCCGGGCTTGCCAGTGTCTGCCCAAAAGGCCGAGCTCATCCGATTGCTCGACATCGCACGTGACCTCAGGTTGAACGCGGTGATTTTTCAGGTGAGGCCGGCCGCTGACGCGATGTATGAATCGCGTCTGGAACCGTGGTCGTACTTTCTTACCGGCGCCATGGGAAAGGCGCCCAGCCCCAGATGGGATCCGCTCGCCTTTGCGGTGGACGAGGCCCACAAGCGCGGACTGGAATTGCACGCCTGGTTCAATCCCTATAGAGCACGACACCCTGGAGACAAAACACCTGTAGCTGCAGCATCGCACATCAGCAGGCAGTCGCCGAGCCTGGTGCACAAGTACGGACCTTACCAGTGGATGGATCCGGGTGAGCCCGCGGTTCGCAAGCGCACGATTGACGTGGTCCTCGATGTGGTAGAGAGGTACGACGTCGACGGCGTCCACTTTGACGACTATTTCTACCCGTACCCTGAACTGGATCGCCGACGTCGCGAGGTGCCCTTTCCCGATGACAGATCCTGGAACGTGTATCGCAGGAGCGGTGGCAAGCTCAGCCGCGACGATTGGCGCAGGCACAATGTCGACCAGCTGATCGAAACTCTTTATACGCGCATCAAACGCACCAAGCCCTGGGTGAAGTTTGGCATTTCGCCGTTTGGTATCTGGCGACCGGGGCATCCCGCTTCGGTGCGGGGCTTTGATCCATACGTCAAGCTCTACGCCGATTCGCGTCGCTGGCTGAACGAGGGTTGGGCTGACTACTTCACGCCGCAGCTCTACTGGAAGGTCAGCGCTCCCTTCCAGCCCTATGGCGACCTTTTGACGTGGTGGATGTCGGAAAACACCAGAGAGCGCCACGTATGGCCAGGCAACTACACAGGCAGAGCGTCGGCGGAAAAGCGCGTCACTTGGCCGGTTAGTGAGATTGTTGCGCAGATCGACGCCACCAGGTCGCGCCTCGGACCCGTGAGCGGGAATGTGCACTTTCCGATGAACGCATTCCTGCACAACTCCGACGCCATCGTGGAGAAACTGCAGAGCGGTCCTTACGCCGAGCCCGCGCTGGTTCCGGCCTCTCCCTGGCTTACGGTAGGATTGCCACAGATGCCGGTGCCCACCGCTACCGCCAACAGGAGCGGCGTGGACATCAACATACGGCTTGCATCAAGCGACGCCACCGGTACAACTGGGGCGCGAAAGGGCGGCTCCGGTCTACCACCGATGAGCAGCGACCCGCTCTGGTGGCTGGTGCGGGCGCGCTATTCTGATGGCTGGAGAACCCGCGTGGCCGATGCTAGAGAGCACCGCGTCCATCTCGCCAATGACGTGAACGGCCACGCCCCTGAATACATTACCGTGTCGACGATTGATCGCGTCGGCATGGAGTCCGCGAGCGTTGTTGTGTCTCTCGAGCCTAAAAGCCCAGATACGCCCGGACCCGCGGCTCGATCCGGTCAGGAGTCCAGGGCGGAGTCCAGACGAGATTAATCGTCGCGGATTCGATACCGTCGACCGTTCTCAATTCACGCTCGGCGTTGCCCATGATCTCGGGGCCCGAAGGACACCCTGGTGACGTGAGACTCATATCGATTCTCACGTCGCCGCCGCTGATCACCACGTCGTAAACAAGGCCCATGTCGACAATGTTGAGATTGATGTCTGGGTCCTTGACACGCCTCAGCGCCAGCTTGACTCGTTCGGCGAGTTCTTCTTCTTCAGCCGTGTTAGTCCTGGGCTCGGCCGCAGGGTGCTGTGGAGTGGAGAGCTCCACGTCTTGCGGTTCGTGTTTGCGAACAGGTTCGTCTGACTCAAACATCGGCAATCCTTTCATAAGCACCTCCAGCGAAAGCTCGCCAATTACGCCCTTGGCGACAAGCACCTACCATGCGACTTCTGCGGTGAGAAAGAAGGATCTTCCCGGAAGAATGAAGTAGCGCACCTCTCCCGAGGACGCAGAGCCGCTCCCGAACTTCTTGCTGTCCAGCAGGTTGGCGCCGCGCAGCGTGAGTGCATAGCGTGAAATCGAATAGCGCGCCGTGGCGTCGAGGAGGTGATACGCGGGCAGCACGCGAGCGGCATTGCTCGTGTTGTCAAGATATGCTCGAGACTGATAGCGTCCCTCCGCCGAGACGTTGAGTTGTTGCGTGAGATCAAATCCTGCCCGGTACGCAGCCATGAAGTTCGGCGTGAGAACCGGTTCCACGTCTCGATAGGTTACGGGAGCCCCTCCTGAGGAATCCGTAAACTGCTCGATACGATTGGTGCTGACAGTAAAGTTGCCACCGACCGTCAGGCGTGAGGTCGCCAGCCAGTTGGCATCGAACTCAACTCCACGACGGTAGCTGGAGCCCACGTTACGGCGAAGCACTGCTCCGGAAGGAGTTGGGGCGCCTATGCGGGCAATATCATTGCGGAAGTCCATGCTATAGACGTTGGCCTGCACTTCCAGGTTTGGAATGCGGTAGTTGATACCCGCTTCGAGGTCACGCACCGTTTCGGGATCGATACGTCCAAGGTCACCGATTGCAGCAACGTTCCCGGAGTTCATGTCATCCTCTCCGGCAAAAAGATCATTGCGGGCAGGTTCGCGCGTAGTGATGCCATAAGAGGCATAAGCGCTCAGCCGTTCAGAGATCGCGTAGGTTACTCCTGCCTTGGGATTAAAGAACGTCCAGTCGGTCGAACGGCTCGTAATTCCGGCGTTTGCGTCGGGCTCATACTCAAAGCGCGCGTGCCGAGCCTGGAGGTCTACAAACCACCGCGCGGGCCCCGCACGATAGCCCGCTTTGACAAAGCCGCTGACGTCTTCTTTGTGGCCAGTGTTGTCGTAAAGCCTGGTGTCGGGCCTGTAGAAGGCACGATGCGCCCTCTCGTATGTATTCCCGTTGATCCCGGCATTGATCTCGAGCGCTCCACGTGTGTGATTGAGCACGCTCGTGAGACCGTACCAGGTGTGATCCAGTTCAAACTGGTAGCGGTCTGCACCGTCTATGTAGTCGTAGTGGCCAGATGCGGAGTTCCGGTAGAGCGTTGTACTGAAGGATGTTGCTGGACTAACGATCCGAGTCCACGACAGACCCAGCATCTGCTGCCCAAAGCGATCCAGCTCTTCGGGCGACAATGGGTTGTAGCGACGGTTTTGCCGGAGTTCATCGAGTGTGGCTCCAACATACGAGAGTGTGTCGGCCAGGACTCCCGCGAGCGCGGTGAGTTTGACTATGTCGCGATCACCGAACCACCCGGCTCCCAGAAACCCGGACCCGCCGCTCACTCCGCTGTGGTCGCGATAGCCGTTGGTCGTTAGCGCGCCGCCCCGTCCGTATACGGCCACGCGGTTGTCGAGCAGCCCGGACCTGTACGCCCCGCTCACGCGTCTCGCGCCATACGATCCCAGCTGCAGATGTAGCTCTCCTCCGCCTTCGGCCACTCCAATCGGCATCGTTTCAAAATTCACGGACCCGGCAAACGACGCTGTGCCTGCGGTACTCGTGCCAACTCCACGTTGGACCTGGACCGACTGCACGCTCGACATGAGGTCGCCAAAGTTGGCAAAGTAGAGGACCTGGTCCTCCATGTCGTTGAGAGGAATACCGTCGATCGTGATGTTTATGCGCGTTTGGTCGATACCCCGCAACCGCAGATAGCTGTACCCCCAGTTGGTTCCCGTCTCGGTGTGTGCCGAAAGTGAAGGGGAGGCTCCCGTCAGCAGTAGCGGTACGTCCTGGCCAAACTGGCGGCGTTCAATGGTCGAGCGCCCTATCGTCTTTTGCGAGATCGGCGCGGCATTGGATGCGCGAATAGCCGAGACTGTCACTCGCTCGATACGGCGAGCGCTGTCGCTTTGTGTACGGCTCGTGTCAGCCTGCTGGGCCCCCGCAGTGGCCGCGCCGCTGACTAAGAGGACGATGGTTGTTGAGGTGGCAACCCAACGCACCGCGCCAAGGGCGGCGCGCGTTTGCTGGCGCGCATGGCGCGCCGACTGGTCGGTTTTCATTGCTGGACTCCCTACGCCGGTGCTAACCGGATCAGGTTCGGCGGGACTCTCTCAGCCGGCGCACACTCGCGGCGCCGGCACCCCGGTCATTTGTGTTACAAGGGCAAGCTTAACCGATCGCGCGACGAGTGCCAAGTCGGATGCGATGAGCCAAATGAGGATCGACGGTTATGCGCGGCCGCTCGCCATCGAGGCGTCCCAACTTCCCAACCTCCCAACCTCCCAGCGTCGCAACTACTTCCCCTTGGCGGGCGCCTTTTTGGTCGACTTTGCCGAGGCCTTCTTGGCTTTGCTCGTTGCCGCTGGCTTTTTGCTCTTAGCCGTCGTCACCTTCTTTGTCGGCGTGCGGCGAGCTGAAGAGCGGCGAGGACGGGCACGCCGAACCGCCGGATTCCAGCCATCGGCCCGATCAGCGCGGAACGACGCAGGCATTGCCGGTATCTCGTCCACGCCCTCTACCACCGCCAAGGCGGCTGCATCAGAAAGATCGGCGCGAACATCCGCTATGACCTTTGCTGGCCGACGAGCGCGTGCTGCGTGCACCCGATTGGTCAGTAATATCACGAACATGTCGCGGTCCGGGTCGATCCAGATAGACGTCCCGGTATAACCGGTGTGACCATAGGCGCGACTCGACAGGTACTCGCCCGAGCCTCCGTCACCATCGGCCGTATCCCAGCCCAAAGCACGCGTGCCAGCGGTGCGCGTCGTGAAACGCGCCACTGTTGAATCGCTGACAATCCTCACGCCATCATAGATCCCGCCATTCAGCATCATCTCGGCGAACATCGCCAGATCTGAAGCGGTGGAGAAAAGCCCAGCGTGACCGGCTACACCGCCAAGCGCAAAGGCGTTCTCGTCGTGCACCTCGCCCTTGAGGGGATAGCCGCGCGGAGGCGAAACCTCCGTGGGAGCTATCCGACCCTGAAACTCCAACGACGGATTGAAGAATGTGTCGTTCATCCCTAACGGCTCAAAGAGGCGCTCGTTAAGGAAAGAATCCAGACTCTGACCGGAGATCTCTTCGATCACCCACCCCATGATGTCAGCGCCCAGGTCGCTGTATAGAAAACAGTTGCCCGGATTGCAGATGAGGGGAGTCTCCAGCACTATGCGTTTGGCCTGCTCGCGATTGAGCGCCATACGCCAGAGCTGCTTTCCGGCAGGAAGCCCCGAGTGGTGCGTCAAAAGCTGCCTTATCGTGACGCGATCCTTGGCCCCTCCAACAAAGGCTGGGAGATACGTCGCCACAGGTTCATCGAGCGCCAGGCGGCCTTCGTCATAAAGAATCATTGCCGCAGTCGTGGTCGCCACGACCTTGGTGAGCGACGCGAGATCGTAAATCGTGTTCTCCGCGCTGACTGCAGGACTACTGGTCGCCCACCCCAGTCGCCCGTAGCCCTTTTGGAGAGCTATGGCACCCTTTCTTCCAACGACGACAGCCGCACCGGGGTATCCACCTGCGGAAAGTCCACGCCGCACCACACGGTCGATGTTGGCAAGTCGTTCAGCAGACATGCCAACTTCCTTGGGGGGGCGCACCGGCAGCTTGTCGGTGAGAATCGGGGCCAACAGGGCAAAGGCGACGCTAATCAGCACAGCAAATAGGGGGTACCAAGGCTACAGAAGACAGGGGCCGGCACTTTCGAGACGCCGACCCAACGACAACTACCCTTCAATGACGAGCAAAGGTTGCACCACGTACTCCCAAATCCCTCGAGACCTACGGTCCAAAATGGCGTAGGTCGTTGCCAAAATGCAAGTTCGACCCGATCATATGAAGTGGCAGATTAGCTCCTGTCAATAGGAAATGCGTGATCTCCGCCACAAAATGACCCCCCAAGTGGGCAGGCGGCCACTCAAAAACGCGACACATTTGGGCCTCTTGCCCCCGTACGGCACTCACCAAACCGGCAACCTCCTCCGACGGCTAAGTGACGAAATAAGTAGGAAGCCATGGTATCGGATCAGAGAATCATCCAGAGCGCTATCGAAGGCGATGAGCGGGCAATGCGACAGCTTTGGTCGCAGCATGCGCCGCACATAGACGCCGTGGTGCGTCGTCTGGTGGGGGATCCGGACCTGGCCGCCGACGTCGCGCAGGAGGTATGGATCCAGATCTTCCGGGCGTTGCCGAGTTATCGAGGTGAGTCCCAGTTCGGCACATGGGCACACAGGATTGCGGTAAACCGTACGCTGAACGCGCTGCGCCGTACTAAAAGGTTGGACAAGGTCGAGACGGCGATCGAAGAAGACACCGCGTACGTCGAACAGGGGAGCGAGAGTGCGCTGGTCATGGCCACGATCCACGACGCAGCATCGCAACTCTCACCGGGAGCGCGTACCGTCTTCATGATGCACGACGTTGAGGGTTACACACACGAAGAAATCGCACGAGAACTGGGGATCACGACGGGGGGTTCCAAATCTCAACTATTCAAGGCACGCGCTAAACTGCGCCGCCTTCTTGGACATCTGGTAGACAGAATTTCACCTGAATCGGATCATGAACACGCTGCACCTGCCTATTGAGCGAATGGCGGAGCTGGCTGACGGGGTTGCTGCTCCCGCTGAGCGTGACCACCTGGCCATGTGCAACCGTTGCGCGTCTGAACTTGATGCGTACCGCACGCTCGTGACTCTGGCTGCGGACGAGAGGCGTCGTATTGGACCTCCCTCGACCAACTGGGATTCGCTGCGAGAAGCGCTGAGCAAAGAGGGACTGCTTGCCGCACCAGGGCAGAGCGTTCTCAGAAAGAGTCGCACCAGGGTTTGGCTGCTGCGCGCTGCCAGCGCTGCGGTTCTTCTGGCGACTGGCGTACTCGCTGGCAGGATTTCCGCGGGTGCGACTGGCGCAGGCATTTTTGCTGTAGGTTCGAATGCGGGAGCTGCAGCGGCAGCAGGTGGAGGTGTGCTGAGTGTTTCCAACCCAGGTATGGTCTTGGGGTCAACTCAGGAAGCGCTGGAGCAACTTGAACAGGCCCAGCGCGCTTACGAAGAAGCGGCTGCGTACCTGGCCGCGCACGATGCCGGCCCCTCGTACGGCCGGTCGGATCAGTATCGCACGCGTCTGGCCGCGTTGGACATGGCCTCTGAGACGTTCCAGCGCGCCCTCACGGATGCGCCGGAGGATCCAATCATCAACCAGTATCTGCTGGCAACGATGAATGCACGAGAAGCAACCATACGCCGTATAGGAACAACCCTGCCGGCGTCCATGAGGATGGGCCGGTTCTAATATGCTGCAGCAGAAAGTGGTAGACAAAGACCGCGTGGCAACACTCGCTGGACGCACTGTATCCCTTGGTCGTTTGGTTATAGCCATTGGGGTGAGTGCCGTTGCCGCGAGTGCGCTGGCGGTGCAGGCTCAGGCACAAAACAGAGACAGCGTGACTATCCGGATCATGCGCGCTGTGACTCCTTTTGAGATCGAGGTCGAACGTCTGGCGCGTGAACTGATCGAGAGGCGTAACATTGCTCTCAGGCTCAACGACACTCGCCAACGTCTGCTCGTTTCACTCAGAAAGACCGATATTGGTGAAGGAGAGCGCACCAGCGTTGCCAACTCCCTGCGCGGAGTGGAAGTACGGCTCGCCGACCTTGAAAGCGACCGCAACAACCTCAGGCGCGCTCTGGACGACCTCTGCTCGGCGAGGCGACAACCCGATGGCTGGATGGGAATCACCTTTACTTCCGAGTACACGCTGAGCGCCGAGAACAATATTACCGTCACGCACTTCCGCGCCTATCCGAGTATCGAGTCGGTGGAACCAAATTCACCCGCCGAGCGTGCTGGAGTTCAGCGTGGCGACATTCTGTTGAGTCTTGATGGAAGGGATCTGCGCGATGCAGAGGTCGTCTTTGGAGAATTGCTCAAACCAGGAGCGCGTCTGGCCCTAAAGCTCAAGCGTGGAGTGGATACAAAGACACTCTCAGTGCTCATCGAGCCCAGCCCTTCGGACTTTGAGGTTCCCTGTGCGTGGGTGGATGAAACGCTGGCGGCGGCAATGGCTCCCATGCCTGGAGCCCCCGTTCTTCGCGTTCCAGCGCCCGGTTCGCCCGGCAGACTCTTTATTGCCGGTGGTCGCTTTCGCGCAGAAGATCTTTCCAACTCGCCACTAGGCTACAGCGTACTGTTTTCTTCGCGTGGTACAGCGGTCTGGGCGGCCGGAGCCAACATCATCCCGCTGAACGAGGATCTGGGTCAGCTAGTTTCTGTGGATCGCGGGGTGTTTGTGGTTGAGGTGATTCCGCGTTCACCCGCCGCGCAGTCGGGACTCAGGAGTGGAGACGTTATTGTTTCCGCGCAGGGTTCACCAATTACGACTCCTCAGGCGTTGCGCGAGATCATGAACGACACGCCTACCAAAGAAGTGAGCCTTCAGGTGATGCGGATGAAGAAGGCAGTGAACGTGGTTTTGAAGTGGTGAACGGGACGCTTCTACGTTTCTGCGCTCCTAAGGAGCTGCGATCTGCACTATAAGTCTGGCTGGGTGGGGCGGCCGACTCAGCGTCGCAGCTTAGGAGCGTGCTACCGTCTCGTCTTGGTACGAGCGGGAGCGCCAATCCTTCCCGGCGGGAGCGCATAGAGAAGCTGCGCGGTGGCTCGATCCGCGCCCGACAACTCCTTCACTCGTACACGTGGCGCCATGATGCTCGTGGTGTCGCCGGTGTGATCGAGCCCCAGCAGGTGTCCGACTTCGTGTAGTGCGATAGCCTTCATCGCAGCGTTGTCGAGTGGGTCGCCCGAGCGATGATGCACGGCCAAAACGACGTTGGCGGCGAGGATCAGCCAGCGCTCGTCGTGCGTCCAAAGCGTCTTGCCGCTGATCGACTCGTCAAAGCGATTGATCCAGGTTACGTGTACGTCGGCGCTGAGCGAGTCCGTTACGAAGACAAAGTTGAGTGGCAGGCCAGCGTTACCCCAGTCGAGAAATGCCTCTCGCACAAGCGGTACGAGTGCAGGAGCCCAGTTCTCTATGGTCGACCGCGACTGAATCCAGACCCTGAGCGGGGTTGTGCGACGGTCGGCCCATCGCGCCAGCGAAGAATCATGTGCTGCCAGCACTTCACCTAAATACGTACTGGATGCGGAGAGCTCGAGCCTGCGCCTGACGTCTTCGACATCCGAGGCATCCGTCACGCGTTCCTCGTTGAGGAGCGCGGAGTCGATTCTTGCAGGAGCGTCTTCGGTGACCAGTGTCTCGCCTGTACCTGAACGCATGGCAAGAGCCTGGCGAGTTTCCACAGCCTCAGCGCCAACAAAAAAGGCGAGCCCGCCAAGGGCGGCGAGACATACTACATCAAGGCGCTTCATCGGGGGGTATGAGGCTGCGAATAGAAAAGCAAACTATCGGCGACAGGAACGACTTACCGGTTACGTGTTCTTTAGGCGTTTCTATGCAGGAAACACCCGGTTCTTTGCGCTCATAACGTTCGCCAGATGATCGATTCTGGTCGAAGACATGAGCGTCCGTGCAATGACGAGGGTCTGTGCATGCACGCCACGTACCAGCATGGTCCAGCGCCCCTCTTGGCCCCGCAATTCCCCTTGCACCCCGGATGCGACTGCGCGTCCATTGTGCTGCAACACAACGACTTGAGTGCGACGTACGTCACAAAAAAATAACGCTTCCGGGAGAGAATTGCAGGGCGAACTCCGTTCCAGGGTGTTGCAGGAGCTCGACCGTTCGCGCCCCCGCGCCACGGACGGAGTTACCGATTGGCGCCTACCACAGCAATTGTCGCGGGCCTACAATCCTTTACACGGAAAAACGGAGGGTCTCCTATGATCCGCACGTTAGTACTGACCGTCGTAGCCGGCCTCGTGGCCGGGCCTCTCGCGGCTCAGGCTCCCGAAGGGTGGCAGATGCGGCTCGATAGAAGCACAAACGCCGCTGATCCAGATAGTGTGAGCGACGTGAAGTTCACGACGATGGGTAGCGGCTTCCATGTCACCACCGGTCCTGCGGTGGTCTTGTGGCAGCCCACCAATACTGCGTCGGGCAACTATACGATTCGCGCCCGCTTTCGCCTCGTTAAGCCAAGCGGACACAACAATTACTACGGTCTGGTGTTTGGAGGCAGTAACCTGGATGGGCCGAACCAGAGCTACATCTACTTCCTTGTGGCGCAGAACGGCACCTACATCATCAAGCACCGCGCCGGCGAGGCGACGCACGATGTTAAGGGTCGCACCACCAATGCCGCCGTCGCCCGCCCCGAAGGAGACGGCAGTTCAGTGAACGTGCTCGAAGTGCGCGTTGCAGCCGACCGGATCAACTACGTGGTCAACGGGATCGTGGTGTATGCGACCCCCAAATCTGGAATGACCTCGCGCACAGACGGACTCTGGGGACTGCGTGTCAATCACCAGCTCGAAGTGCACGTGGATCAGATCGGCAAGACAAGCTGAAAGAGGGCGAGGAGAGCCAAGAAGTTGGGATGCGGGGAAGTTGGGACGTTGGGACGAGAACACACCCGCATCCCGGGATTTTCGCCCTCTACGGCCTCCAATACCTCGTACGATCAGGCTCGTTAAAGCGCGTTACTTCCATTAGCGGCTTTGACTGCTCCTTGACCACGCGCATCATCGGAATGCGCTGCGTTCGCTGCAGCATCTCTCTGGCGCGTTCCTGCATGCGCGTCCTCTGCTCGGGACTCAGTGAGCTCAGGTCGTTGTCGCCGAGCATACCCGCCATTGCTTCTTCGACCGACTCGGGGGTCACCTGCAGCACGTTATCGGTATAGCCCCACGTGATCAGGTTGTCGTCTGTCTCGGGCTCCATCAGATACGTCACCAGGCGTCCCTTGGCCTGAGCCGTGCTGATGTAATACCAGCCAGCGGGCACGCTTACCTTCTGCGTCCGCTTAGTCACGCCGGTCACGCTCTTGAGATAGTGGCCCTGGAAGTACTCGTTCCGTCTCACTCCGCCCGCCTCGTACACCTCGAGATCCAAATCGACCGGTGCGGTAAACCTGTGCACACGTATGCCGTGGTCCATGAGTAACGGAACAACCTTTGCTATCGAAGCGGGGAGCACGTAACCAAGAGGACGCGAGACCTTTCGCACCGGCTCGTACTTGAGCCACACGGGTACGTCCTGCAATTGAAAGTTGTTGGCGGGCCCCTGCTGTCCGGGGGCTGCTACAGGCATCCACACGGGCTCTGTACCGCGAGACACCAAACGGTAGTCCGTTACAACCGAGTCGGTCGTTCCACCCATGCCTGCGCGGATGGCGCGCATGCGAGAAGCAGTTGTCAAACTTCGGACTGCAGCTCGATTCTGAGCCGCGTGCTTGAGTACCGTGCTGATCCCAATCTGCTGACCTCGCACCTGGTGACGATAACGCTCACCCTGCGGAATGGCTTCGACCGCGTTGTTGCGAACCCTGTGTGAGCTGGACGGCGTCTCAAAGAGAATGCCTATCGAGTTTACCAGCCCAGTGTAGACGTGATGCTTGCGCGGCTCCACCGACGTGGAACCCCAACCGCGAACTCCATCACGCGTCTGCGCTCCTGAGTAGTCAAACCCGTCATAGCCATCACCACGGAGAGCCGCACGAACCTCAGGAAAAATCCGCGCATATGGATACGCTCTTAGTGCAGAGTCGGCGCTGGGATTTAGCGTGCCCTGCCAGGTGAGCGTGTACGGCGCGGAGCCACCATGGTGCGTATCGATGTGGATATCGG
>CAZYTS010000016.1:0-32136 GCA_964649855.1 uncultured Gemmatimonadaceae bacterium
ATGATGGCCACAACCCCAACACCGCCCACGATCAGCCCGATTCCCGAAAGCGTGATCATGACGAGGAAGAAGACACCGGTCATCTTTCCCCATGTTTCAAAGAGTTTGTCCTGCGTAATGATCGCAAAATTGTCTTCCTGAGACGGGCGCAGTCCGCGCTGAGCGCGGATGGTAGCTACCACATCGTCGATGGCTTCATCTCTCGTAACCGATGCGCGCGGCTTTACTGTCAGATCGATCCAGTCGATCCAGATGTTGAGATACTTGCGACCCGTGCTGAAGGGAACGTACGCCCTTGGTGACGGGGTGCTCAGGAACTCTCCGCCACCTTCAAAAACGCCTATAACCTCGTAGGGCGAACGGTTTACGGTCACCACCTTGCCGAGCGGATCACTGTCCGATCCAAAAAGCTGCTTCTTCATTTCCTCGTTGATCACAAGGACACGAGATCCATTCATATCTTCGGCAGTCGTGAAATTCCTCCCCTCACGAATGTCACCACCGCTGGTCTCGAGCCAGTTGGCGGTAGTGGCGGTCACCCTCGCCGAAGGGAGGATGCGATCGAAGTACTTGAACTGCGCGCCAGCGCCAGAGCCAATGTTCACACCTTCGATGCTCTCAAGGCGTTCGATCGCCTGTGCTTCAGTTACCCGGATAGGAGGATTGTTACGCCATTTGCAGGTGTCGTCCGAGCCGTCGCACGCTTCAAGACTGATCGGGAAGCGATTCACGAAAAACGTCGTTGGTCCCGCCTTTTCGAACTCCTGTGCAACGCCGCGATTGATGCCGTGAATAGCTGCCGACATCACTACCACCACAAGCACACCGATGGCGATGCCCAGGATAGTTAGTGCTGCACGTACTCTGTTGGCCCTGAGCGAGTCGATCGCTATCAGAACACCCTCGAAAAGACCGGAAACGCGCGCGGCCAGCGACATAGTCTACTCCTGCCTCAACGCGGCTACAGGATCAAGCCGAGCTGCACGGCTCGCAGGATACACTCCAGAAATGATCCCCACACCACCACCAATTGTTACGCCAACAACAACGCTCCAAAGCTCCACCGAAGCGGGTAGCGGTGACAGGGCCGATATCAGTTTTGCCAGACCGAATCCAACGGCAACTCCCAGTGAAGCTCCAACTATCGCAAGCGTCGTAGATTCCACCAGGAACTGGGAAAGAATGTCACGGCGCTTTGCACCAAGCGCCTTGCGCACTCCTATTTCCCGCGTCCTTTCTGCCACGGCTACGAGCATAATGTTCATGATTACAATCGAGCCAACCATCAGACCAATGGCCGGGAGCGCGATTCCTGCAAGAACCAGAAAGCCCTGAATCTTTCTCCAGAACTCCAGCGCACTGTCGCTGGTCTGCAGCGAAAAGTTGTCGTTCTGTGAAGGACGTAGCCCGCGATGCGACCGCATGACGACGCGCACATCCTCCATCGCGGCGGCCATCTGCTGATCGTCTGGTAGCTTCACCACAATCGCGTCCAACACTCCGGAACGATTGGTCAACCTCCGCGCAGGCGCCTTGTAAGGAGTCACTAAAAACTTGTCCAGTGAAATCCCAAATGCGCTTCCCTGCTCTTCGGCTACGCCGATCACCTGATATGGCAGGCCGCCAATCTTGAGCGCGCGACCAAGCGGGTCCACGGTCGGGAAAAAGTGATCTGCTACATCCTTGCCGATTACCGTCACCGGCGAGCCGAGTGCGTACTCTTGGCCCGTTGGAAGCCGTCCCTGGGTTACGCCCATACCCTTCTGGCCAAACCAATCGCCCTCAACCACTACCAGCGAGACCTGTCGTGGCCTTGCATAGCGAGATTCCACCGTGGCTTGACTCTCGGAGTAGTAGGACCAGCTAGCCGAGGCCGGAAGCTCCGAAATAACGGGCTCGATGTCACTCTCCAGGAGCCGCGGCCGCATGGCCCATTCGCGCCACGTGTTGTTGTCGACGTCGCCCATAACGATGTTCGGTCGACGACGTAACTCAAAGCTGCCCTTGGGGATAAGCTTTCCTACAAGGTCCTCCTCCATGAAGCGACCCATCCCGTTTACGATCGAAACAATGGCGATAAGAAACATCACCCCGATCGTGACGCCGAGGAGCGTGAAAAAGCTCTTGAGCTTCTGCGCCCTTATCTGAGTAAAGGCGAGCCGGATTGCTTCTATGAGGGGCATGTGCCGAGTCTACGGCCCTTTGCACAGGGCAGTTTCATGGAGTACTGGAGGCTCGGTAGAGGCGATAGGGGTCGATCTTTGACGCAAACTCGGCCGATTCCCGGTCGAGAATGGGTATCAGCTCCTCTATGCCTCCCTCGCGCTCCACCGCCTTTCGCAGCCGATCGGAGCCCGCGAGCCTGTCAATACTGGGTCGCCATTCAAACTCCCTGCTATGCCGACTGTAGATGGCGCGAAGGAGGTTGAGCCCCACCACATGTGGCCGCACGAGTTCCCGGTCGCTGACTATCACCAGGACCGAAGGGATCCTCTGTCCCCCGAATTTAAAGCCGGCTTCCACATTCTGCGTGATCGAGTCAAAGACAACCCCGGGAATGCCCTTTCTGTTCAGCTCGCGCGCGATTGCACCGGCGTCGTTCAGCCACGACGCACCAATGATCTGAAACGGCATGGGGGTACCACGACCTTCGCTGACGTTTGTGCCTTCAAAGAACACGGTGCCGCTGTAGATCAGCGCAGCATCGCCGTTACGGATGTTTGGAGACGGGTTGACCCATGATTGGCCCGTTTCATTCCACCACATCGAGGGTCGGTAACCCTGCATGGGAATTACCGTGATATCGGCCTTGAGCTGTCCGGATTTAACCAGGTAGTTGGCCAACTCTCCTATCGTCATTCCATACCGCATCGCCACGGGGTACTGACCGACAAACGAGCGGAACTTCTGATCGAGGACTCCTCCCTCGACGCGGTCATTGCGAATAAGGTTGGGCCGATCCAGCACGAGGAAGGGTTTGCCGGCAGCTTCTGCCGACAGTGCCATCGTCCACGGATATGTGTACACTCGCGCCCCAACTTCCTGGATATCAAAAACGAGGACGTCGACGTCTTTAAGCATTTCCTGTGTAGGTACGCGAGTCTCGCCATAGAGCGAGTACACGGGAACGCCCGTAGCGGAGTCCACAGACGACACCACCTTTTCGCCGGCGCGCGCGATTCCGCGGATGCCATGTTCCGGACCATACAACGCCGTGAGCCGTACACCGGGCGCCCTGTATAGCAGGTCCACAGTGCTTCTTCCAAGCCGGTCGACACCGGTGTGATTGGTGATCAACCCCACGCGCTTGCCGCGAATGAGGTGAAGCGAATCGGTAAGCAGCACTTCGAGACCCGTTCGAACGTGGCCTTGCTGTTTTGCGACGGGCCTACCATTCGTTTCAGGACCTTCCTGGGCACGCGGCTCGCCGGCACAGATTGCGAGCAGGCCCAGTGCCACTACAAGGACTGCAAGCAGAAATGTGGTGCGGTGTCCTCGGCTGTTCGTGGACTGAGATTCCGGCATGGGAAGGGTCGGTTGAGGTAGGGGTTCGAATGATACCCTGTCCGGCGGCGTGAGTGGCAACCAAGCGTCGGAGAACGCTTGTATTACCTCAGACGCGCCGCTTTGAGAGAGCCTGCTGCGAGGGTAGGCTCGGCACAGTGAGTAGAATTACTCACGGTATTCAGCAAATCTTGTCCCCATGGTGCGAATGGACCTGGCCAGTCGACCGCTTGGTGAGCCCGACATTCCATTGCGCGAGCCATCGACTCTGCGAAGGGTGCTCCGCAAGGTTAGTCGATGGGCGATCTGGATCGCGGTGATTGCTATCGTTGCCCCTTTTGTTCTGATCCTTCCGCTCAACCTGGTGCAACCAGCGACCACGGCGCTGATTTTGCAACGTACTGTTAGTCGCTGGATTGAAGGCGAGCATCCGATATATCCGATGCGGGAAGTGGTTGGTCGCGACGCTATTTCCCGTAATCTTAGGCGCGCCGTACTGGCCGCAGAAGACGACCGCTTTTACCTGCATCGAGGCTTTGACTTTGAGGAGATCGGAAACGCTTTGGAGCGGGCACGATCAGGGCGTCGGCTTCGGGGCGCATCTACCATCACACAGCAGGTAGCCAAGAATCTTTTTCTCTGGGAAGGACGCTCCTGGATAAGGAAAGGCTACGAGGCCTACCTTACTGTGGTTTTGGAGCTGTGCCTCCCCAAGGAACGCATTCTCGACCTGTACCTCAACCTCGCAGAGTGGGGGAACGGAGTGTTTGGCGCCGAGATGGCGGCTCGTACGTACTTTCGAAAGCCGGCCGCCAATCTTACGCGCGACGAAGCAGCCAGGCTCGCCGCGATACTTCCTGCACCGCGTCGTTGGTCTCCGCGAGGGTCGGTCGCTACCAATCGGGCGCGAACCATTCTGGCTCGCATGCAATACGCAGCACCCAGGAAATAGCCGTAGCTGATTCCGGGCGTGTTACCCTTCAGATCTCTCCGCGGCGCGCGAACTCCGAGATCTTTTCGGCGGCCCTGAAGGCGAGAGCCATGATGGTCATGGTTGGCTGGCCACGGCCCGAGGTCACCATGCTGCTAC
Organism: uncultured Gemmatimonadaceae bacterium; assembly: GCA_964649855.1. Taxonomy (GTDB): domain Bacteria; phylum Gemmatimonadota; class Gemmatimonadetes; order Gemmatimonadales; family Gemmatimonadaceae; genus CAZYTS01. Next base: position 4,595 of record CAZYTS010000016.1, read on the forward strand.
CGTCGCAGATGAAGAGATTGCGCACATCGTGCGCGCGGTGCGTTGCATCTATGACGCTGCTGCGGGCAGAACGGCCCATGCGGCAGGTACCCAGCAGGTGAGCCGTGAAGGTCTGCACGGTCGGTTCCGCCCCCCAGTGCGACTTTGCTCCGGCAGCTTCGTGAAGTTCCTGACACAGACGGTAGAAGAACTTCATCGTGCTGATGTCGTCCGCATGGTCCTTGTAGGTTACTCGGAGGGCGGGGAGCCCAAAGTCGTCTTTCACCTTTGGATCCAGCGTTATGCTGTTGGTCTCTACCGGTAACGACGTGGAGTGACCATAGAGTTCCATGTGCCTGGTGTAGCTGTTGCGCAGATACTGCTTAAAAGCGCTTCCCCATCTCGGCACGTCTGGAGCGAGTCCATATAGGGCCCAGTTGATCGGATATGTGGCACCCATGCGCGCATCGATGCCGCCACCACCGTAAAAACCGCGTCGAGGATCGGAATCGTACCAATCGAGTGCGAGTCGGGTTACCTGCACGCTCTTGTGCTCGTTGAGCGGATGCTCGTACAGACCGGTGACAGTAGCAGCTCCATTAAACATCAGGTGCTTTCCAACCATGCCCGATGAATTGGCGAGCCCGTCCGGATGATGAGCATTTGCCGACATCAACAGCAATCTTGGTGTCTCAGCGCCATTTGCGCACAGGATTACCGCCCGCGCTCTCTGGTGGTGTTCCTTTTTGTCGGCATCAAAGTAGATGACTCCGGTAGCACGGCCCTGACGGTCTAACTCAACTTTGCGCACAAAAGACTGTGCGCGGATTTCACAACGTCCCGTTGCCTCTGCCAGCGGAATCATCGACGCAAGTGTCGAACTTTTGGCGCCGTACTCGCAGCCAAAACCCATGCAATAGCCGCAATGCTGGCAGGGCATGCGTCCATTGAACGGTCTTGAAAGGATCGCCATGGGCGCTGCAAAGGGGTGGTAGCCAAGCTTTCGAGCAGCTCGTTCAAAGAGCACTCCCGCAGACTTTACGGGGAGCGGAGGTAGCGGATACGGTCGTGAACGCGGAGGATCGCCCCAACCTGGTTCTCCTGAGACTCCGACTTCCCAATCGACCCTGGTGTAGTACGGCTCCAGTTCATCGTAGGTGATAGGCCAGTCAGCGAGTGAAGCCCCGGGGATCGGACCAACTCTGCTTGCCTCGTCGAAGTCGACAGGGCGCAGACGCCAGAAGTTGGCGGTCATGTGCACACTGCTTCCTCCAACTATTGGAGCGTAGAGGAGAAGTCCGCGTCCCACCTTTGCGATCTGCGATCGGGTCTCTCTCCAGGTCACGGGAGCTGGGTTGCTCAGCGAACCCCTGAAAAAGACGTTGTACTCGTCGTGTTCAAACCTGGAAGGGGGAATCCTGGGACCTTGCTCCAGCACCACAACGCTGAATCCGGCCACAGACAACTCACGCGCCATGACGCCACCCGCTGCTCCGGAGCCAACGATGACAAAATCCACAGCGTCAGTTGTCTTGTATTTAGCGGTCCCCGCCTGGGCCTGAGTGCTCATTTTGCGTTCGCTTCGGCGTCGTAGTAGCCAAAGGGAGGCTGGAACGAACCATGGGGCAGCGCACCGATAAGGTGCCAGCCAACCATGTCGCGATTGCCACCCCATGAAGGGTTGGCGAGGACTCCGGATATGGTCATAAAGTGCACAGCATTAAAGCCGTCACTGTTTTCGAGCTTCTTGAGAACCTGGTCCTGTTCTGTTTCGGTCAACCCCACAAAGTTCGTGGCACTGCGCCGAATGCGCCGTGCAGCACGGTCAACATCACGCACAAACATCCTGAAAAGCGGCAGGTTGTCTTTAGAGTACGTCGCGAGTGATCGGTCGATGAAGTAGATCGCACCTGCCTCGCGCGCTCCCGGAGAATCATCCGAAGGAATGATCCGTGCGGCAACGGCTTCTATGATGAGTGCGTCGTGGGCTGACAGCGCTTCAAAGCGGGGACGCGGCTCCTGCTGTATTGCAGTCTGCGCCCATGCCAGTGCATCTCTTGCACCAGCGAGGTCGTGAATCAGCCATGCCATACCGGCCAGGCTTGAGGCGGCAAGAAAATCGCGTCGAGTGGTGCTCATATCTTGAACTTGGAGCAAGTGGGTCGGTCGGCAAGACCCCCGTTTTGGCCCAATCTGTTCAGCGGCGTTCGAGCTTTGCGATCCAGTCGACGGCGATCTTCGCGGCCCTTCCCAGTGCGGCACCCACGACAGTGGGCATATCGATTGGTGACTTGCCGTTGGACATTCCCAGGGAGCGTTCGATCTCGCCGCGAAGCCGCACGGCAATAGGAGTAGCGAACGTGATGGGGTTGAAGTGAGCATCGTAACGCGCACCGAGTCCTTCGATGAGTGTGGCGGTGCGCATGAAATACACCATCTCACTCGTCAGCCGCACTGGCCAGTCGTATAGCGTGGCTATCACTTCGTTTGCAACCAGCTTTACACGCTCTGCCATAGTGGAAGGGTCATAGGCGATCTCCATCAGCCGGTCGGCAAGAGGGCGCAACTGTTCATTAGTCGTCGCTGGGTCGAGGAGGCCGAGTTCTCTGAACCCGTTCAGGATCCCTTCGGTGTCGTGACGAATGGCAGCAAAGACCGTTGTGACCAGGTCTGAGCGCAGTTGTTTTGGCACACGAATCACCATCCCGAAGTCGAGCAGCACGATCCTGCCGTCGGGGGCTACAAGTACGTTGCCGGGATGTGGATCCGCGTGAAAGAACCCATCGATCAGCATCATCCTGAGATAGAGTTCCATGACCGTGCTCACCACGCTACGCGGGTCGTGCGAAGGGTCGCCGCTGCGGGGGACGATGCGGTCTACGCGGATGCCTTCTACGTAGTCGAGGACCAGCGTGCGTTTGCGGGTGAGTTCTTGCACCACCGCAGGTATGATGATTCGCGGATTTCCGTCGAAGTTTCGCTTGATCTCAGTTGCGTTTGCAGCTTCGTGTTCAAAGTCCATCTCCTCCCAGACCCGTACCGAGAACTCTTCTACAACTGTTCGTGCATTGCGGACGTGGGGGTTGGGAAAGCGGCCTTCGAACCAGCGCAGCAATGGGATAAAGACCTCAAGATCGCGCCGCACGAGGTTCTCCACTCCCGGCCGCAAGACCTTGATGACGACGTCGCGACCGCGGTAGCGAGCGCGGTGTACCTGGCCTAACGAGGCGGCGGCAAGGGGCTCGCTGTCGAACTGCTCAAAGAGAGCTTCGGGCGTCACGCCGTATGAGCGCTCGATCTCATGACGGATTGCGGGGCTGGGAACCGGCGGCACCTGGTCCGTGAGCGTAGACAAGGTGCTCACGTACGGCTCGGGTATAAGGTCAGCGCGGGCGGCAAAGACCTGGGCCATCTTTACGAACGACGGGCCCAGGGTGGCTATGGCGTCGACGACCCGCTCGGCTCGGACCCTGTGGAACTCTTCAGAACGCGGAATCCCGCTGCCCCACCATATCCATCGCCGCCAATCGCGAATGAATGAGACGAGCAGCGGCCCTAGATACCAGAGAATGACCAGGGCGCGCATCGAGGAAAGTTAGCCGGGGACTACCCGGGACCAGCATCGGTCCAGCTACCAGGCTACTGGATCGGGAACCAGGGTCGTTGCCAGGGGACAAAGCCGGCCATCGCTGCCAGCGCAATGCCCCACCAGATGGTGGCAGTTTGAAAGCGAGCCGAGTCGCTGGCAGCTTTCTTTACGCGGGCGACGCCGATGTGTAGCAGCGCAATGGCGACCACCATCATGAGCACGTGCTCGACCATGAAGTAGCGGATTTCCTGTGTACCCATGGCTCGTCCCACGTCCGCGAAACCCTGACGAATGAGGGGGCTCACGGCGTAGAGCACAATTCCGAGAGCGAATTGGAGGTTCGCGGCCCTTGCGAAGAGGCGGCCAGCGGTGAGGTCCTTGTCGCTCCATACCCCTCGCGTCATCCACCCCCGCCATACGCGCCACACGGCCCATAAGCCGGCGAGCAGGACCAGCCACCTAACAACATTATGTAGGCCAAGTATTACCTGATACATGGTCGTGGGACTCGTGTGTTGGCAACCTCGAAGCTACTTCGCGGTCAACCGCGGCTCCAGTGGGGAATCGATCGTGGCGCTGTTTTGGAAGCGTTCCCCAGAATACATTCGCTCGCTACAGAATGCCCTGTTTCGACAAATCCAGATCGAGGTGTGTCATGCGGCTCCCTGTCCGCGCCGTAACTGTTTTTTGTGTTGCTTTCGCGCCATCGCTGGCCCTTGCACAGCACTCGTGGTCCGAAGCGGGTCGGACGTACAACCCGTCCGTACCGACTCCGCGCGCGATACTTGGCTATGAGCTGGGCCAGCGCTTCACCACGCACAAGCAAATGATGCGCTACATCGAGCGCATTGCCGCTGCGTCGCCACGCGTGAGAGTGGACACAGTCTCGCATTCATTTGAAGGGCGCGAGATGCTGCTCGTGACAGTGACTTCTGAGACTAATATGGCAAAGCTGGATGATCTCAGAAACCAAGCGCGACGTCTGGCGGATCCGCGCGTTCTGTCTGCGGGTGAGTCTGACGCGATAATCGGCAGGCTGCCAGCAATCGTCTGGCTGGCGCACTCTGTGCACGGCGGCGAGGGTTCCGGAGTAGAGGCAGGACTTGCACTCCTTTACCAACTGGCAGCAGGCACCGACGTTGAAACGTTGATGGCGCTGGACAGTACGGTCGTCCTCATCGATCCGAATCAGAATCCAGACGGGCGCGAGCGCCACACGCATGACATCCAGCGCACCTGGAGTTTTCAGGGACTCTCAACGACTCCAGGCGCCCTGAACAACAGTGGTTCGTGGCCCGGGCCCAGGACCAGCCACTACTCGTTCGATCTCAACCGCGACTGGTTCATTATGTCGCATCCGGAATCGAAGGGTCGAATTGCATCATTCCTTAGTTGGATGCCACACGTTGCGGTTGACCTGCATGAGCAAGGCTCCAGCGCTTCTTTCTTTTTCGCACCACCGCGCGAGCCTGACAACAAGAACAATCCGCGACACCTCTTTAAGTGGTACGATATCTTTGCCGCGGCGCATGGCGCTGAGTTTGACAAACACGGTTGGTCATATTTCAGGCGCGAAGGTTACGATTCGTTCTACCCCGGGTATGGTGAGGGCTGGCCCATGCTCACAGGCGCAATCGGAATGTTGTTCGAGTCTGCGTCGTCGTCGGGTGGCGCGATCCAGCGCAATGATGGCGCAATCCGCACACTGCGACAGGCGGCATGGGAGCACTATACCGCTGAGTGGGCTACAGTACGCACGTCGGCCCGCCGGCGTACGGAGCTCGTATCTGATTATGCCAAAGCGCGCAGAGAAGCCATTTCGATTCACGCCGCAGGCCCCATGCGCGCCATTGTCTTTGAAAGAGACGATCAGGGGCGTGCCGATTCGCTGGCTATGAAGCTCAGGGCCAACGGCATCGACGTCCTGCGGTTCAACTCCAACACAGAGTTGCGGGACGCGACTCCGTATGGCGAGGCACGCGCACAAGCTTCGGTTCGGGTCGCAGCGGGATCGTATGTGGTTGATCTCGCGCAACCACAGGGGCATCTCGCGAAAGCCATTCTTGAGCCCGACGCTGAACTTGATTCAGCATTCATTCGGGACGAACTCGAACTACGCAGAACCGGCCAGCCCGATCGCTTCTACGATATAACGGCCTGGTCACTCCCTTATGCCTATCGATTGAAGGCGTGGCACACGAGGACCCTCCCCGCGGGGGCCACGGCGTTTGCAGAACTGGCCCGCAACGTGGGCACACCTGTGCCGCGCGCGAACTATGGCTATGCCTTCGAGCCCGGCAGCGAAGCTTCGACGCGACTTCTGGCTTCGCTTCTCAAGGACTCGGTACGTGTCTGGTATGCTCCGAAATCGTTTACAACCGGTGGCCGAGCCTTCCCGCACGGAGCATTTCTGGTTCGCGTGGCGCCTAACGGGAACGACGTGCATGAAGAGGTTGCCGCTCTGGCAACCCAGGCCGGTGCTGCAGTCTTTCCTGTTGCATCGGCCGGTGTGGACGATGGAACCGACCTCGGTTCCAATTCCGTCCGGCCGATTGCTATTCCCAGGGTAGCCCTACTCTCCGGCTCTCCGGTAAGCGGCAACGCGTTCGGATTTACATGGTTTGCGCTGGATCAGCGAATCGGCTATCCCGCGAGTCTCGTGGATGCCTCGTTTGTATCCGGCGCCGGGCTCAGCGACTTCAACGTGCTCATCATGCCGTCGCTGCAGGGTGGTGCACTGGATCGCGCGCTGGGAGAAGGTGGGCGCAATCGCCTGGGCGAGTGGGTCCGAAACGGCGGCGTTCTAATAACGATCGACGGTGCGACTGCGTGGCTCGCACAGGAGAGCACGCGGCTGGCGCGTGTGCGGGTCCGTCGCGATACCACAAGAGCCGACAGCTCTGCAGGCGCGCCACTCCAGACGAATCTCCCCGGAGTACTGGCGCGCGCTACAATCGATACGCTTTCTCCCCTCCTCGCCGGTATCAACACGACTGAAATACCGGTCTTTGCAAACTCTGACCGAGTGCTTTCACCTCCTAAAGACATCAGAGCCGGGGAAGCGGTAATTCGATTTGCTCCAGAGTCGCGGGTGCGACTGTCGGGTTACTTCTGGCCGGAAATGCCCGCCCGACTGGCCGAGTCGCCCTGGCTCTGGACCGAACGTGTGGGACGCGGGCGAGTGATCGCCTTTGCCCACGACGTGAACTTCCGCGACCTCTTCCGCGGAATGCTACCGATCTTTGCGAACGCGGTATTTCTGGGAAGTACGTTCTAGGGGGACTGCAACGCTCCGACGTTTCGGGGCTTCGACGCTTGGGGCTTCGACGCTTCGGGGCTTCGGGGCTTCGACGCTTCGGGGTTCTGCACTTTCGGAGCGTCGATGATTCAGGGGCTCCGTGCTCCAATAATTGTTGCTGCCTAGCGTCTTAGATCCCGTAGCAACGGCTCCAGGCTCAATGGCCGGCCGAGGAAACGCTCCAAAACTTCCTTGGCCGGCCGTGACCTGCCGAATCGATACAACTCCTCCGAAAGCCGCTCGTAGAGCCGCCGATCTCCACGATTGAGACCACCCCACGCCTCCCTCATTCGCGAGCGCACATCGGCTGCGAGGATCGCGCCTAACGCGTAGTTCACCATATAGCCGGGACTGTCTATCAACTGGCCTCGCATGCCCCACCACGACCACTCCGGATGAGGTTTGATTCCGAGGTACCTGGACGTTATGTCGCTCCAAACGCTGTCAGGATCGCTCTCAGGGTGCGCGTACATCCGCAGTTCGAACAGCGCCCACGCCACGTCCATCATTACCGATCCATACTTCTCCCGCATAGACGCTACGGTACTCGCCGAGTCGCCGATGTACTTCTGCTGCCATAGAGGCTCGTAGGCCTCAAAGGCGACCACATCGGCAATGCCTTCTGTAAACGGGTCACTCTCAGGCCAATCAGCAAATGCGGGCCGGGTTTCTATAGCGAGCAGGTGAATGGCATGCGCGGTCTCGTGCAACAGTTCGACAAGATTTCCAAAGCCGCCCTCACGGTAGGTGGCAAACACGTAAGGACTTGCACCAAATGGTCCGTCCGCGGTACGGCGTGAGATTCCCCCAAACTGCGTGTACGCCACTGGAGTTTTTCCCTCACGAGGATCGAGATCAAAGCTCACGCCATAGAGACGTGGGTCTGCCCCAAACGATGAAAAGAAATCCTCAGTTATTGCGAGTAGTCGTTCGCGACCAATCGAGGGTGATAGTCGACGTCCCGCGGTCCCTGTCTCGAAATACCAGTCCCACGGCTCTACCTGACCCGGTGGCACGTGATGCTGTCGCCAGACGGCAAGGACTTCCACCAGAGTCGATTCGGCACGAGAAGGATCCATACCTATCGAAGCAAAGGCGCGCTCGATAGGTGTGCTATTACCTCGCCACTCGGGCGCTCTGAGCGACACCAGCGTCCTCCAGGGGCTTGTAGGTTCGTTCCTCCCATTCACGGCCTCCCAAACCGGCGACAACGACGTGAAAAGCAGGCGGCGCCTTGCTGCATCGCTCTCCCACCCCAATGCCGACAATACAGACAAACGATCAAGAGTATCTAAGCCCACTACCACACGCGACGCGCGCCAGCCAAAGCAGTCATAGGTCGCCGCAGACAGCTGTTCCACGCTCCTCTGTGCCAGTTCCGTCACATCGCTTCCACATGCGACGCCGGACGACGAGTCCGACATTTCCTGTGAAAGAAGGGTCTCGCGCATGACCCCTATCGCATGCCGATCCTCGTTGCCATATCGAGTCGTATCCAGGGCGACCAGGCGTTCCAAAGCGCGCGCGCTCAGCGCCTGCCAGGCTCCTCGTAGCTGTTCAAGGGCCACCCCCCTGTCATTTCGCTCACGCCCTCCGGCCTGCACGACACTCGCCTGGAAATAGAGATCGCGCGAATCGGCATACAGCCTTTCGGCCTCAGCAAGCTGTTGCGCGGGCGTCCCTCCAATCGGTGGAATACCGGTCTGGATGCAGTTGCTGAGTACAACAGCCAGAAGGGCGGGTCGTGTCCATCGTGAAAAACCGCCTTTGTACAAGACCTTACAGATGAGTTGGAGTTTCCCCGGCTCCATTTGCGTTGAATTGCGAGTCAATTGGGCCGGCAGGCTTTTGGCCAGGCAGAAGCCAGCCGGAAGTTCGCTTAGACTGTATATGCGTTACCACTACGCTTCTGGTGCTCTCAACCCCGGTGTTATATGCCAACATACCGTGCCCCATCAGACGACTATCGCTTTCTACTGACTGAGGTTCTGGAAGGCTCCAAACTCTCTGGATACACGGGTTACGGCGACGCGAGTGTGGAACTCATGTCGCAGGTTATAGCCGAAGCGGGCACGCTCTGCGAACAGGTCATGTTTCCGCTCAACATGTCCGGAGACGCTGAAGGCTGCACATATGACAACGGAGTCGTGCAAACACCCAAGGGCTTCAAAGACGCGTTCCGGCAGTACGCCGACGGTGGCTGGATAGGAGTCTCGTGCGATGCTGCGTACGGTGGTCAGGGGCTACCTGTCACGATCCGTTACGCGATCGACGAGATGATTTGCGGGGCAAACCTCTCGATTGCGATGTATCCGGGCCTGATCCAGGGAGCCTTTGAAGCTATCCACGCCCACGGCACAGAAGAGCTCAAGAGTCAGTATCTACCAAAGCTGGTAAGCGGCGAGTGGGCCGCCACAATGTGCCTCACCGAGGCGCACGCAGGTACGGACCTTGGCTTGATAAATACGCGCGCTGAACCAATGGACGACGGTAGTTTCAGCGTTACCGGCACAAAGATCTTTATCACGGCCGGTGAGCACGACCTGACGCCCAACATCATTCATCTCGTGCTTGCGCGCTTGCCCGACGCGCCGGCCGGTTCGCGCGGTATTTCCATGTTCCTTGTTCCCAAGTTTCTCCCGGGGCCAGACGGTTCGATTGCCGAACGCAATGGTGTGCGCTGCGCATCAATAGAGCACAAGATGGGAATCCGCGGCTCCGCCACGTGTGTTATGGATTTCTCTGGTGCGCGTGGTTGGCTGCTTGGCGAACCTCACAAGGGCCTGCGTTCCATGTTCACTATGATGAACGGAGCGCGACTGGGCGTGGGGCTTCAGGGCCTCGGCCTGGCGTCTGCAAGCTACGACAGCGCCGTAGTCTACGCTAATGAGCGCTTGCAGGGTCGCGTACTGAGCGGGGCAAAGAATCCAGATGGGCCTGCCGATCCGATCATCGAACACGCGGAGATAAGGCGCGGCTTGCTCCAAATTCGATCTTTTGTGGAAGGTGCGCGCGCGCTCGCGACCTGGACGTCCATGCAGATCGATGCCGAACGGGCGCATCCCGATGCCGACGAACGGTCGAAAGCCGGAGATATGGTTGCCCTGCTTACTCCCGTGATCAAAGCCCTCTTTACCGACCTCGGCTTTGAGAGCACCAACGTTGCGCTGCAGACCTTTGGTGGTCACGGCTACATTCGCGAGTTCGGAATGGAGCAGTACGTGCGAGATGCGCGCATCGGCCAGATCTACGAAGGGACAAACTATGTGCAAGCACTTGATCTCGTGGGACGAAAGCTCGCCGAAGACAACGGTAGACTCCTGACGCAGTATCTCCAGGTTATTGCCGCCGAAATTGCAGCGGCGGCGGGTGAACCTGGGGCAGCCTCCTTTGCCACCGCCCTCCAAACCGCCGTAAAGCATCTCACTGCCGCTGCACTTGCCATGGCCAAGGGTAGCCGCGTCACCCCCGATTTTGCGGGGGCCGTGGCCGGGGACTTTCTGAGACTTTTTGGCCTGGTGGCACTTGGACACATGTGGTTGCGAACGGCCCGCGTTGCTTTTGAACTGTCTGACGGCAAGGGAAGCATGGATGGAGACTTCTATCGAGCCAAGATTGGAGTAGCGCGCTTCTTTTTCGAACGTGTGTTGCTCCAGACTGCGGCACTATCTGCCGCGGTAGAGTCCGGTGCACTGGCAGTAGTTGAGTTTCCTACTTCCCTTTTATGAAGTAGAGGGGTTCGCGTTAGGCCACTTGTGGCTGGTTTGGAAACACCCGTTGCAGAAACGTCTGGTGTCCAACTATGTTCGGCGCGCCTTGGCATACCGGATGCGAGCGCAAACGCCGACCGGATCGGATCCACCACGAGGATCCAGCCGCGCGGACCTATTTGCACTGGACTCGGCAGCCGGCACCCACCCCATTCCGAGGGATTTATGCGGTTTTCACTCGTACGAGTAGCAATCGCCTCGGTGACCCTCCTCCTATCCATCCCTCAAGGCTTGAAAGCACAAGCTGTTGGGACGATTCGCGGAAGGGTTATCGAGGCGGCTTCGCGACAACCTGTTGCGGACGCACAAGTAAACGTTGTTGGAACAACACTGGGAGCGATCACCAATGCTGCTGGTGAGTATGTAATTGTTAACGTACCTGCCGGTGAGCATCAGCTGAGATTGCGGCGGATTGGATTTCGGGCTGAAGAACGCAGGGTTTCGGTAAACTCAGGATCAACTGTCAACGCCGACTTTGCACTTTCGGCAAGTGCGACGCAGCTGGAGCAGGTTGTGGTTACGGGAACCACCGGTGCGGTTGAGCGGCGTACTGTAGGCAACTCGATAACCCAGGTAGGAGTCGCGGAACTGACCGAGCGAAACTCGATTATGTCGGTTTCCGAGGTGCTTCAGGGAAAAACGCCGGGTGTGGCAGTCCTTCCAGGATCGGGAGCTGTCGGTACAGCAGGCGAGATTCGCATTCGCGGCGCCGGTTCGACCTCTGGCTACAATCCGGTGGTCCTCATTGACGGAATCCGCTACAACATTTCCGATCTTGGTGGCTTTTCTGCAACCGGCGGCGGAACGGCAGGTCTTGCCCAATCTGCCCAGGTAACGTCTGCGCTAAACTGGCTCAATCCCAATGACATCGAGTCTATCGAGGTGATCAAGGGCCCAGCTGCTTCGACGCTTTATGGTGCAGAAGCTGCGAACGGTGTTATTCAGATCATCACCAAGAAGGGTTCGCGCGGTCAGCAGCAGCTTCGCTGGGGCTTCCGCGCCGAGCGTGGCCAGAACGAGTGGGTGCTACGTCCGCAGGACAACTACACGACCTGCGATCAGGTCAAGATGGATGCGACGGTATCTGCGACTGACCTGAGTCCATTGTGGCCCGGATGTCAGGGACTTCCCCTCAACACTATCATCACAGGCAATCCGATGATGGACGATCCGCGTGCATTGCGCGTGGGCGACCTCACGCGACTTTCGATGACGGTGCGCGGTGGTGGTGATCGCTATTCGCTCTACCTCTCGGGCGACCGCGACATTGATCAGGGTGTTTTTTACAACAACGACGTCAACCGCACCTCGGTGCGCAGCAACTTTTCCTTCAACCCGAATGACCAGTCCGACTTTGCACTAACGACGAACTGGCAGAACGGTCGCATTCGACTCCCCATTCAGGACGAGTCAGCCAACGGCCTGTTGTTAAGCGCACTCCGCGGATTCCCCGGACGCATTTCGCTTTTGGGGCCAGGGAACGAAGGTTGGCGTACGATCGCACCAGATCCAGCCAACAAGTATCGGAACTTTACCAACTCCAGCCGACTGACGATCGGTGGGACGGCCAACTACAGGCCGTTTGAGTGGTTCAGAAACCGTGTCACGCTGGGAATTGACAACACCACCACGCAGGCACAGGTGCTGTTCCTCCCCAATGAAATTGCGGCGGCGCAGGATCCTGATGCGGCTTCGGGAGCAAACCTCAGGCGCACACCAACTGCACGCCTGATGACTCTCAACTACAACGGTGACCTGGTTTTTCAGGTTAGACCAGACCTGCATTCCACGACTTCGATCGGGGCGCAGGTGGTAAGCGACCAGAGAACTCGCCTCGATGCAACGGGTATCGGACTGGGTGCTCCAGACGTAACGCTCGTAAACCTCGCGCAGCGCACAACCGGTGGCGAGACCTACAGCGAAGACAACTCAGTGGGTTACTACGTGCAGCAGCAGTTTGGCTTCAAGGAACGCCTATATGTCACCGCTGCCGTACGAGCAGACGATCACTCGTCGTTTGGAGAGAACTTTGATCTGATCGTCTATCCCAAGTTCTCGTTGTCGTATATCCTCTCCGACGAGCCGGCAGCGCAGGGCTTTGTGCAGGCACTGCGTTTGAACAGCCTTAAGCTGCGAGCAGCATGGGGACAGGCTGGTCGTGCGCCTTCGGCATACTCTGCACCGCAGACCTACACCGTCGATCGTGTGACGCTGGGTGCTATCACTGGATCAGCTGCACGCACTTCGGCGTTTGGTAATCCGGACCTCAAGCCTGAAAAGGGTGAGGAGATCGAACTCGGCTTCGAGGCCAGCGCCTTTAACGATCGTATCGGCGCCGACTTTACCTATTACAACAAGACGACATCCGACATGTTGCAAGCGGTGTCGGTAGCGCCTTCGACGGGCTTTATCAGTTCGAGGCTGACGAACCTTGGAGAGGTGACTAACAAGGGAATTGAGCTTTCACTGTTTGGCACTCCCATAGACCAGATCAATTTCCGCTGGGAGACCAGGCTCAACGTCGCGACCAACAAGAATGAGCTGGTTAACTTCGGCATTCCCGGCAAGGTTCTGGAAACGCCTGGAGGCCAGGCTTACGGAGCGGTGCAGCAACACCGCGTGGGCTATCCACTGGGAGGGTTCTGGGTAACGCCTCCGCAGCGTAACAGCGATGGTTCAGCCGCTCTAACACCGGCGGGTGCAGCCATCTTCAATCCCGGTGACACCGCCCGACGTTACATCGGCCCCTCCACCCCGACGCGGGAGATCGGATTCTCCAACACGTTCACGGTGTTCAGGAACTTCCGCGTGTATAGCCTCTTTGACATGAAGGGCGGCAACTACGTGTTTAACCTGCAGGAACGCAACCGCTGCCAGGCCAGTGACAACTGCTGGCGCACCAACAATCCGCGTGCCCGCTTCCCGCAGACCGCGGCCGACTCGATCCTCTTCAAGGAGTTGGCAGTCTACCGCAACTCCTCAGTCTCGCCCGAGTGGATTCAAAAGGGCGACTTCATCAAGCTGCGGGAGATTTCGCTGACCTATGATGTACCACGAGATATTGTTGCACGCTTCGGAGCCGAAGCGTTGAGTGTGGTGCTTTCGGGGCGCAACCTGGCGTTGTGGAGTGACTACGAAGGTACCGACCCCGAAGTCAACTCCTATGGAGGCCGGAACTTTGTGCGCATCGACGCCTACGCGGCACCAATGACACGCCGGCTTTCGGCAGCGATCAACCTCACGTACTGATGCGAGCGCTAACATATATGACAAACTTTACATGGCATCGCCGCATCGCGAGAAAGGGAGCACTGGCATTCGTTGCCATTGCGGCTTTCTCTTCAGCGGCTTGCAACGATTTTTTGGTCGCGGAGAATCCGGGCGCAATAGAAGCCGCGGATCTCAACGACGTCGGTTACGTCAGCCTTTTGGCAAACGGCCCCATTTTTGCCTTCCAGGCCGCGTTTGACGACGTGCTCTACTGGAATGGCCAGTTGACCGATGAACTGGTCAATCGCGGCAACGTCAACCCGTTCGTCGAAGAAGGACAGATCGACAGACGGGAGTTGTATTCCGAAATGACGTACATCAACGCCTTTCTTTACGCGCCGCTGCAGCGCGCCCGGTACTCCGGCGAAGATGCCGCAACGCGCCTCAAGACCATTCTGGGCGATTCGGCAACTAGTGACGTAAGGGTTGCGCGTGCTCTGGCCTACGCAGGGCATTCGTACGTTGCCCTTGGAGAGATGATGTGCGTTACCCCCATCGACCTCGGTCCTCCCAAGAGCTCGGAAGAGATCTTTACCGACGCGATCGCACGGTTCGATGAAGCCATCACGATTGCCAATGCTGCGCGGCAGCGGGCTCTGGCGGCTACCCCGCCCAACAACGCAATTGCGGCGGCTGCCGATTCGGTCAAGAACTTTGCACTTGTAGGTGCCGCACGTGCTGCACTGGACAAGAACGACAAGGCAGCAGCTATCGGATATGCCAACCAGGTTCCGGCCGCCTTTGTGTTCTGGGCCTACTATTCCGACAACTCCGCTGGCGAACGCAACCGCACGCACAATCGCCTGACGCTTGGCAGCAATGCCTGGCTTTTGTTCACGCCTTTTGAGGCCATGGTGGACGATCCGCGTATACCCAGAATCGGCGGCACCACGACGCGCGCAGGTACACCACTCTCTCCACCATCATACAGCACGTTTAACAACAGCACGGATGGCGCACCATTCCTGCCTAATGTATCAGTGCGCGTGGCCAGCGGTCTCGAAGCACAGTACATCATCGCTGAGGCCGAAGGGCCGACGGCGTCGACACTGGCCTTTGTGAACACACGCCGAGCCGCCGGGCTGCAGACACCCGTTAACCTCACGGGCGACGATCTCATGGCAGAGTTGCGTGATCAACGTTCGCGTGACTTCTACCTCGATAATCACCGGCTGGGAGACCTGAGACGCTACAAGCAGTACTACGGCGTCGACCTCTTCCCCAAAGGACCATACCCCGGAAGCACCTCCGGCCAGATCTACAACGAAACCGTTACTTGCTGGCCGCTACCGGTAAACGAGATCAACGACAACCCGAACATTCCAAAGGGCTGACGTTACGCAGCTGATTTTGCCAGCGAGGGCCGGTGGGCTGTATAGTCCACCGGCCCTCGCTTTGCCTACTAGCCAGAGAACCCTCACCAGCCTCAAGGGTAACGAAGGCTGACCAGCTAACAGTCCTGGAGGATCGTGGCCAAAGGTAAACGGCTGCTTCGCGCACTCGCTCTCTTTGTCATAGCACTCCTGTTGCTTTGTGGCGGCTGCACGGCATGGCTGCTTCGGGATCCCGTGCCGCGCATCCTGGAACGCCACGGCGAGCTCAAAAGCACCACGGTAGAGCAAATCGGAGCCGACTCAGGACACACTAACTCTCTCGTGCGGCTGCAATCAACCACGGGACTCGAAGTACAGATGATGGTTCGTGCGCCCGACGGTATGACAGACTCAGCAGCCAGACGGCCGGTTTTCCTTATTCTGGGTGGGTATAGAACAGGCGATCGTGCGGCCACGCTCATACCTGAGACTCACGGCAACATCGTCGCAGCGCTCTCATACCCATACGAGGGAGATCTGGCGGTAAAGGGGCTTGCCGTTGTTCCCGCGGTCCCCGCCATTAGAAGCGCCATTCTCGACACACCATCTGCCGTAATGCTCGCAACAGACTATTTGCTGTCGATTCCTGGAGTCGATAGTTCGCGTATCGAACTCGTGGGTGCAAGCTTTGGCGCTCCCTTTGCTGTGATTGCCGGCGCGCTCGATCAACGGGTGAGCCGCGTTTGGTCGCTCCACGGCGCTGCCTGGCCGTACAGGCAAATAGAACTAAATCTGCGGAGCGCTATTCCTTTTGACCCGTTCAGAAAGGTTGTTGCTGCACTCGCTAACATCTTTGCTTCGGGACCGCGCTTTGACCCGATCGATTGGGCCCCGCAGATCTCACCTCGGCCCTTCATCATGATAAATGCGCGCGAAGACGAGCGTATGCCCCGGGATGCAGTCGAGGCACTTTATTCTGCCGCCCGAGAACCAAAGGAACAGATCTGGCTGGACGGACAACATATGCAGAGCAACCGGCGTGAGATCATCGCCGGACTCGTGCACACGGTCATGGAGCGCTCCCGCTACTAGGCCGCCGTGCCTTCGCTCCCTGCAGGCTGCGCCGGCACCGAGGGAGCCACCGTCGTGGTGCCAGTTGCAGGAGTCTCACGTGGCACAGTAGGTGCCTCAAATTCCAGGGGCGGCGCGTGCAACACTATCCCTGGAATAGCAGTGTTGATCACCGTGAACAGGATGAGCGCACCATAGAGCTCGCCGGAGAGAGCAAACTGGTCGCGCAAAATGCCCGCGATCACAATCGTAAAAACCAGCGTGGGCACCATCGAGACTCCCACTCTTGCACCAGTCGACAGTGGCTCCTTCATGACAATGCGACGATGCACCGCCACAACTCCAACCTTCAAAGGCACCAGAACAGCAACCAGGATTGCAGCTACAAGGTATGCCCGTGGAGTGAAGTATTGTTCCTCGAATGTTGTTCCGGCCTTAAAGAAGTAGAATGGAATGAAGAAGGAAGCGAATAGTTCCACCGAACCAAGGAGCTTTTCCGACGTCAACGCAGGAATCTCGTGACGGAGTCTCACGGCAGAAACCCCTACAACAAAAGCGCCAACGAGGTAGTAGACGCCCAGCGTTCGTGTCACGAAAGCACAAACCAACGCTACCAGAATCAGAAAGGTGAATTCGGTGTTGGGCGCATATGGTGCAATGAAGCGCTGAAAGACCCGGAACACGGGCGGGAGAACCACAACCATGGCCGCCATGGCCAGACTCGAAATAGCAAAACCCGATGCGCTCGTCGACTGAATCGCGACAAACAGAATCGCCAGAGCAACCATCTCCGTAGCGATGGCCTTGGCCTTTACCCAGAATCTCTCCTTGGCACCCAGACCAAAGCCGGGGAGCGAGTCTAATATGAATCCGGTCGATGGGGTAACGATTGCCAGCGCAAAAAGCACCGCCGAGCGCGGTTCGAGGAGAAATACTCGCGCGCAAACCCATGTTGCCAGCGTAACAAGAATCAACTGGATAATTATGTGCTGCAGCAGGATGCCGAGTCCGGGCCGCAGTTCCTGAAAATCAACTTCGAGCCCCGCAAACAGAAAGAGCGCCGTGATCCCGAGAGTCGAAAAGAGCTGGATCGTGGTGTCGTGATCAAAAAGTCCAAACCCCATACCAGCGAGCGCGCCGAGTCCTACGCAGACGATCGCCGCAGGGAGTCGAAAGCGCTGTAGAATACGCGGTACAATGAAAAGCCCAACGACCAGGAGGCCGTATAGAACTTCTGGTGAGATTGATTCCATGCGCAGGCTGGAAAGTATGCTCGTACTGATGCCTTACGAGTCGCGCCATAGCATGCGACGCGACTCGCGGCGAAAGCTACTCCAGCTCTGGGCCAGACACTACGGAGTAAGGCGCGCGATTCGTGACGGAATCCGACCCGGAGAGGCGCCATAGGCGATCCAGAGCTCGTGCGTGCGGGGATCCACCGTCAGGTGCCTCACCATCGCTCCTCGACTCGGCAGGGGGTAAGTAGTGAAAGAAGTCGTATGTGGATCAAAGGCAAAGACTACATCAGCGGAGCCAGAACCGACCCAAACCGTTCCTCGGGCCTGATCTATCCTTACGACATACGGAAGCGAACTGCCAATAGGGAGCACGAAGCGGGTGAACGAACCATTGGACGGGTCGAGCCTTAGGAGTTCATTTGCAGAATAGGCTGGGATCCAGAGGATTCCGTTCCTGTCGATGTCAAAGCGTCGTGGGCCCATATGTGACATGGGCATGTCGTAGGCGCGCGATTGGCCGCTGGCGGGGTCGTGTGAAATGAGACGGTTACCTCCCAGTTCCGACATCCAGATCACGCCATCGGGAGCGGCCCGGATCTCATAGGGAATGGGACCTCCCGCCACGTCGCTCATAACAGGGTGCCTTGGAAGGTCCACAGAGCGCAGCGCTCCTGTAGCCCCGTCGATTTTCACCATTTGAATCGGGTCTCTGGTGAAGTGGCCGTTGACCCACGCGTTGTCGTCAGCATCGATCGCGACACTGTGTGCATAGAGCCCGACGCGCCAGGTGTCCCACTTTAGTGTTGCAGGATTGTACCGCGCCACTGCGTTTGGTGCGCCCAGCACTATCCACCAATTGCCCTTTGCATCGATGTCAACCGCACGTGGGTTGGAATTACCCGGCCACGGAATAGGTACTGCCTGGAAGCCCTTGCTCGCTGTGTCGAGTGTGTACATGGTGTGCGAGAACATTCCGGTAACCACAATGGACCCAGCGGAATCAATGGCAACGTCGTGCGCGAGATCCTGCGGCAGAGGTAGATCGTATTCCACGATGCGCGCACCTGCTGGCAATGCCGGTCTCGATGCCACCATCGGAGTGCTGGAGACATATCGAGCGAGCCACTCAGCGGTGCTGTCGGCGTTGCGGTCGTGCGCAATCACTGGAAATCCTGTCGTTGCCCCGGCAAAGCCTAGCATTCGGCTGGTGGCCACCTTCCAGTCACCGACCGCGCGGGGCGCACCCCCCGGCCGCAATACCTGCGAGTCAAACTGATGACAGCCTGTACAATCGAGGATGAACTTTCGCTTGGACTCGCCTTCGGGAAGAAGTGAGAGCCAGTCGGAACTGTGCGGAAGTTCGGAGTTCTGCTGATTGTCAGCTCCTCGTGATGCGAGGACCAAGGGCAGCAGTAGCGTAGTCGCTGCAAGTGGTAGCGCTTTCATGTTTGGGGACGTCGCAGATTGGAGGTGTCACTGGGTAGCAGGTCACTGCGCTCAAGTGCCTGCGGCTCTGTCCACACCCAGTGCGCGGCCTCGAATCCTCACACCATACGAGCGACAGGGTGAGCAAGCTGTGATGAGTCGCGGCATTGTGTTTACGCACCGCACTTTTGGCCGTCTATCCGGTGAGATCCTGGCTGTAATCAGAGCTCGTCGAGCGAGCGGGGCCAGTCCTGTTTGAGGAGCCGCGACAGTGATCTGTCCGCGAGAATGCGACCTTCAGTCTGACAATACGCGCAATAGTTGGTCTCGTTGTCGGCGTAGCGGATGCGCTGCACAGGGTTGCCGCATTCGGGACATGGCTTGCCAAATCGCCCGTGCACTGCCATGCCTTCGCGGAACGCCGTTACTACTTCGGGAAAGCCGTCTCCCGTCTCACGGCGCAGCCGACTGGTCCAGTCGGCTAGTACAGTCTTGCTTGATTCGAACAGCCGATCGATCTCCTCGTCTGTAAGCCTCGCCGAATGCTGCAGCGGGGAGAGCCGCGCGTGATGTAGAATCTCATCGGAGTAGGCGTTGCCGATCCCGCTAAAGAGTCTTGGATCGGTTAGGGATCGTTTTAGTGTGTGGTTTTCCTGCTTCAGCCGCTGTGCGAATTCCCCACGCGTAGCTTCCAGGACTTCGAGGCCACCACGATTAATTGCTGCAAGATCGCCGCGGCCACTTACAGCAGTAAGTGAGGCCCGGCGTTTAGTACCCGCTTCGGTCAGTACGAGGAGTCCGTTCTCGAACTCAAAAACGGCGAGTGTGTTTTTGCCGCGAGGCGGCGCCCCGTGAGCTCGCCATCGTAAGCGTCCCGCGATCATGAGATGGATCACGAGAAAGTGGTCATCTTCAAATTCGATGACGATCCTCTTGCCGAGGCGCTCTACGCCGACGACGCGGCGCGCGACGAGCGACTCCATTGGCGGAGATACCGACCTCACCACGAACGGACTTGAGAGACGGATCGCTACGAGCGTTCGTCCCGCGACAAAGCGTTCCAGCGCTTCGATGTATACAGCTATGTCCGGTAGTTCAGGCAAATCCGGCTCGAACGGGAGTTGTCATCAAGATACTGCACTCGTTGGTATCACCAGAGTCCGGGTCGATGGACGACCGTCATTTGAACCTTGTGCAACCAGCGAACGTATACTCAATGCCCCACGGAATCACCTTCGCTCTCCTCGCCATCCTTAAGCTCCAATGGCACTAGTCCAGCGAGACTACATACTACGCCTTATCGAGGCCGCAACAGCCGCAATTGCCCGCGCCCTAAAGCGAAAGAATGAGGGCGACGTAGGGGCGGCGCGCCAGGAGATCGCTCAGGCTATCGGCCAGGTGCTGGGTCCGCGCGGAGCCCTGGCTACCATGGTCGATGCGCGCACGGCCGCCGACCTCATCTCTGACCCGGTGCAGATAGCCTTGTATGCACGACTCCTTTACGAAGACGCCGGCATACTTGAAGGAGGGGGCACCGGCCTGGACACATCACGCAAGGTGAGACAACGCGCCCTCGAACTCATGCTCGAAACGCACATTCGAAAGCTGGAACTCAGGGACGAGGACAAGGAACTGACTAAGCTTCTCTTGCACAGCGTAGATAGCGACGCACTGGATGCGCGCTACCAGCAAGTTCTGAGCACCCTCGACTAGCAGGCCTGCTAGCGCGGCACCAGAGCGATCGCCCTGAGAGGCCCGCCCGATCCTCCTGCGATCTTCATCGGAAGCGCGATGATCGTTGCACCAGTGATCGGAAGCTCTGAAACGTTAGTGAGATTTTCGAGACCAATGACGTTGGACTCAGCGGCAATCCGATGGACGATGAAGTCGCTGGAAGGCCCGTAGTCTATTGACGCAACGTCGACACCGAGTGCTGCTACGCGCCGGTCACGCACCAGCAGCCTCGCAGCTTCTGCACCATAGCTCGGGAAATGCAGATTGGATGCGTCGCCCGGTTTGTCATCCCCAAGGTATTGTTTGCGATCGGGCCAGCGACTCTCCCAACCGGTCCTCAATACGACGATAGCTCCCGCTGGAATTGTCCCGTTGGCCCGTTCCCAACTGGCAATGTCCTGCGGAGTCAACCGATAGTCCGGGTTAGAAGACGTCTTCGTTGTAACATCGATAACTACCGCTGGACCGATAAACTGTGTCAGCGGGATCCGGTCTGCGGTGAGACCATTGGCCGAAAAGTGGATAGGTGCGTCGAGATGCGTACCACCATGTTCAGGAGCGCCGTAAGCAAACGATGAATAGAAGTAACCGCCTGGCGTCTGGCCGTAGGCAATGCTATCAAGTTCAAAGCCCGACGTTGCCGTGGGCCAGTAGAGCGTGGAAGGCCCAAAAGCGTGAGTGAGGTCTACAAGCCTGTAACGTGAGAGATCTATCGCCTGGCTTGAGCCTGTAGCCGGCATGAGCGTGAGGACGCCGAGGATCAGGGCAAAGATCGGCGTACGGGTTGGGCTCAGGGTTGGGAACGCGCGCATGATCGTGACCAGGCAGGTGAGTTGCCGGGAAGATACGCCCTGTGCGGAGTTGTGCATTGGGGGTGGCCGCCGCGCGGACTGGGGGATGTTGCAGTGCCCGCGCGGGCTGGGGTCGGAGCGCACGCGGGCTCTGCGGCGCTCAACAAGTGGTGCGAGCTGGGTTTGCGGAGCCTACCAGGGGGTTTGTTTCGCGCTCCGCGAATCCGTCAGCGCTTGCGTGACTTTTTGGCCTTTTTTGCTTTGCGTAGGCCCACACCAACCGCAACGGCTGCTGCTGTTCCCACGACCGCTGCGGCGATCCCTGCCTTTCGCTTACGAGCCGTGCGGCCCGTGACCTTGTCTTTCATCTGGCCCGCTACCTTGCGTGCCTTGTTACCGACCTGGCGCGCCGCCGATTTTGCATTCTTGACGGCTTCATATGCTTCTTCGGCGGCAATTCCGGCGTGTTTGACCGCACGCGACGCCGTTGTGTCAAGCTTGGCCATGCTTTCCTCCCTGGACGCGATAGTGTGGTTTGTGAGTCGTACCATGCGCAAGCACGACTGTTCCAGCGCCGCATACCTAACGAGACGTCACGGAATCCCGCTATAGGGAATTTCCCGATTGGCTGTCATGCGAGCTCAGCCTTTTTCTTGCTCGCCCGCACTACCCCAAAGGCGCTGGTTGAGGTCGCACTCTTGCCCCGTGCTGCGGCGGTTCTGATCTTGGAGCACGGACTGTGGCTGCGTCCGCCGACCCTTAATCGTTAGGCGTCATGCAGACGTCTCCGCGCCGTCGTCGTCTTGGATATATCGCTGCAATCGTGGGCACAGCCATGGTTGTGGTTGTCAGGTATTTCTGGGCAGGACAGACCGGGCAGCCTGCGGCGTTCCCGCCCTTGCTGCTTGCGGTGGTAATCGCAGCGTGGATCGGAGGGTTGCGAGCAGGTCTTTTTGCGACCACGCTCGCTGTGATCGTAGTGGTTACCGGCTTACCCCAACCCCTACCGCCGGATACGTGGCTCAGCTCGATACTGGGAATTGCGGTAACGGGAGTCGTGATAAGCTGGCTGGCCGGGAGCTATCAGACGTCGATCAAACAGGCCAGAACTCAGAGTCGACAACTCAAGAGTGAGATTGCCGACCGACGACACGCTGAAGCGGCTGCGCTGGACCGCGAACGCGAGCTCAAGCTCGTAACGGATCAGGCGCCGGTACTCCTGGCGCACTGTTCACACGATTTCACATATCGCTTTGTCAACCTTCCATATGCTCAGCGCGTCAATCTGCACCCTCGCGATCTGGTAGGTCGGAGGATGGATGAGGTACTCGACGCGACAACCTTTACGCAGCTGAGGCCCCGTATCGAGATGGCGCTCAGCGGTCAGCGCGTAGAGTTCGAAGCGGAGTCCGACCAGGACGGCGACTCGCGGGTGATGCGCTACGCGTACGAACCTGAGTTGGATGAGTCGGGCGCGGTCACGGGATTTGTCGCTGCCATTATCGACGTGACGGAACGGCGGCGAGCAGACGAGCGCGTGCGCGAGGCAGAAGAGCGCTTCAGACGCGCTGCTGATGCCAACGCGTCGATGGTTTACGAGATCGATCTCAAACCCGAAGCTCGCGCACTGGTGCACGGATTTGAAAGGCTCACCGGACTTGACGCCGGATCATATCCACTGACTTCAGCTTGGTGGAGGAGCAGAATCCATCCCGACGACGTGGAGAGGCATACGGCGGAGGTAAACGACCTTCTGGATTCCGGTACGAACTACCGGTTGCGCTATCGTGTGCTACATGGCTCTGGTGACTGGATTCATGTTGATGAGGTTGGCCAGGTAGTGCGCATTCCAGGACACACACCGCGACTCGTTGGAGCCATAGTAGATGTTACCAAACGCGAGCGTGCAGAAGCAGCGCTGCGAGAGGCAGACCGCCGCAAAGATGAGTTCCTAGCCATTCTCGCACACGAACTGCGCAATCCGCTCGCTCCAATTCGAAACGCCGCCGAAGTACTGCGGCACGTTGCGTCCTCGGATTCCCGTGTGTCCGTTGCGCGTGACGTAATAGAACGGCAGGTCGACCAGATGGTCCGGCTCATAGACGACCTGCTGGATGTCAGCCGCATCACCGCTGACAAGCTCGACCTGCGCAGGGAGCGAGTTGATCTGAGGACCGTGTTGAATCAGGCCCTCAACACAACGCAATCTCTCGCCGACGCGTCAGAGCACCAGGTTTTTGTATCATTGCCTAACGAGGCGCTATGGCTCGAAGGCGACGCCGTAAGACTCACGCAGATCTTTGACAACCTGCTCACCAACGCCTTCAAGTACACGGATCGCAAGGGGCGTATAGTCGTTACTGCAGCACACCTGAGCGAATGGATCGAAGTGCGGGTAAAGGACAACGGAATTGGGATTCCTGCCGAACACGTCCCCAGGGTTTTTGAAAAGTTCTCGCAGGTTCAGTCGGCGCTCGAGCGCTCGCAGGGCGGATTGGGAATTGGGCTTTCGCTGGTTCAGGGGCTCGTGAGGATGCACGGCGGCTCAGTTTCTGCGCACAGCGAGGGACAGGGGCATGGTGCGGAATTCGTTGTACGATTGCCGGCCATGGGGGCGGCGGGTTTGGCGGCTGTGGCTCCAGATGCGCACCTGGGACCTGCGATCCGAGTCTCACGTCGCATCCTTGTTGTCGACGACAACGTCGACTCGGCCTCAACACTAGCCACGCTCCTGGAACTGAACGGGAATCATGTCGATGTGGCGCACGACGGACTCCAGGCGATTGAAGTCGCGAACCGACTCAAACCGGATGTAGTCCTCCTGGACCTCGGGATGCCCAAACTCAACGGCTACGACGCCTGCCGTCGCATCCGCCAGGAGCCGTGGAGCGAGAAAACGGTGGTTATTGCACTCACGGGTTGGGGACAGGACGATGACAGGCGCAAGACGGATGAAGCCGGGTTCAATGCGCACATTGTAAAGCCTGTTGACCTTCCTGTGCTGGAGCGAACCCTGGCATCGTTGAGCTGACCCTGAGCGGGCGCGCCCCTGAATGCTTAGATTGCGGGCCCGATCGTTCCTTAACTACACAGAACTGGAGGAGTTATGCGCCTGGCCCTTAGAACGCTCGTCTGTGCGCTATCGTTTGTTGTTGCTGCGCAGGCGGCCGCTCAGTCTGGCAGTGCTTTGGCTGCCGACCTTTTGAGAGATCTTGGCGACGCTGAGTCAAAGCTTGTTGGCCTTGCCAAGGCGATTCCGGCAGACAAATACGACTGGCGTCCAGGACAGGGTGTACGCTCAGTTTCTGAGCTCTTCAGGCATGTTGCTGCCGACAACTATCTGATTCCCGCTGCCATCGGCGTGCCTGCTCCTGCCGCAACTGGTATTAAAGGCAGTGACTACAACACTGCAGTCGCCTTTGAACAACGCAAGCTGGATCGTGATGGTGTGATCGCAGCACTCGAACAATCCTTTGCTCACGTCAAAAAGGCTCTTGGAACCGCGACTGCAGCCGATATGGCCAAAACGATCAAGATCTTTGGTCAGGACTTCACGGCTCAGCAGGCCTGGATCATGGAAGTCACGCATGTCCATGAGCACCTTGGCCAGGCAATCGCATATGCTCGCAGCAACAACATCGTACCACCCTGGAGTCGCTGATGTAGTGTGCAGCTGAGTTGGATGCTGCAGACAGAAAACGCGTCGCAAAGTGCGACGCGTTTTTACTTGGCTGCGGATCTTCAGCGCGAACTTACCTGCGTCGTGTACGCTATTCCATCTGGAGTGTCGCCCGACTGTATGTAGCCCACGACTTTGCGCGACGCGAAATCTATTATCGCGACTCTCCCCTGCTGGCTCAGCGACTGCAGGATGTAGCGACCGTCTGGAGTCATGGTGATGCCCTGCGGAGCACCGCCCGTAAAGGAGAGACGCGCAAGCTCCTTGTGGCTCTGCCGGTCAACAAAGCGTAGCTCCTCACGCCTCAGATCAGGGAGCAGCACGGTTGAAACGTCGGGAGTAAAGTACACGCGATAGGGCCAGCCGAATCCTTCGGCGGCGGTCGTCACAGTACCACTTGCCGTTTTGACTACACTTACTCTGCCTGTGGCGTTGCTGCCAACCCAGACTTCAGAGCCGTCTGGAGTAACGTTGATGGCCTCCGGTTGAGTTGGAACGTCCCAGCTACGGACATAGGTGCCGTTCACCAGGTTCAGCTCAGACACCGTGTTGCTACCGATATCACCGGTATAGCCTTTCGTACCGTCTGCGGTCACTCCCACCATGTGCGATCCGTTGTGCTGAGTGGGCACTGCCTTGCGCACAGCACCTGCTGTTACATGCACGACCACGACGTGTCGGCTCGATTCTGACGTAACGGCCACAAGTGAATCACCGGGCAGAAAGACGACTCCATGCGGCCGGCGATATTCGCCAAGATCAATGGTCCGCGCGATGGCGCGGTTCTTTACGTCAACGACAGTTAGGCTACTGCCGCCGGTTTGAGCGCCGTAGTCAGTTACAACGGCAGTCTGGCCGTCACTGGACACGACCACTTCGTGCGGACCCTGTCCTGTAGGGAGTGTCGCGAGGGCCTTGCCCGTAGCGACGTCGATAATAGTCACAGTAGAAGGAGACTTGTTTGTCACTATTAGCGTTCCCGAGAGACCGCTCACCTGTGCTTCGAGCGGCGCAGCAGCGGCGGCTACAGCCGCAGCAACAACCATTTTGACCCAACCCCGGACTGATACTCGATTCCACATTTCTCTTCTCCAGTAATTCGAATGCTAGCGGACTTCCAGGTCCCGCAGCCTGAAACGCGCCGGCCCCTGCGGATTCCTCTGCTGCGCCACACGGTAAGCCGCAACTGCCGCAGAGGTGTCGCCCTTGGCAAGGAGCACTTCACCACGCATGAATGGCACGTCGGCCGACGTGGGGTGAGTGTCCTCGTTCAGCTGTAGCAGCACCAGAGCCTCATCAAATTGGCGCCTTCCAGCCAACTGCCGCGCAAGTTCCGAAAGTGGCGAGTCCGTAAAATCGTACGAACCGCGTTCCTGATACTCTGTCAGCAACGCGCGATACGCCCGGACCGCTGAATCTGGACCCCCCGCTGAAAGCGCATTGGCGACCACGGCCTCTATCGGCTCTGGGCGAGCCACCCCGCGATGACACGTTTCACACCGCACCCGTAGAGCAGCTGAACTCCGTGAAGGCAGCTTACTCAGGTGCTCCCCGTTAATCTCGTTCACCATCTGCAACATCACTCTGGCGATTCTCTTGGTCGGCTTCTCGTCCGACCGGAAATCGTAGGTGCTCAGAGGCCGATTCTCCTCGCCAACGTGGCAGTGGGTGCAGCGCAAACCAGTCGCAAAGGTGAAATCTCGCATCATCGCGATTACTTCCCTCACGGGTGTGTTCTTCGGAATCACCTGCAAATTCACCAGCGAATCCGGAGGAAACCTACCTTGGGCCTCGGATGGCGATGACACCAAAAGGACCCCAACAGCGGCAGCAGTCAAACGAACAAGTTTCATACTCGAGGGATATGATGAGGTTGCTGCGATTCTGCGGCCCAATCGGTCCCAACGCAATCCCTTACAGAATACAGGTTGTGTCCTGATGCACTCCCGAATTGCGGCTAAACACTAGATTGTTGGAGATGCGCCGTCTCATACGTCCAGCGCTGCTCGCAGCCACACTCGTTTCGTGTGCTCAGGAGCCGACGATCCCGGAAATTGGCGAGGATCCGGTGAGCGTCTCGCTCCAGCTATCCTCGCTTACGCTGGCACCCGGTGAAAAGGACACCATAAAGGCCGTCGTAAGGAACAACCTGGATCGGACTGTTCGCCTCGATTTTCCGGGGACCTGCCAGGTCTACGTAACCATCCGAAACGTCAGCGGGAACGTCGTCGCGCCCCGCGATGGGAGGCCCGAGTGCCTCCCCGTACCCTCCGTACTTACCATTGCTTTGGGTGGAAACCATGAGTTCGAGGTGATCTGGAGCGGCGGTTTTATGTTCGACCCTCCCTCTACTCAGGAGCGCGTACCTCCTGGATCTTACTTCGT
>CAZYTS010000017.1:0-31821 GCA_964649855.1 uncultured Gemmatimonadaceae bacterium
TTGTCGCATCGCTCTTTGAAATACTGCCCACCTTCCTCATCAGGTCAAATGTGCCGACGATAGCGTCGGTCAAACCATACACACCTCTGGAACTTGCGGGGCGGGACGTCTACATACGCGAAGGCTGTGTGGGCTGTCACTCACAGATGATCCGGCCCCTTCGCTTTGAGACGGAGCGCTACGGAGAGTATTCCAAGCCGGGAGAATCTGTCTACGAGCATCCGTTTCTTTGGGGATCAAGACGCATCGGACCAGACTTGGCACGTGAGGGCGGGCTCAAGAGCAATCTCTGGCACCTGAGGCACTTTGAGGATCCGCGCGAAATCAATCCGCGCTCGATCATGCCGGCGTACCCGCACCTCGCCAGGAACACAATCGATTTCGGATCGATCCAGAAGCGAGTAGACGTAATGGCGTTGCTGGGTGTGCCCTACGGCGAATCTGTAGTGAACGCAGCAGAGGAGGCGCGTTCACAGGCTCAGGTAATAGCAACCGACCTCGAGTCGAGCGGCGGACCGCGCGGGCTTGCAGAAAAGGAAGTCGTTGCGCTGATCGCCTACATGCAACGACTTGGCAAGGACATTCAGACGTTGCCTTCGCAGCAGTCGGTGTCTAACGCGGCAGCATCGGGTGGATCACAATGAGCCTCACATCGCTAATGAGCGGCGCCAATCTGGACGTCTATGCTCAGGTCGCGCTGGTGATCTTTCTGATTGCTTTTGCGTTGATCCTCTGGCGCACTTTTTCACCGCGCAACTCAAGCATACACGCGCGTGCCCGAATGCTTCCCCTTGACGATGACTACACCGCGATCCCTAACAACGAAGAGTCAGAACCATGACACCCGCGCAAGATCAGGATCGTCTCATTGAACACAGCTACGACGGCATCCAGGAGTATGACAATCCGCTTCCGCGATGGTGGGTTTACCTCTTTGGTGCGACGATTGTCTTTTCTATTCTCTACGCACTCAACATCGGAGTCGGGTCAGGAGCTGGCTTTATCGCGGACTACGAGGCCGACATGGCCGCGTTTCGTGCGGCTCATCCTCAGCCCGAAGTTGGCAAGAGCGCCGCTGAACTCGCTGCGCTCCTGAACGACCAGGCGGTGCTCAAGACAGGGCAAGAGGTATTCGTTACCAACTGTGCCTCGTGTCATAAGGCGGACGGAGGAGGAATGATCGGCCCCAATCTGACCGATAACGCCTGGATTCATGGCGGCGCTCTGGATGCAATTCACCTAACGATCGTTGAGGGTGTCCTGGCCAAAGGAATGCCACCGTGGGGCAAGCTTCTTAAACCGGACCAGATCGACGCGGTCACGGTTTTTGTGGCGTCGCTCAAAGGCACTAACCCTGCTGGCGCCAAGGCTCCCGAAGGCCAGCCCATGGACCCATGACGTTGCACTGTTGCCGCATCCCAGGGAGTACTAAAGCGTGACAGCTGCAGCTCCCCCACGTCCCGCCGGCCGCATCCTTCCAACCATGAACGAGGACGGATCGCGCCGCTGGTTGCGCCCACGTCCCTCGCACGGCAAGTGGTACCAAAGGAGACGGATCGTAGCTTGGGTGCTCATGCTCCTATACCTGTCGATTCCCCACATCGACATGAACGGCAAGCCGCTCATCCTGCTCGATGCACCAAGGAGGGAGTTTACCCTTTTCGGCTACACCTTCCTCCCTACAGACACACTGCTGTTCATGCTCCTGCTCGGTACCCTGATACTCGCAGTGTTCACCTTCACTGCGCTCTTCGGGCGGGTGTGGTGTGGCTGGGCCTGTCCACAAACGGTCTGGATGGAGTTTCTCTACCGGCCGATCGAGCGCCTCTTTGAGGGTGGGCGAAGCGGCTCACTCCTGATCGATAAATCCGGTCGCTTGTTCCATCCGCGTCGCTTGCTCAAGCATGGCGTCTACCTTGTCATCTCTCTGATCCTGGCGCACACCTTCCTCGCCTACTTTGTCGGCGTCGAAGCACTTCAGACATGGGTCACGAGATCGCCCGCCGAGCATCCTTCGTCTTTTGCCGTTATGGCGGTAACAACGGCGCTCGTCTTTCTCGACTTCTCATACTTCCGCGAACAAACGTGTACCATCGCCTGTCCGTATGGCCGCTGGCAGTCCGTTCTTCTGGATCGCAGCTCACTCGTTGTAGCGTACGACTACAATCGCGGCGAACCCCGTCACAAGAGCCGAAGCCAGGTAGAAGGAAAGGGTGACTGCATCGATTGCAGCGCATGCGTGACCACCTGCCCCACGGGCATCGATATTCGCGATGGCCTTCAGATGGAGTGCATCCATTGCACGCAGTGCATCGACGCCTGTGACGCCATCATGGACTCGGTGGATCGACCTCGGGGGCTGATTCGCTATACCTCGCGCGAGCTGCTGTCGGGTCGCGGTCGCCACGTGATGCGCCCGCGCACCATCATCTATCCCGTTGCGCTCCTGGCAATGCTCGGCGCATTCGTCTTTCAGCTCAACAACCGCGCTGCAGCTGACGTTACGATCCTCCGCTCCACCGATGCTCCCTTTAGAGTCGAGAACGACGGTCGAGTATCCAACCAGGTTCGAGTTCGAATTGCAAATCGCACGAGTTCTGACAGAGACTATCGACTTACCGTCAACGGCGCCGACGGTGCTGACGTCATCATCCCGGTCAACCCTCTGAGCGTCCAGAAGGGCAAAACCGAGACAACCAGTCTCTTCGTAGTGCTTCCGGCGAGCGGCTTCGAGTTTGGCCGACACAGCATTCAACTTGTGATCGACGACGGAGCGAGCTACAAGGCGACGTTCGACTACGACCTGCTCGGTCCAACCGCTCCTGCGCAGGTACCACAATGAAGACCTCATCTTCCGGCGGCCGTAAAGGATGGGCCTGGCCTCTTGCCATTGCGCTAGTGCTGCTTGTGAGCGCAGGTAGCAACATCGTCTTCATGCTCGTCGCCAAAAGCGACAAATCCTTTGCAATCGAGCCTGACTACTACCAGAAGGCTTTGGCGTGGGACGACGCCATGGCTCAGGAAGAACACAACTTGTCGTTAGGATGGAACGTCGACGCGCGCGTCGAACTTGGCGCGGAAGCAACCAGCGGGCGCATCGAGGTTGTGATCACCGATTCCATTGGTGAGCCGGTTGATCTGGCCAAGGTCGACGCAGTGGTCTTTCACAACGCGCGAGCCGCCGTGCGCCTGAGCGCAACTCTCTCAGAAGAGAGCCCCGGCACTTATTGGGCAGACATTAACGCCGACAAAGCCGGATTGTGGGATGTAATCATTACTGCAACCAAAGGGCCGGATCGGTTTGTACGAACAGTTCGCGTAGACGCCCAATCGAGCCAGGAATGAGCGCCGCTCTTGCGATCTTTGCAGCCAGCCTTCTCGGGAGCGTGCACTGCGCGGGCATGTGCGGCGGCTTCGTCTGCTTCTATGCCGCCGAGTCGCGTGTAACGCCGATCGCGCACGCAGCATACAATCTGGGTCGCCTGGCGTCATACCTCGCACTCGGCGCGTTGGCCGCGCTCCTTGGCGTTGGCGCCAACAAAGCAGGAACACTCGTGGGGATCTCCTACGCCGCTGCAGTTCTATCCGGCATCCTCATGGTTGCGTGGGGAGCAGCGGCACTGGTGAAGTCGACAAGGGGACGCAAGGCGGTTCCGGCGAAAACGTCTGCCGGGTTGAGTGTCGCATTGCTGGCCCGCGCCAGACGCTGGCCCGTTGTGCCACGTGCACTCGCAACTGGACTCATTACGACGCTCCTTCCCTGTGGCTGGCTCTACGCATTTGTTGCAGCAGCGGCGGGCACCGGAAGCCTTTGGCGTGCGTGGTTGGTGATGTTCCTCTTCTGGCTCGGAACCATACCGGCCATGGTCATGGTGGGAATGACGGTTCGAAAGGTTGCCGGACCTCTGCGGCAACGACTTCCGGTTCTCACCGCGGTGGCAGTGATGCTCATCGGGCTTATGAGCATAGCGGGAAAGCTGCGCCCAGGCGCAGTGCAACACGCGGTTAATGGAGCGTCTGCAAAGTCGGTAGTTCCCGGGAACCATGTCGCACACTAACGTCGCCCAAATGATCGCCCTCGATTGGGATCAGCAGGTACTGTGCGCCCATTGCGGCCTGGAGGTCCTGAGTTCACAACCCAGTGAGGATCCGCAGTTCTGCTGCTCGGGCTGTAGCGTGGCCTACGCGCTACTCCATGACAAACAACTCGACGCGTACTACGGGCTGAGCGAGCGACGCAAACACGCAGTGACCTCGTCAGGCAGATCCTTTGAGGAGTTCGACCATCCCGCCTTTGAAGAACTACACGTTAGTGAAGTGGGGGGTGGGCTATCCAGGGTGGAGCTTATTATCGAGGGCATCCACTGCGCTTCGTGCGTCTGGCTCGTGGAGCGGGTACCGCTTCTGCTCAATGGAGTTGTGAGCGCCGTTCTGGACGTCGGGAGATCGTTGGTAACGCTGGAGTGGGATCGAAGAGCGCTCCCCCTCTCTTCTGTTGCGCGTACGCTGGATTCGTTAGGCTATACGCCACACGCCTACCGAGCCGGAACTCGTGAACAAGTGGCTCGCAAGAACGAGCGATCGGCACTTGTGCGGGTAGGCGTTTCGGGTGCCATAGCGGCCAACGTTATGCTTGCAGCGCTGGCGATGTACTCTGGGGCACTTGGGCCCGGTCTCGAAGCAGAGTATGAGCGTTTCTTTCGCTGGCTCTCTTTAGGACTGGTTGTGCCAGCACTTGTCTGGCCAGGAAACGTTTTCTTTAGGGGCGCGTGGGCCGCGATCAGAACGCGAACCCTCCACCTCGACCTTCCGATTGCCATAGCTCTGGCCGCCGGATTCCTGAGAGGTGCTCTCAACACGGTTTCAGGCCAAGGCCCGGTCTATCTCGATGGTATTGCCGTACTGGTCTTTCTCCTGCTTGTCGGCCGATATCTCCAACAGAAATGGCAACGAGCTGCCACGGATGCGTCCGAACTCCTTTCTGCACTGACTCCTCGCAGCGCACGCCTGGTCGATGAAGGAGCGGAGTCTCGCGAAGTTCCCGTCGGCGCCCTCCTTCCGGGAATGGTGGTTGAGGTAAGGCCTGGCGATACCTTTCCCGCTGACGGAGTAGCCTTGGGAAACTCTGCGGTCAATCGATCGTGGCTGACGGGTGAATCCAACCACGTTTCCATAGCGGCCGGAGACGCGGTGCACGCGGGTACCATAAATCTGACTGCTGCTGTTCGCGTTAAGGTAACGAAAGCGGGCGAAGAAACCCGCGTAGCAGAGCTGATGCGTCAGGTGCAGGAGACGACCGAACGCCGGGCCCCCGTAGTGCTCATTGCCAATAGGATGGCTGGCGTCTTTGTCGGAGTGACCTTCATTCTTGCCGTCGTCACGTGGCTCATCGGACGTCGCATCGATCCCGGTGGCGCCCTTGATAACGCCATTGCACTCCTGATAGTCACCTGTCCCTGTGCACTGGCCATGGCCACACCACTCACCGTCACAGTGGCGTTAGGCAGAGCTGCACGGCAAGGAATATTTGTGAGAGGTGGGGATGTGCTGCAGTTGCTCTCAACGTCGGGGCGCCTCTTTCTCGACAAAACCGGTACCCTCACACGCGGTCATGGCGAGTTGGTTAGCTGGGAAGGTCCTGACTGGGTCCGTCCCCTCGTCCTCGGCGCCGAAGACGGATCCGTTCACCCCATCGCAAGAGCCTTCCAGACGGCTTGGCCACAGGTCGCGTTCACCCAAGCCTCCAATGCTACTCACACGCATGGTTCCGGAATCATTGCAACGGTAGATGGGCGCTGCGTGGTCGTTGGTTCTCCATCGTTTGTGGCCGCTCACACCACCGAATCGAGCGTTCCGTCAACCGACGTCAGTAACGACTTGACACCTGTTCACGTGGCCGTCGACGGGGTTCTTGCGGCAGTCGCAGGCATTGGCGACCGCGTTCGAGATGAGGCTCCCAATGCGATCGCGCAGCTGAGACGCCGTGGTTGGCATCCAACGATACTCTCAGGCGACAGAACGGGTGTGGCTTTGGAGGTAGCGTCTCGGGTTGGCATCGCTCTTGACGACGTTGTTGGCGACGCCTCTCCCGAAGACAAACTCCAGACGGTGCAACGCGCGTCGGCCGGTGGAACGGTAGTAATGGCGGGTGACGGGGTTAACGATGCTGCCGCGATGGCTGCGGCTTCCGTTGGGATAGCCGTTCACGGTGGCGCCGAGGCCGCGCTTGCAACAGCAGACGTCTTTTTCACACGCCAGGGTTTGGACCCACTTGTCGATCTCGTGGAGGGGTCGAGGCGCACCATGGGCGTCATTCGGCGCAACATCGGCTTCTCACTGGCGTACAACGTGCTCGGTGTCGGCTTGGCAATGTCCGGTCTCATCAGCCCGCTTGTTGCAGCAGTCATGATGCCAGCCAGCTCGCTCACCGTAGTAGCTGGCGCCTGGTTTAGCCGTACTTTCAGCACATTAAAATGAGCGTCATCTACCTGGTCGTTCCGCTGGCACTCCTCCTGGTACTCGTGGCGGTCGTTGCGTTTGCCTGGGCTGGAAGAAGCGGTCAGTTCGACGACATGGAGACTCCAGGACTTCGCATTCTGCACGACGACACGCCGAACCCTACATCCATTGCGCGACCCGCGCATGGTAGATTTACCACCGATCAACCCCAATCAGACAAACAATGAAGCTCGTATCAGTAGCGGCTATTGCCCTTTTCGCTGCGGGTCCGCTCCAGGCGCAAAGCGCTGAAAAGGCCAAGCCGCAGGAAGAACACCACATGATGTCCAGTGGCTGGAAGGAAATGGACGCATTCCACAAACTTCTCGCGGCCACCTATCACCCCGTCGAGCGCAGCGGCGACTTAAAGCCGCTTCGCAAATCGGCCAACGATCTTTCGGCCGCAGCGCGTAGTTGGACCGCAACGACTCCGCCCAAGGCCTGCAATACGGAATCGGTCCGGACTTCGGTAAGTGTGATCTCGACCGACGTCCTTGCTCTCGCCAACCAGGTCCTGGCCGAGGCAAGCGATGCCGAACTCAAGACGGCCATCACTGCCATCCACGACAAGTTCGAATCTGTGGAGAAGGCATGTAGCCCACACGCCGGTCACGGCGCCGGCGCCCACTAAGCTGCATCGTTCCGAGCGCGGCTAGGGCCAGAGGCGCCAAATACTGAGCGGCTCTGCCCTCTCCCTCCGGGGGAGAGGTGCGTTCTAGCGGGAGGTGGAACAGATTCCACCTCCCGTTATCGTTTTGGACAGGCAGATCTAAAAACGCAGTTCCAACTTCAGACACCAGTATGAGGATTCGCAATCACCTTGTAGCGGCGCTTTCGCTCCTGCTTGTAGCCTGCGCGCCACCGCAGGCAGCGACAAATTCGGTCGTAGATCGCTTCGAGCCTGTTACTGGACATCTGGTTATTGCGGGCGGAGGACAACTTGGACCAGAGATCATTGGCCGCTTTATAGAGTTAGCTGGCGGGCCTGATGCTCCTATTGTGGTGATTCCGACCGCAGGTGAGGACTCTCTCTATCCGCCTGACTGGAGTGGGTTGGGGCAATTCAGGCGCATGGGAGCGACCAACCTGATAGTTCGCCACACGCGCGATAGACAAATTGCCGAAAGCGATTCGTTTGTGGCGCCACTCATCACGGCGCGCGGCGTCTGGTTTCCGGGTGGCCGACAATGGAGGTTGGTGGATTCCTATGCCGGCACGCGAACCGAACGCGAGATCCATAGGCTGCTCGCGAGAGGAGGCGTTGTGGGCGGTACCTCCGCCGGCGCCTCGATTCAGGCGTCGTACATGGTGAGAGGCGCGCGCGAGGGCAATACAATAATGATGGCCCCTGGCTACGAACACGGCTTTGGCTTCATCAAAGGGGTAGCTGTGGACCAACACGTCTCTGCACGTAGCCGACAGCTGGACCTTCAACAGGTCGTCCGCCGCTACCCCTACCTTCTGGGACTTGGTCTCGACGAGGGCACCGCGATCATCGTGAGTGGTGAACTCGCAGAAGTGGTAGGGCGCGGACTCCTCTTTGTTCACAATGGCAAAGAAGCCGTTGCCGACAAACCCTACACAACCCTCGCTGCGGGCGAAGTCTTGGATCTCGAAAAGCGACGGCGAACCCCAGTGCGTTAGGCTCGAAAAGTCCAGAGTGCGCCTGGTTGGACCGCAGGAAGCTACTTGAGCTTTATCGAAAAGCAGTGCTTCTGACCCACAGTCCACTCGTCGGCTGAGATCTTGTCGTAGCGCTTTTTCTTTTCGGGATAGCGCTCGATGTTCTGGGCAATAAAGCCACAGCGAGTAAAGAGGTCATCGGCAAACGAGACGGCAAACATCTCGGGATAGCCACGTTTGCGGGCGAGGTCTACCGCCGCCGCGATGAGGCGCGTACCCAGTCCTTTGCGCTGCTGTGCCGGGTCCACCGCCAGTGAGACAAGCTCTACCAGCGACGGCGAGTAGTCGTCAATGCAGACGCAGCCTGCAATGCGTCCGTCGTCGTCTCGAATGACCAGATAGTCATCGAGGTGCGATTCTACAAAGGCCTCCGAGCGGGGTAGCGTGAGGCCGTCGGCATTGAAACGATTGTTGAGAGCAGCGAGCGCTGAAACCTCGAACTCGCGGGCAGGGGAAATCGGGCGCATTAACTCGACTGAATTGCGGCGGAAAGGAACGATCTAAGGCGTAAGGCCCCCGGGCAAGTGGTTGCGCTAGCTGGTTCCGCCGGCCAACCTCGGGAAGCACACAGATCACGGCGTGAGCCTCGTTGGACGGCCCCCCGGTCACAGCCCGAACGCCTCAACAGCATCACCGACCAGTTCATCACCATCCCAACGCGCTGACACAGCCTTAGTCATTTTCTCGTATTCAGTAACTTGGCACTTATCTGGAGAATCGATGACCACCAGTACGCTGCGCCACCTGAAAAGTCTCGCCGTCGCATCCCTTGGCGCTACTCTCGTTGCTTGTGCCGGGGCAGGTTCTTCATCCGGCACCGCGACTGCGTCTCTCAGCGTCCCCGTTGAATACTACCAGCTCGGCAATGGTCTCAAAGTGGTGTTGTCTCGCGATACCACCGCACCGACTGCCGGCATCGGCGTCTACTATCACGTTGGTTTTCGTAACGAACCTCGCAACCGCACGGGATTTGCGCACCTCTTTGAACATTTGATGTTCCAGGGCTCGGCAAACCTTGGAAAAATGGAGTTCATCAAGCTCGTAGAGTCAAATGGAGGATTGCTCAACGGTTCTACGCGCTTTGACTTTACAAACTATTTCCAGCTGGTCCCGTCTCACACAGTCGAAACCGTTCTCTGGGCCGAAGCAGATCGTATGAAAGGATTGGCTATCGATCCCGTGAGCTTGCAGAATCAGAAGGACGTGGTAAAGAACGAGGTTCGGGTCAACGTTCTCAACCAACCATATGGCTCATTCCCGTGGATCGACCTGCCGATGACGGCAAACCAGAACTGGTACAACGCTCACAATTTCTATGGTGAACTCAGGGAGCTGGACGCAGCAACACTGGATGATGCTGCTGCTTTTTTCCGCACCTACTACGCCCCAAACAACGCAGTCCTTGCAGTAGTTGGCGACTTTGAGCCGGCACAAACCAAGGAATGGATAGAGAAGTATTTCGGCACGATTCCGCGCGTAGAACTGCCGCCTCCGCCTGACATATCCGAACCGCGCCAGCAGGAAGAACGCCGCGGTTCACGTACAGACGCCCTGGCAAACCGACCTGCTCTTGGCCTTGGGTACCACGTTCCTCCGCGCTGGACGCCGGAGTGGTTTGCCTTTGGCCTCATTGACCAGATCCTGGGTCAAGGGCGCGATTCGCGCCTTTACGACGCACTGGTACAGCGCACGGGCCTTTCGAGTGATGTGGCAACCGGCATCAACTGGGGCCTCGGCAACATGTTCAATTACGAAGGGCCGATGCTCTGGCTCGTTAGCGTATTCCACGACCGGGACGTGAGCGCCGATTCGCTCCTTGGCGTTATTGACCGTGAAATAGACGCGCTGGCCACCGCACCCGTTGACTCGGCGACGCTCGCTCGCGCCAAGATAAAGATGCGCTCATCGCTCTACGATATCGTGGACGAGTTCTCCGGACTGGGAAAGCTGGATCTCCTGGCCTCGTTTGCCCTCTTTGACAACGACCCCGAACGATTCAATTCGCTGGAAGGCGAGTTCGCCAAAGTGACGCCAGAACTTATCCAGAGTACGGCAAAGGAGTATCTGCGCCGGGGTAACCGCACTGTATACACCGTGCTTCCAGGCGCTGCAGACAATACTGTAAGTGGAGGAAACTGAGCCATGAAGCCGAGAAAGGAATTTGCTGCGCTGGCTGGCACGCTACTGCTTGCTGTTAGCCTACCCGTCGCAGGCGTTTCGCAGAACCAGGATACCAGCACAGCAAGAGAAACCCCTCCTGCTCCGGGAACGCCGCGCGACTTCAGGCTGCCTGCGCGGCGAACCATCGATCTGCCCAATGGAATGAAGCTCACGCTCGTGCCATATGGGCGCGTTCCCAAAGCTGCAATCGAACTGGAGATCCGCACCGGAACCATAGACGAAGGGCCTAACGACGTCTCGCTGGCTTCGGTTACAGCTGACATGCTCCGCGAGGGCACCACAACGTTGGGCGCCAGCGAGATTTCAACACGAGCCGCCGACATGGGTGGCGGGTTAAGCGTATCATCTGGCGCTGAGGCCGTGACCATTGGCGGCCAGGTGCTGAGTGATTTTGCTCCAGACTTTATCGCCCTCGTAGCTGACGTGGTTCGCAATCCTCAATTCGACAACGCTGCACTCGGACGCATCCTCGACAAACACGCGCGCGACAACGCCATGGCCCTGGCACAGCCGGGAACTCTGGCCCAGAAAAAATTCCGCGAGATCACCTATGGCAATCACCCCTTTGCCCGCATCTACCCGTCGGAGAGTGAACTGAGGGCGATCACAATCGAACGAGTGCGCGGCTTTCACGCTCGCAACTTCTCCGCTGCTCGAGCACACATCTACGTAAGCGGCATCTATGACGCACGGGCGATCGAACGCGCTGCACGCGAAGCGTTCCGTGACTGGCCGGCAGGTTCACCACCCACGGTCAATCCCCCTCAACCAGTGGCGCGACGGCAACTGGAGGTTATTGACCGACCACAGAGCGTTCAAAGCTCCATGTGGATGGGAGTACCCGTTTCCGACCCGTCGGCTACTGACTGGATTGCTCTGACTGTCACGGACGCTCTCCTCGGCGGAGCATTTGGCTCACGCATTACAACCAACATCCGTGAAGATAAGGGCTACACCTACTCGCCGTTCTCTTTTGTCTGGGCGAGAAAGGGGTCCGCTCAATGGGTTGAAGTTGCTGACGTTACAACCAACGTCACCGGTGCTTCGCTCAAAGAAATCATCGGTGAAATGGAAAAACTTCGTAACGAAGCACCGCCCGATTCAGAACTCACAGGAATCAAAAACAACATCGCAGGAGTCTTTGCGATTCAGAACAGTTCCAGGAGTGGCGTAATTTCTCAGCTCCAGTTCACGGACCTGCACGGATTGCCCGCCAACTACCTGCAGAACTACGTAAAGAACATCATGGCGGTAACGCCGGAGCAGGTCCAGAACGTCGCGCGTACCTACCTCGACCCACAGAAGCTATCAATCGCTATTGTGGGCGACAAAAAGGTAGTTGACCCGCAACTCGGTCCCTTCAGGCCGATCGTTCCGTAGCCCATGCGCGTAAGGCGCAGCTCACTCCGCAGCACCTAAAGATCGACGCGCGCTCCTGGGAGCGCGCGTTCTTCTTTATCAGGCACTCGCTCTGTAGGGGGAGTCCAGATAGGGCGAGTCTTCCGGACCGTAGTCCTGTCCGTAGACGACTCGCTGGCGCCTAACGGGATGGACGACCAGGTGCGCGTATTCCGCTGCAATCGGTCGCACGATCTGGAGGATTCCCTCGCTTAAATGCACCCCATAACTGAGCAGGTTGACTGCACGCGTCCGCTGCTCCAGGAGGTAGGCCAGAAATGGCTTGTCGGCCTTGGCGGCGTTGCAGCGCTTGCACGCCAATACCAGATTGTCGCGCCGGTCGTAGGCCGTTTGGCCCTTACGCGGTGTTACGTGGTCCAGTGTGATCGAGTTGGCTGAGTGCCGGAGCCCGCAGTAGGCACATACGGGGCCGTGTTTGTCCAACAGCCACCGCCGCGTTTCTGTATACGCCACACGTCCCGTCGGGACTGAGGAAAATCTCGTGGCAATTGACTCACGGGAACCACCCCTACCTCGCCCGGTCCTTCGATTTGTTCGTTTTCTCATTCGTTTGCTAAAGTTACTACGCCACACTCCCATCTGCTATCCCCTTGTCATTATTGACGATCCGGAGGCCCTGGCGTCAAGTATCGACTTCCCGCACCACCCGCAATCAACGTCACCCGGGGCCTGAGCCGTTGCTGTTAAAGGCAAGGCGCCCGTGCGCCCACTTCTTTCCTCCCCTCCCCAACACGTGGTCCTTACGGCTCGTCACACCGATGGGTTCCACTTCGGTTATCGAACTACCTTATGAGCCGCGAGAGCGTAACGCTGCTACCCCCCTCCGAACCAACGGCTTGGCCGACATCCAATAGCTGATGCTGACCCTCTTTGCCCTGATCAACATCGTCGCTGGAACCAATGGACCTGTTCACCACGGTCGCAATGGAGATATCAACGTCAAGCCTCCGAGGATCGAAGCCGAGGTACGCATAGACGGTCACCTGAACGAAAGTGTTTGGAGCCAGGCGGCGGTCCTCACCGGGTTTTCCCGTTATGCACCCACAGACGGTGTGGCAGCCGACGACTCGACGGAGGTCTTTGTCTGGTACTCGGCATCGGCCATCCACTTTGGGATCCGGGCCTATGCGCAGCCGGGCACCGTGAACGCAACACTGGCCGACCGCGATAAGATCTACAGCGACGACTACGTGGGGGTATTCCTCGGCACCTTCAACGACGGTCGCGAAGCAGTGGTCTTTGCGTCCAATCCTCTCGGCATTCAGGGCGACGGAATCGTCGTGGAGCGCGGCGCCAGCAGCGGCGGAGGTTTTAGTTCGCTCACGGTCGGGCGCGAACCCACGGACATCTCACCCGACTACGTCTTTGAGTCAAAGGGAAGGCTTACGGAGTTCGGCTACGAAGTCGAGTTTCGGATCCCCTTCAAGAGCCTGCGCTATCAGTCAGCTGCTACCCAGGTTTGGGGTATCAACGTTCTCCGCAAGGTGCAGAGCCGTGGCGGCTATGAATACACATGGACGCCATCCCGTCGCGCGGCGGCGTCATTCATCCGCCAGTTTGGTCAGCTTGAGGAAATGAGCGGCCTGAATCGTGGCCTCGTGCTCGACGTCAACCCAGTGGTTACAGCACGATCGGTGGGAGCTCAGAGTGCACCCGATGGCTATGAGTACACCCGCGATGCAGACTTTGGCGCAAACGTGCGCTGGGGAATCAGCAACAACTGGACTCTCAACGGCACCATCAACCCAGACTTCGCCGAAGTGGAGTCGGACGCCGGGCAGATCGTGAACGATCCGCGCCGTGCACTCTTCTTTGCCGAGCGGCGTCCCTTTTTCCTCGAAGGCATTGAGCAGTTTGGAGCGCCGGGCAACCTGATATACACGCGGCGTATCGCTGACCCACTGGTAGCAGCCAAGGTGACGGGCAAGCGCGGCGGAACGACGTTCGCGTTTCTCTCAGCTGTGGACGATAAGCTGCTCTCGTTCGACGGAGAGCAGCGCCCCATCTACAACATCGGATACGTGCAGCGCAACCTCGGCGCATCATCTCGCGCTGGACTCGTGTACACCGATCGCACCGACGGAGACTTCAGCAACAGGGTACTGGGAGCTGACGCGCGCGTCGTCTGGAACAATATCTATAGTGCCCAAATGCAGGTTGCAGGGAGCCGTACCACCGCGCCGGGGCAGGACGCCGTGAACGGTGGGTTGTACACGCTGGCGCTGAGACGTGCTGGGCGCACCCTTGCCATGAACTGGCGCCTCAATATCCTGGACGAGGATTTTCAGGCTCAGAGTGGATTCATTAACCGGCCCGCCATTGCATCGGCGCGGCTGGTGCAGGGTTTGACTGTTTATGGAAAGCCGGGGGCGCTCCTCGAACGAGCTTCTTTTGACGTGGCGGTGGATGGCGCGTGGGACTACCAGCGCTTTGTGCACGGCGACGACATGATCGAGAAGAAGCTGCACCTGAACAACAACTTCCTCCTCAAAGGCGGCTGGGCACTTGGCGCCTCCTTCCTGGTCGAGACTTTTGGATACGACGACGACCTTTACAGCAACGTTTTTGTGGAGCGACGTAACGGAAACAACGTTACGTACGAGCCCTTTGTGGGCCGGCCCAGACTCGGCAATATCGACTACGTGGTCTCGCTGGTAACCCCGAGCTTCAGGCAGTTCTCGGGCTCAACACAACTTGTCTTTGGGCGCGACGAGAACTTCTACGAATGGACCTCCGCCAACATCGGCTGGATCGATATTGCACTCAACTGGAGACCTACCGAACAGCTGCGTGTGACTGCGTCGTATGACTGGCAGGGATACAACAGGCTCAGCGACGGTTCGACGGTCGCAGAAACGAGCATTCCGCGGGTACGCGTTGAATACCAGGTCACACGGTCGATCTTTGTGCGCGTCGTGGGACAGTACACATCTGACTACGCCGATGATCTGCGCGAATCCGATCGCTCCAACGACCCCCTGTTCCGCTTCGTTGGAGGAGAGTACGTAAGAGCGCGTGGATTCTCGACGGTCAATGCACGTCCCACACGCATCAATGAGTTCCGGCCTGAGATCCTCTTTTCCTACCTGCCCTCACCGGGCACAGTTATCTACGCCGGATATGGTAGTACCCTCAGGGAGCCCGAGGCCTTCCGCTTTGCTCGCGGTGACAATGGACTGCGACGCCAGCGTGACGCCGTTTTTCTCAAGTTCAGCTATCTCTTTAGAAGCCGCTGATCCCTCAGGAAGAGTTTTGACGAGCCCGTTGCGCTGCTCGTCAGGCAGATTGAGCGGCGAGACGCGTCCGGCAGATGTGAGCGGCGGTGCTCGTCACGCGGATGAGAGCGCGCGCGTGTGTGATGAGTGCAGCCAGGCGCGTTCACGCCGAGTTTGCGTGTCCCTGCCTATTACGGTAGACTGGCAGTTCAACGCTTTAACGCTCGTTTTGGGGAACTTTCAGCAGGATCTGGTGTATAAGGTGCCATTCGAGCCCCCAGAATGAGCCACGATTTACGGGAGAGACGGATGTCAGACATGAACAGCGACAACGAAACCCATGTTGGAGTTGCGCGTGAGCGATCGCGCGAGACCATGGGTGAGCGGGCCGTTCGCACTCGCGAGCGCCTCTCTGAAGCGATGGATGACCAGGTGCGCGCCGCGCGCCGTGCGATTCGCAAGGGACGTCACACTGCCGAGGACCTCGCCGATGAGGTGCGCCTCGAAGCTCGCCGTAACCCCATTCAGACACTCGGCGTTGCGCTGGGTATCGGCGCAATTGCCGGTGTGATTCTGGGCTGGGTGATGCGAGGTCCCCGTCGCAGGAGCTGAGTCGCAACAGAGTGTGTAACGGCGCCACCGGGCGCCGTCGGAGCCAATCCTAAAGCAGTACACGTGTAGTCTCGCGTGTACTGCTTTTTTCTTCTGGCTGCCCCCAGTCCGGCGCCACTCCTCGGACGATCTCCTCTCTTGCGCTCCCGTCAAAGTGAAACAATGCTTCCCCTTACCCGGTAATGGGAAAGGTGGGGTCAAGAATCCTTATCTGCGGGTCGCGGTGGTGGTGTGGTCTCATCCCTCAGCCTCTCAGCAACTCGTAAAGAATGCCTGCTCAACCGATGGACCTCCTTTGGGGAACGCTCGACGTGCTGATCCTTCGCACCCTCGTTTGGGGTCCGATGCACGGGTACGCAATTTCCGGATGGATCAGGGACAAGACCGACGGCACGCT
Organism: uncultured Gemmatimonadaceae bacterium; assembly: GCA_964649855.1. Taxonomy (GTDB): domain Bacteria; phylum Gemmatimonadota; class Gemmatimonadetes; order Gemmatimonadales; family Gemmatimonadaceae; genus CAZYTS01. The sequence continues at coordinate 16,006 of CAZYTS010000017.1, forward strand.
CGAGATACAGGACGCGCCTCTGTACAAGGCGCTACACCGCCTTGAGCACGCGGGGTTCCTGTCCGCCGAGTGGGGACTATCTGAAAACAACAGGAAGGCGCGCTACTATCGCCTTACCACTAGAGGTCGGCAGCAGCTAAAGCACGAAGTGTCCGCGTGGCGACGCTACGCTGACGCAGTGATACAGGTGCTGGAGGGAGCATGATACGCCGTTTCGTAGCTCTGCCCAGAGGCTCGCGAAACAGAGTCGGACTCGATGTAGACACAGAACTCGAGTTCCACATCCGGGAACGGACCGATGCACTCGTCGCTGCAGGGATGTCACCAGGCGAGGCACGAGAGCGGGCTCTCGCTGACTTTGGCGATCTCGTGGAAGCCAGAAGATCCATCAGCGAAATGGACAGGCGCGCAGCAGGAACCTACAGGAGAAAGGAGATCATGGGTGAACTCAGGCAGGATATCGTCTATGCACTGCGCAAACTGCGACGGGCGCCGGGTTTTACTCTCGTGGCAGTGCTCACGCTCGCGTTAGGCATCGGAGCCAACACAGCCATCTTCTCGGTGGTCAACGGGGTACTCTTTCGTCCCCTTCCCTTTCCCAGGCCGGAGGAACTGATTCAGGTCTGGTCTTCGAGTGTCACCAGCGACATCCTCCAGGGAGGAGTCTCTGCGGTTGACCTAGATGACTGGCGCGAGCAGCGCCGTGAGGTCCTGGACCTTGGCGGATATTGGTACGCATCAGGCGGTAGTGGTGTGGACCTCACCGGAATCGGCGATCCACAGCGTCTCTCGACTGTTTTCTACACCCCTGGATTCTTCAGCACTTTAGGTATTCAGGCCGCGCGAGGCCGCCTCCCGCGCGAAGACGAAATGGTTCGTGGGGGACCCGATAAAGTAGTACTCCTGACCAGTAGCTTTTTTGAGAGACAGTTCGGTGGCTCAGCTGACGTAGTCAACTCGTATTTGACGTTAGGCGGCACACCCTATCTGGTGATCGGCGTCCTCCCCTCGAACTTCAGATATCCTGCCGGCGAGATCGACGTCTACATTCCGTTCTCCACGATTCCCGATGGCTCGATCCCTCGAATAAGACCTGTCCGCATTCTTGAAGTCGTAGCGAGAGCGGGAGCAACTGGCATCCAGGGAGCGACCTCCGAACTCAACTCGATTGCTGCACGACTGGCACAGGAGTATCAGGAAAACTCGGCTTGGGGCGCCGTAACCACTCAGCCCCTTCGAGATTCACTCACCGGTTCCGTGCGTCGCGGCCTTCTGCTTCTGCTTGGTGCGGTTGCATTTGTGCTACTCATAGCCTGTGTGAACGTGGCCGGGCTGATGCTGGCGCGAGCCTCGACACGGCAAAGGGAGATTGCAGTAAGGTCGGCGCTGGGGGCATGGCGCGGACGTGTGGTAAGACAGCTTTTGACCGAGAGTCTTGTCCTGGCGGTTGTTGGCGGGTTTGTCGGGCTCCTGCTTGGAGTGCTGGGAACGAGGGCCCTTTTAGCCCTCAGCGCTGGCCAGCTCCCGCGTGGCAACGACGTACAAGTGGACGGCCAGATACTGCTATTTACTCTCATGATAGCCGTGGCGACCGGAGTGCTGTTTGGTCTTGTACCAGCCTTGCGCGCCACCAGGGGCGATCTACAATCCTCCCTTAGGTCTGGCGGCCGCAATGTGGCAGGCGACGGTGGATCAAAGCTGCGGCACGGCCTCGTCGTAGCTGAGGTTGCTCTGGCCATGATGCTCGTTGTGGGTGGAGGACTCATGACGCGCAGCTTTCTGGCACTGCTAAACACCGATCCGGGCTTCAATCCGGAAAAGATGCTCGTCCTCAACTTTACACTCTCTTCATCGCGCCACGCAGACTATAGACAGGTCTACCAGCAAATCCTTGAAAACGTTCGCGACGTTCCCGGTGTAGTCGCTGCCGGCGTTATGAAGGACGCGCCTCTCACGGGAAACGGAGAACGCAATGGCTTTGGCCTTCCCGGCAAGAGCGTTCCCCCCGGTTCCGACGGACCCAGTGCCACTACGATTCATGTGAGCGAAGGTGTATTCAAGGCAATTGGAGCACGTCTCATTGAAGGGCGTGAGTTCACCAATGACGATCATCGCAACGCTCCACCGGTAATCGTTGTCAACGAGGCTTTTGCCCGGAGATGGTTTCCAGGGGAAAAGGTGGTTGGAAAGCATATCCTCTTTGGAGACACGCCCATCCAGATCATTGGGCTCGTTGGCGACATCAGGCAGCGAGACATGAGCCTCGAGGCCGACCCCACGATGTACATTCACGTTCAGCAAAACGGCCGCGTACGCATGAATATCATGGTGCGCACTGAGAGCGACCCGCTTTCTTACGTTGGTGTGCTGAGAGAGGCCATCTGGTCCGTCGATCGATTGCAACCGATTACTTCGATCTACACCTTTGATGACGCACTCGGGGCATCGCTAGCACGACCAAAACTGCTCACGGTGCTGTTGGGGGTCTTTGGTGTAGTTGGCCTGTTGCTTGGCGCCATCGGACTCTACGGCGTCCTTGCCTTCCTCGTAAGCCTGAGGCAGCGGGACATAGGTGTGCGACTGGCACTTGGGGCAAAGCCGTCAGAGGTCATGCGAATGGTTGTGCGACGCGGGCTGGCCCTGGCCGCACTGGGCACGGTCATCGGCACAATCGGGTCACTCGCCCTTAGTGGTATCCTGCGCGGAGTACTCTACGACGTCCGACCCACGGATCCCGCCACTTTTGTCGCCGTTGCGCTCATGCTGATTGCAGTCGCTGCCCTGGCCAGCTGGATCCCTGCGAGGCGAGCCGCACGTGTCGACCCGGCCCTTACACTTCAGGCCGAATAAGAATCCGAGGCGCAGTGCGACCTTCCCGCCTTTTCATGGGGTCGCCCTGCGCCAGCAAGTGACGACGCTACCTAGCTCTCAAGCGACTGAATACGGAGTCGCCTGCGGTCGAGCCAAGCCAGTACCAGACAAACGTGAATCGTCACGAAACTCTCTGCACACCAGATGCAGAAGATCTTCATCACCACCCACTCACCGTACTTGAGTCGCCACGTGAAAATGACTGCGGCCACAATGAGCGCCAGCATCACCGTGGTGACCCACCTGGAATCCTCGAAGCGCGGCAGCGTCCCGACTATAGCAACCAACGTCAGGACCCCGTAGCCTATCGCGCCGATAAGCGCGACGTCCATACCCAGGAACGAACCGTAGTTGGAGTACCACGCCTGAGCGCATTCATTCCCGCTACCGCAGACCGGGAACCCGAAGACCCCCACCTTGACCAGGTGCAGGTATAGCGCCACTAATCCCGCTATCAGAGCCAACACAGCTATTACCTGACGGTGGATAACGGGATTCTTCATGGAATTCGCGGCGCGCGCAATTTGATGTTGAGAGCCAGGAGTGTCTGACAAAAAGGAAAGTGTTGTGGAGCTATTTTAACTACGTGTCGCGATGCATGAAAAGTCAGATGCTGCCCATGTGTCCTCTGCGATCCCTATGGCGACCATTGGCGGGAACCCCGGGCCACAAGAGTGGATTCTTTTTGGGTGCGCTAAATCGCTCCTAAGCTACTTTGTAGCGAACTCCTGCAAGCCAGCTTCGTCTGGCCGTTGACGCGACAGTCGGGCATTGTGATGCCTTAGTGACCAATCAAAAATGGACCTCCTCGGAATTCACCACCTGACCGCGATCTCGGCGCGCATCAAGGATAACAAGCACTTTTTTACCGAGACCCTTGGAATGCGCCTCGTAAAGCGCTCCGTCAACCAGGACGACGTAAGTGCCTACCACCTCTTTTACGCAGACGCCAAAGGGAGCCCAGGAACAGATGTCACATTCTTTGACTGGCCAATGTCTGCGGAGCGGCGCGGCACTCACTCCATAGTACAGACCCGGCTGAGGGTCAGCGGGTTGCCAGCGCTCAAGTGGTGGGCTGAGTCATTCAGAGACAAGGGAGTTGCTGCCTCCGAAATTGCGGAATACGACGGCCGCCAAATGCTCGCCTTTGAAGATCCCGAAGGGCAGCGGCTCGCGCTCATCGACGATGGCGGAGTTGGGCAGTCGCATCCCTGGTCCGAGAGCCCTGTGCCTCCGGAGATGCAGATACGCGGCCTCGGTCCGATAGTCCTGAGTGTCCCGCACCTTTCACCCACAGACGCGATACTCACACGAGTGCTCAACATGAGACACTCACGCGAGTATCCCCATCCGGATTCGCCTAAAGACACAGTACATGTCTATGAAATGGGGCCGGGAGGATCAGGAGCAGAGCTACATGTAGCCGAGCAGCCCGGACTTTCTCCCGCACGCCAGGGAGCAGGTGGAGTACACCACGTGGCTTTTCGCACTCCTTCGTTTGAGGACTACGATGGTTGGTATGAACATCTCAACACTCACCGCGTTCGCAATAGCGGCAAGATAGACCGCTTCTGGTTTCGGAGTCTCTACTTCAGGGAACCCAACGGGATTCTCTTTGAGATCGCGACCGACGGACCCGGCTTCGCAGTAGATGAAAGCGAGGAGACGCTGGGCCAGCAGGTCGTACTTCCTCCGCATCTCGAGTACGCGCGCGAAGAGATCCTCGCGGGCCTCAAACCCATCGACTGATGACTGGCATCTCCGGCATCCACCACGTTACTGCCATTGCCCGCGATGCCCAGAAGAACCTCGATTTCTACGCGGGGTTTCTAGGACTGAGGCTCGTCAAGCGGACGGTAAACTTTGACGATCCTCACACCTATCACTTCTACTACGGTGACGAAGAGGGGACGCCCGGGAGTATCATGACCTTTTTCCCCTGGCCTCGGTCGCGCAACGGCCGCCAGGGTGCAGGCCAGATAGGTGTCACTTCGTTCACCATTATCCCCTCTGCTATTGGTTTTTGGGTTGAACGCCTGATCAAGCACGGCATTCCTTACGAAGGTCCCTTTAGGCGCTGGACCGGTACTCCTGACACCGAAACCGTTCTGGCTTTCCGGGATCATGATGGCTTGATGCTCAGGCTGGTTGGTCACCCGGCGGCCGAGACACGCGTACCGTGGGAGCACGCCAGCGGTATTACCCCTGACAATGGCATTCGGGGAATCCACACCGTTGAGCTCTGGGAAGAAGACGGCGAGCCGGTTGAGAAGCTGTTGAGTGGAGTGCTTGGGTTTCGTCCGCACCTCGAGGACGAGGGAATAAGGCGTTTTGCCGTGGCTGACGCGGCTCCGGGACAGATCGTAGACATACGCACGATCGGTGGGTTCATGCGTGCCACTGGAGGAGCGGGGACCGTTCACCACGTGGCTTGGTCGGTACCGGACTTGGTCGTTCAGAAAGGCATAAGAGAAAGCGTCCTGGCGACCGGCATAGATCCCACCCCGGTTATGGATCGCATGTACTTCCAGTCCGTTTACTTTCGCGAGCCGGGAGGGGTGCTCTTTGAGGTTGCCACAGCCGCGCCTGGATTCAGCCTGGATGAAGACATCAGCTCGTTAGGCTCTTCCCTCAAGCTTCCTCCGCAGTTTGAAGGCCAGCGGGCCGAGATCGAGGCATCGCTCCCTAACGTCCACCTCCCGCACGAAGTCAGCGGGCCGCTCCTGTCCGCAGAAGAAACCATGAACACACCCTCGCTCGGCTTTATACACCGTTTCGAACCCTCCAAAACAGATTCGGGCATCACGCTCCTTCTGCTGCACGGAACAGGCGGAGACGAAGACAATCTGATTCAGTTGGGGCGCGAATTGATCGGCAACGCGGCTTTGCTCAGTCCGAGGGGAAAGATCCTTGAGAATGGCGCGCCAAGATTCTTTCGACGTTTAGCCGAGGGTGTGTTTGATCTTGAAGACCTCGCCTTCCGCACCGAAGAGTTAGCTACGTTTATCGCTCAGGCGTCGCGGGAATACAAAATCGATACCAGCCGTCTCGTTGCGGTCGGATTCTCCAATGGTGCAAACATTGCCGCGAGCCTGCTGCTGACAAAGCCCGGCTTGCTGCGCGGAGCCGTGCTGCTGAGTCCAATGCTACCCTTTGTCCCGGATCCGCTTCCATCCCTCGATGGGACAGCCGTATTTATCGGCGCGGGTAGAACAGATCCGCTGGTGCCCGTCGACCTGGCTCAGGATCTGTCCGATCTCCTGGAGCGTTCAGGTGCAACGGTGACGCTCAACTGGCATCCGGGTGGCCACGCGGTCACAGCCACGGAGCTCCAAGCAGCCAAAGAGTGGCTGCATTCAATACTTGGGGTTACCGGCTAGTACCAGGTCTCAGGTTGCTATCACGAGCCAGGTCAGGGTCTTGCCGTCTACCGTTACCACGACGTTGGTGATGATAGCGGGGGCTGCGCCATTGGGCACTGTAACTTCAAACTGCCCTTCCCCATTCGCGTTGGTGGTCCCGTTGCCGAGTACTCGTACGGTGATCTGAGTTGGACTGGCAGAGGTCACTGAGAACGATCGCCCCGGCACCGGGCTTCCGTCGGCAGTCAAGGCCCGGAAGGTTCTCGTAACGGTGGTTCCGGCATCGGCCGACATCACGATTGTAGGTGCAACTGCAGGAGGAACGGAGACTACCTGATCAACCACCAGGCGTGGCGTCACGTCGAGATCAGCCGTGCCCTGCTTGCCTTCGGCGCTGGCAATGATCACCACCGAACCCGCCCCTACACCTGTTGCAACCCCGCTGTTGTCAACCGTGGCAACTGAATGCGCCCCCGATGTCCACGTTATCGGACGACCGGTGAGTACCTTGCCAGCGGCGTCCTTGAGCGTAGACGTGAACTGCTGCTTGTCTCCGACGCTGATGCTCGCTGTAGTTGGTGCAACAGCAATGGTGGCGACCGGAGCGGGCGTCACACTGATTGTAGCAGTGCCGGACTTCCCCTCACAGACGGCGGTTATGGTGGTCTGACCGGTTGCAACAGCGGTTACCACGCCGCTCTGAGAAACACTCGCGATCCCTGAATTGCTGCTTGACCAGGTAATGGGCCGGCCCCCGGCCCCGATTACGTTGCCATCATCATCGAGCAGTCGTGCGTCCAGATTTCGCGTTCCGCCAGCGGCTATTGATGCAGATGAAGGCACGACCTGTACACTGTTCACCGGGATCAGCGTCACCGTGACGCTTGAAGCTCCGCTCTTGCCTTCGCTTGTAGCGGTGATTGTAACGGTGCCCAGGAAGAGCCCCGTCACTACGCCGGACGACGAAACCGTGGCCTTGGACTGATCGCTGGAACTCCAGGAGAAAGCGCGCCCGGCAAGCGTGTCACCCGAAGCTCCCAGCGCTGTTGCCTTGAGTTGGAGTGAGCGCCCAATAAACACGTCGCCCCTGGGAGGGTCCAGGACAACACTTGCAACCGGCACCGGGTTTACGTTCACGATCGCACTGCCACTGACGTCCTGGCTCGTGGCCGTGATAGTGGCCGATCCCTGCGAAACCGCGGTTACAAGGCCGTCAGCTGTAATTGTTGCAATAGTTGTGTTGTCGGATGACCATTCTACCGGCTGGCCTGCGAGAATCCCTCCACCTGCGTCCCTTACTACGGCGGTGAACTGACGTGTCCCTCCAACCTGGACCGTGGCAGTCGAGGGAGAGACACTCACCAGGCCGACCGGCAGCTCCACGACTGTCACCGGGATGATGTCCGATTTTCCTCCCTTGCTCGCTGCAATCTGTGTAACACCAGGTTCGTGAGCAGTTACGATTCCCTCGGCAGAAACCTGGGCCACTGCCGGGTTTTCGGATGACCAGAAGATTCCGGCGCTGCCTAACGTGTCTCCTTCACCGTTGATCACCTTTGCGCTCAGCGCGCGGGTGCTGCCTTGTGTGAGGTTGAGCGCAGGAGGCGAGACTTCGATCGATGCGACATCTCCAGCTGAGGGCGTTGACGGACCGTCGCCACAGGAGCTAAGAATGAGCGCCATCGCAACAGCTACCGCCGTGCTCTGGCACTTGAGGAAATTCTGGTAACGGTCCAGCCGGGCAAAGGCTCGTGCGGCGGACGCAAACGATGAGTGGTTTGGTGTATCCATCATGTGCTGATTCCCGTAGGAGGCGAAGATGGCCAGGAGGCGAAATCACCGCTTCACGCCAATATCGGATCTGCAAGTCCCTCACCACGACAACCCGGGCTCGTCCACCAGAGGCAGCGCGTGCGCTGGCGCAGCGGTTCCTTTATGACTGACGCAAAAGACGTACACCATACCCTGACAATGAGAGCCGGGACCATGCAAGCGTGCTCGTGCGTATAACTTTCCAGTGCCGCGTCGCCCTTTAAAGAGTGCCGCGATCGCGCCACATTTTTCCGGCTCCGTTACCACTTCAACCACTTTGAGATCGTGACTCCACTCGCCAGAACCCTTCTCATGGTTACCGTCGGCATGTTCTTCCTGCAGTCGGTACTGCCGGGGCTGGTTGAGGCCATGGTGTTCATTCCCAGCCGGGTGCTGCTGAGGCCGTGGACGCTCGTGACATACATGTTTTTGCATGGTGGCCTCATGCACCTGCTTTTCAACATGCTGGCACTCTTCTTCTTTGGACCAAGGGTAGAGGCGAGGTTAGGCACCAGGCAGTTTGGCTGGCTCTACTTTCTCAGTGGTATTTCGGGGGCGCTCCTATCGATGGTCCTGTCATCGGGCTCACCCATCATTGGCGCGTCCGCAGGCGTTTTTGGAGTAATGCTCGCATTTGCCTACTTCTGGCCTCACGAGCCCATCCTTATCTGGGGGGTGCTGCCCATTCCGGCCCGTATCCTGGTAATCATCACCACCGTTCTGGCGCTTTACAGCGGTTTTGCTGGCGCACAGCAGGGGGTTGCACACTTTGCGCACCTTGGTGGTTATGCGGGCGCTTTTGTCTACCTCAAGTGGATAGAGCGTAAACGCAAGGCGTGGAAGAAGAAGGTGGCGGCTCCCACGAAAGAAACCGCGGCGATGACCAAGCGGCCCGATATCGATTTGCAGTCCATACACGAGGTGAATCGCGCCGAAGTCAACCGCTTGCTGGACAAGATTGGATCGAGCGGCATGGAGTCGCTGTCGCAGGAGGAAAAGCTTTTTCTTTCGAATTTTGCCCGCAAGGACGTGAGTTGAGATGTCTCTGCGCTGGGTTGCAGCCTTAAGCGTTGCACTCCTGGGCGCCGCCTTTGGTCTGGGGCTCTTTACTTTCGGCTACGCAAAGGGCGCATCCTATCTGACTAACGATCCACAGGCTTGTGCGAATTGCCACATCATGAGTGAGCACTTTGCGGCGTGGAACCGGGGCAGCCATCATGCTGTGGCAACGTGTAACGATTGCCACACTCCGCACACACCTGTACGCAAGTACCTGGTCAAGGCCCGCAACGGCTTCTGGCATTCGTTCTATTTCACCACGGGCAACTTTCCCGACCCCCTGAGAATTACCGAGCCAAACCGTCGCGTTACCGAAGAAACCTGCCGCTATTGTCACAGCACGATCACTGAGGCCATAGATAACGTTGCAATTGCGCACGCAGTCGCAGACCGCGGTGAGATGCCGAGTGACGGACAAACTATATCGTGCATCCGTTGCCACAAGTACGTCGGACACTGGGTACGCTGACACCTAACCACTGACAGGTTCATTATGACAGAACCGAACAGTCCTGCAGGATCATCAGGAAAGGAGCCTTTGAGGCGCGTTCCGATTCGCTGGCTAGCCGCAATCGGTGTTGTCAGTGCGCTTGCCGTCGTGGGAGTGGCCGCGCTTCTGACTAACATCTTCCAGCGACAGCAGGAAGCGCTCAACCCCTTCTATCGCGTGGTGGCCCTTACAGACACCACGGATGATCCGGCCGTATGGGGAGAGAACTTTCCGCTTCAGTACGACGACTATCTCAAGACGGTGGATCAGGTGCGCACGCGCTTTGGTGGCAGCGAGGCCCTGCCTCGCACACCTACCGGCGCCGATCCACGCTCCGTTGTTGCGCGGTCCCGCCTCGAAGAAGACCCGAGACTCAGGGAGATGTGGGCCGGTTACGCGTTTTCAACCGACTTCCGCGAAGAACGCGGTCACGCCTACATGCTCATCGACCAGGAGTTCACCGCGCGCCAGCAGGCGGCTCCGCAGCCTGGAGCGTGTATCCACTGCCACGCATCGGTATACGTCCCATATAAGAAAGCCGGAAACGGAGACCTCATCCGCGGTTTTGAAACTGTAAACCAAATGACGTATGCAGAAGCACGGAGCCTGGTGACCCATCCGGTGTCGTGCATCGATTGCCACGATCCCGGAACCATGCAGCTGCGGGTCACAAGACCTGGGTTTATTGAAGGCATCCGTCTTCTCAAATCGAGCCAGGGCATTGCCGACTACGACGTCAACCGCCAGGCCACACGCCAGGAAATGAGAGTCTTTGTCTGCGGCCAATGCCACGTGGAGTACTACTTCAAGGGCTCCGAAAAAAGACTCACCTACCCATGGGGCAAAGGACTAAAAGCAGATAGTATCCTGGCGTTCCATGACTCCACGGGACACATCGACTGGACCCATGCGCTGAGCGGCGCCCCCGTGCTCAAGGCTCAACACCCCGAGTTCGAACTCTACAATCAGGGAATCCATGCCCGCTCGGGTGTGGCCTGTGCCGACTGCCACATGCCCTACAAGCGCGAAGGGGCAATGAAGATCTCCGATCACCAGGTGCGCAGCCCGATGCTCAACGTCAATCGTTCCTGCCAGACCTGCCACAAATGGTCAGAAGACGAACTGAAGAGCCGCGTATCCAACATCCAGCAAACGACCTACGAACTCCGCAACGTCGCGATTGACGCCGTACTCGCCCTCACCAAAGAGATTGCCGCTGGTGCCGAACGCGACAGCACCAACGCGTCTCTTGTCCAAGCGCGCGACTTTCAGCGAAAGGCTCAGTTTCTGGCTGACTTTATTGAAGCCGAGAACTCCATGGGCTTCCACGCCCCGCAGGAGGCCGCCCGGATACTGGCCATCTCGATCAACTACTCCCGTCTGGGCCAAGCGGCATTGAGGCGCTAGGAGGGGCGCATCGACGCTTTCTCCGCTTCTCCGCTGCGATACGTCGACGCTGGAGGGGTCGAAGTTCGAGAGGCTCGGGTTTGAGGGGCTGAGAGGCGGAGGGCCGACGCTGAGGGCTGCCGCTGAGGGCTGCCGCTGAGGGCTGCCGCTGAGGGCCGCCGCTGAGGGCCGCCGCCACCGACCTCCAGGCCTGTAGGGCGTTCCCGATACCGCTGTACTGAAATCCCGCACAACGATTCCACAGTTACGACGACATGACGAAAGGGCGCGGTGATTCATCATATCCCCATGCGATACTCGACTTCTCAAAGCGTCTCCCCGGTCCTGAGCAAGACCGCTGAATACGCTCTCCGTGCCCTCCTGGTTCTGGCACGCGAGGAGAATTCGCGCCCGGTTGCGGCAGAAGTAATCGCACGCCTCACAGGCATGCCCGCCAACTACCTCGGCAAGACTCTCTACACGCTGGCTCGCTCCGGACTACTCAAGAGCAGCCGCGGCCCCCAGGGAGGCTTCTCGCTGGCCGCGGACCCACGAGTGGTCACCGTCGCCCAGATCGCCGACGTCTTTGCCGAGGCCCCCGTTGCACCACGCTGCTTGTTAGGCACAGGACCCTGCGACTCCAGAAACCCATGCGACGCGCATGAAAACTGGAAACGCGTCCAGGCAGAAGCACGAGCACCGCTCCAGAACACAACCGTTGCAGATCTACTCGGAAAAAGCACGAGCCCAGCGAAGCACACAATCACTCCGTCCGGCCCTGCCGGCGTTCTCTGAATGACCATGCGCACCCTATCCCGCATCTTTATCGGCGTCACCGCCGCGGCGCTCACCCTGACCGCCGTGTTCGCATTCTCGCCCGCACGGGAGCGAAGTGCTGACTATGCTCCAGTGCCAACACGCGATCTTCCCGACATCAAAGGCGAAGAGACTGCGATAATCACCACAGCCCCCACTGTTCCGCCACCGATTACCCGCTCGTACGCAACAAAGGTTCTGGTTGAACTCGAGACCATCGAAAAGACCATGGCCCTCGCCAATGGCGTGGAATACGAATACTGGACCTTTGGTGGTGTGGTGCCGGGCAACTTTATCCGTGTACGCGAAGGCGACCTGGTTGAGTTCACACTCAAGAACCACAAAAGCAGCAAAGTTCCACACAACATCGACCTCCACGCAGTCACTGGCCCCGGTGGCGGCGGAGCGGCCACGCTCACCATACCTGGGCACGATTCCAAACTCAGCTTCAGAGCCCTCAACCCTGGCCTCTACCTCTATCACTGCGCGGTATCGCCCATGCCCATGCACATTGGTAACGGCATGTATGGCCTGATCCTCGTAGAGCCCAAAGAAGGACTGCCAAAGGTAGATCGCGAGTTCTACGTCATGCAGTCCGAGTTCTACGCAAAAGAGGGAGAGAACGGCATCTATACGATCGACATGGAAAAGGGTGCTGATGAATCACCAACACACGTGGTGTTTAACGGATCAGTTGGTGCCCTCACCGGCAAAGGCACGCTCCAGGCCAAAGTTGGTGAATCCATAAGGATCTTTGTCGGTAACGCTGGTCCAAACCTGGCTAGCAGCTTCCACATCGTCGGCGAAGTTTTTGACAACGTCTATGGCGAGGGTGGCTCAAGGGCCAACCAGCACAACGTGCAGACCACGCTGATCCCCGCTGGCGGCGCCACAATGGTGGAGTTCCGTGCGGAGAAAGCCGGAGAGTTGTACATGGTCGATCACTCGATCTTCAGAACGGTCAAAGGTGCCATGGGAATGATTCATATCAGCGGACCCGACAACCCCGAGATCTACGCTCAGCTCAAGGGACTGCCCCTGATGTCCGGTCACTAACCTCAAACTCCTTCTGAACTGCAATAATGTCAGACAAGACAATGCGAATCCCATTGATGATCGACCCGACGCAGAGTGTGAACGATGTGCTGCAACAGCACCCGGAAACACTCGAAGCCTTCAACAGCCTCGGCGTCGATGTTTGCTGCGGCGGCAGTGAATCACTGGCAGCGGCCGCAATGAAGATCGGTGTCCCGGTAGAAGACCTGATCAACGTGCTGAGCCAGGCCGTCCAGCACGGCTGGACAAGATCTTGAAAACGCTTGGGCCGCGCACTGCCGCTCTGGACGCAGTTGCCTCCTCTCCTTCCAGGGCGGCAACTGCGCTCCTCTACGACTCACCGGGAGTCCGCATGGTGGTCTTCAGGCTCGAACCAAACCAGGTCGTGCCGCTGCATAGCAACAAGGGGACCGTCATACTGAATGTCATGGAGGGCCATGCGATGCTTGCTTCGGGGAGCGAGGGCGAGATGCGCGAGCAACGAGTGGCGCCAGGCGGTACGGTCGTCTATGAACCCAGTGAGCCGCATGGAATGCGAGCTGTAGATGAGAGAGTGCTCCTTCTGGCCACTATCATCCGCGCCGTAAACGACTGATGGATTGGTTTGTAAAAGCTTTCATAAAGGCGAGCCTGTTCTGGCTCGCCCTTGGCGTTACGCTGGGTGTGGCGATGGCTGCACACCCTGTTTGGGTAGTGTATAGGCCCGCGCACCTCCATATGGTGCTACTGGGCTTTGTCACAATGATGATCTACGGAGTGGCGTACCACGTGATTCCGAGATTCAGCGGACACGCCCTCCACAGCCGGCGTGCCGCCGGTTGGCACTGGTGGCTGGCCAATCTGGGGCTGGCCGGAATGTCCACGGGGTTCATTTTACGCCCGCATCTGGGTACAAGCGGCCTTGCTACTACCGTTCTCGCTGTTGGCGGAGTACTCTCCGCCCTAGCCGCATATCTCTTTGCATACCTCGTGTGGCGCACGATCGAGGGTAAGCCACCCCTGCATCGAGCCATTCCTGCCAACCCTCAGAACCGAGTACTGCAGCCACCAGAGATCCGCTCCCAGCCGCGCTGATATACTGATTCTCCCGACGGTACGCGCATCGGCTGGCCCCCAGGTTTCTCCCCAACTGCACGTCTCGAGCACGAGCAGCGCCGCTCGTGTCCCCCCAATCCCCAGGATCCGATGACCACTGCGGCCAGCCTTGAACTATCGCCGATAGCCCTTCCCCGCATCATTCAGGGCGGAATGGGTGTCGGCGTCTCCAACTGGACGCTTGCCCGCGCGGTTTCGCGCCTCGGGCAGCTCGGCGTAGTCTCAGGCACGGCGGTCGATACGGTACTCGTGAGGCGACTGCAGCAGGGTGACGAAGGGGGCCACGTGAGGAGGGCCATTTCGCACTTCCCTATCCCGGGCGTGGCCGAGTGGGTGCTCAAGCGCTACCACAGGGCAGAAGGGATCGCGGACGACGAGCCGTATCAGAATCTGCCAATGCACCGTCAGATCGTGACCAAAGCTCGACAGCAGATGACTGCGCTGGCATGTTTTGTGGAGGTCTGGCTTGCCAAAGAAGGCCATGATGGACTCGTGGGCATCAATCTGCTGACCAAGGTTCAGATGCCTAACCTGGCGTCGCTTTACGGCGCCATGCTTGCCGGAGTCGACTTCGTCCTGATGGGAGCAGGGATTCCGCGAGAGATTCCGGGGGCACTCGATGCGCTCGCTGGGCACAACCCGGCAACGATCAAACTCGATGTTGAAGGTGCGGGCAGCGCTGAAGGTGCTGTTTTGACCTTTGATCCCGGCGATCACGTGGATGCGAGTCAAACGCCGCCGCTCAAGAGACCGCGCTTTCTTGCAATCGTGTCGGCCAATTCGCTGGCAACAAGCCTAGCCCGCAAGGCAACCGGGCGCGTAGACGGCTTTGTAATCGAAGGCTGGACCGCGGGTGGTCACAACGCCCCACCACGTGGTGAACTCAAGCTCAACGAACGGGGCGAACCGGTCTACGGGGAGCGTGACCACGTAGACCTGGAAAAGATCAAGGAACTTGGACTGCCCTTCTGGCTGGCAGGAGGGATGGGTTCGCCCGAAGGGCTCGAACGGGCGACCGCACTTGGAGCAACAGGCATTCAGGTTGGGACAATCTTTGCCTACTGCGACGAGTCGGGCTTTACTCCGGAGATAAAGGCGTCTGTAATCGGTGGCCTCAAGACCAATAGCGTCAGTATCAAGACGGACCCACGCGCCTCGCCAACAGGATTCCCCTTCAAGGTTGTAGACGTAGAGGGAATGTCGCGTCAGAACGATACACGCAAGCGAGTCTGTGACCTTGGCTATCTACGCGTTGCCTACAGGACGGAGTCCGGAAAGCTCGGCTACCGCTGCGCCGCAGAACCGGTTGATGCCTACGTAGATAAAGGCGGGACTGTCGAGGGCACGGAAGGCCGGCGGTGTCTCTGCAACGGTCTTTTGACAAACATCGGGCTCGGCCAACGAAGAGAAGCAGGGCAAAACGAAGCACCGCTGATCACGAGCGGAGACGACGTACTTGTACTCGGAGCCTTCGTGGGGGACCGCGACAACTATAGCGCAGAGGAGGTGGTGGCATACCTCCTGGGTAAGAGCGGTCCCGACGGGACACCGGTGGCGATGGCCGTAGCGGCAGACCAGGGCGAGGCGATATAAGCGTTTAGGCGGTGCGCGGCGGCTAACAAAACCGGAATGCAAGCGTTTGCTGTCACTCGTTTTGCCGCGTGGGGGCTTTGACCCCGCTTTCCAGGAAGCAGCGCTTGTAGTGTCGGTCTAGCCCACCTTTGGAGCAACCACCCGTGCGTGGGCGTGATTGATCCGCTCTTTCGGCGCGGAGGGCAGCCTTCCCCGGACTTAGGCTGACTCCCGGCGAGCGCTGTAGTCCGTCCCACTACGTCCGTCAGTGTTGCGGCACGGTTCGTACCGGTGACG
>CAZYTS010000018.1:0-30755 GCA_964649855.1 uncultured Gemmatimonadaceae bacterium
ATACCTGGCATCGTTGACGTGCACGCGCACCCCAGGACAGGCGCCGAGATGGCTCCAGACCAAGAGTGGTCGATAGCATCCAACCTGGCGTACGGGGTAACGACGACGCGAAATCCCAGCGGAACGCGTTGGAACGTTGCCTGGGGCGAATTGATAGACGCCGGTGAGATGGTTGGATCGCGAATCTATGCGACGGGCTTTCCTCTCACGAGCAACAATGCATCCATCAAGTCGTACGACGATGCGCTCAAGCTAGTTCGTCGCTACAAAGGTCAGGGAGTCAACTCTCTCAAGCAGTACTTGCAGCCACGTCGCATCCAGCGGCAATGGATTCTGCAGGCAGCGATCGCTGAAGGCATAAATGCGACAAACGAGGGTGCTGGCGACCTCAAGGCCGACATAACCATGGCGATCGACGGCTACACGGCTTTGGAGCATTCAATCGGTCACGTGCCGCTGTACAAGGATGTTGTGACGGTACTCGCGGACTCAAAGATTGCCTACACCTCAACCCTGGTCGTGGCATACGGGGCTCCGTTTGGCGACACGTACTGGCGTGCGCGCACGGATCTGGACAAGGATCCCAAGACGTCGTACTTCACCCCAGCTGCGATTCTTACTCGTCAGGCTCGGCGTCGGCCTCTCATCGTGGAAGAAGACTACAACTTTCCTGCAATAGCGCGTGGCGTCCGTGACATTGTGCGAGCAGGCGGTCGGGCCGGTCTGGGGTCTCACGGGCAGCAGGACGGCATCGGGGCGCAATGGGAGCTCTGGATGCTGGCCTCGGGCGATATGACGCCTATGGAAGTGTTGAGAATCGCGACGCTCTATGGTGCGGAGTCGCTCGGGTTTGGATCGGACCTTGGGTCGCTTGAACCCGGAAAGCTGGCGGATCTGGTAGTGCTCAATTCAAATCCACTCGACAACATCCGCAACTCAAACGACATACTGTATGTGATGAAGAACGGCGAGCTCTATGAGGGCTCGACATTGAACAGGGTGTGGCCGTCTCAGCGCACCTTCCCGAAGCCGTTCTGGGTGAGGGAGAAGGAGGCGTTGGAGGCTTTGAGCCGCAATCGTTAGGCGTGATCTCCGGTGCACGGCGTCGCAAGGCGCCGTGCACGCACAATCCTCAGCGTCTACCGGACCGCAGCACCAGGTAGATGACCCAAAGCCCGACTGAGAAACCAACGAGGTTCCTGCTCCCCGTCGCTACAGTGTGACGCGAATCGTACACCGCATCCTGGAATCCCATGCGGTATCTGCGCCACACCTCATCGGACGCGAAGTTGTAACGCACGCGCATGCTGTCGGGTGGCGACGGAAGTCCCGAATTGAGCTGATTGTGGGCCCACAGCGCGCTCCCGATGGTAATTGCGCTGACTGCGGCAGGACCAGCCCACCATTCACCGGTCCGATTTACGGTGACAAGACCAATTGGCAACGCGAATGCCACCGCGTATGGCATCCGCGGCGGGTGCATCCGCTCGCCATCTCGCCGTCCCATCTCGTAGGCGACTATAGTTTCGTTACCGGCGGTCATAATCGGGTCTGTTGGTACCCGACGGAAGGGGGTGAAGCAGCCGGTCGTAGCTAAAGCCTACAATCCAAGGAACGTGAGGCAAAGCAACCTTTTTCCCCGCATGCTACCTCCCTCGAACCAGTGTGGACAGACAAAGTACCCACCACCTGCAACCGAGGTCCCGGAATCTCCTGCCGTTGATGATTAGCCTGGGCTAACCTTCCGAACGCTCGTCAATCAGCCCCGGACTTGCTCAAGGCACGTGCGTAGTCACGGTTCATCCGCGTGATCGAATCTATTGAGATGTCCTTGGGACACGCCTCCTGACATTCACCAAACCAGCTGCAACCGCCAAAGTTCTCCAGATCCATCTGTGCGACCATGCTAAGGGCTCTCCGGTACCTCTCGGGCTGGCCCTGAGGTAATTCTCCCAGATGACTGACCTTGGCGGCTGTAAAGAGTGAAGCAGAGCCGTTGGGACAGGCCGCAACGCACGCACCACAACCGATGCAAGCAGCAGCATCCATGGCCGATTCCGCGTTCTGCTTGGGCACCGGAATAGCATTGCCGTCGGGCGCATTGCCCGTTTGAACCGAAACGAAACCGCCAGCCTGCACGATTCTGTCAAAGGCGCTCCTATCCACGCATAGATCGCGCACCACAGGAAACGCGGATGCACGCCATGGTTCGATCACGATCGTGTCTCCGTCCTGGAACGAGCGCATGTGTAGCTGACA
Organism: uncultured Gemmatimonadaceae bacterium; assembly: GCA_964649855.1. GTDB lineage: Bacteria > Gemmatimonadota > Gemmatimonadetes > Gemmatimonadales > Gemmatimonadaceae > CAZYTS01. Next base: position 2,260 of record CAZYTS010000018.1, read on the forward strand.
CGTCGTAGTCGCGCGCATCGGTCCGTGTGCGACACCATTGATCATCATCCCACACATGCCGCAGATGCCCTCGCGACAGTCGTGATCAAACGCAACAGGGGTCTCACCCTTCATGGTGAGATCCTCGTTCACAACGTCCAGCATCTCCAGGAACGACATGTCAGGGCTTACGTCAGATGCCTTGTATTCGACAAAAGCTCCCTGTGCCGTGGGCCCTGTCTGTCTCCAGACTCTTAAAGTGAATTGCATTACTTGTACGATCGTGTGGCCAGATGAACGTTCTCAAAAATGAGCGGCTCTTTGTGCAGCACCGGGGCGTTTCCTTCTCCGCCATACTCCCAGGCAGCCACGTAGGCAAACTCATCGTCGTTTCGGCGCGCCTCTCCGTCTTCGGTCTGATACTCTGTACGGAAATGTCCGCCGCATGACTCTTTTCGATGAAGTGCGTCACGGCACATCAACTCGGCCAGTTCAAAGTAGTCCGCTACGCGGCCAGCATGCTCAAGTGACTGATTCAGTTCGGTGCCGCTACCTGGCACTGTCACGTTTGACCAGAACTCTTCCCTGAGTACAGGTATCTTTTCCAGCGCTTCCTTTAGTCCCTGTGCGTCGCGTGCCATGCCGCACTTCTCCCACATCAGCGAGCCAAGTTCCCGGTGAAAGGACTGGACCGTCCGCTTGCCCCGGATAGACAGAAGCCTCGATGTGCGCTCCTCAACGGCGGCAAGAGTAGCCCTTACTTCCGGGTGATCCACAGCGACGGGATCGAGCTTATTGCCAGCTATGTAGTTCCCAATCGTGTAGGGGATAATGAAATAGCCGTCCGCGAGGCCCTGCATCAGCGCACTTGCCCCGAGACGGTTGGCTCCATGGTCCGAAAAGTTTGCCTCACCCAATACATGAAGGCCAGGAATGCTGCTCATGAGGTTGTAGTCGACCCACAAGCCTCCCATTGTGTAGTGCACCGCGGGATAAATCCGCATTGGCACTTTGTATGGATCTTCGTCCGTGATGCGCTGATACATCTCGAAAAGGTTACCGTAGCGTTCCTCGATGGTGTGTTTGCCAAGTCTCGCTATGGCATCCCTGAAGTCGAGGTAAACGCCAAGTCCTCCAGGACCAACACCTCGTCCATCGTCGCACGCCTCTTTGGCAGCGCGCGAGGCGATGTCTCTCGGAGACAAATTACCAAAAGAAGGATACTTGCGTTCCAGATAGTAATCCCGCTCGGACTCCGGAATCTGGTCTGGCGGCCTCTTGTCGCCACGAGCCCTGGGAACCCATACCCTGCCGTCGTTTCGCAACGACTCCGACATCAGCGTCAGCTTTGATTGGTATTCCCCGCTTTGAGGAATGCAGGTGGGATGGATCTGCGTGTAGCAGGGGTTGGCGAAGTACGCTCCCTTGCGATGCGCGCGCCAGATTGCAGTGGCGTTGGATCCCTTGGCGTTGGTCGACAGAAAGAAAACGTTGCCGTATCCACCGGTCGCGAGCACCACAGCATCGCCGACGTGCGCATCGATTTTTCCGGTGATGAGGTCCCGTGTCACGATTCCGCGCGCATGGCCGTCAATCATCACCAGGTCCAGCATCTCGGTGCGCGGATACATGGTGACTCCGCCCTTGGCGATCTCCTTTTCGAGCGCCTGGTAAGCACCCAGCAAAAGCTGTTGCCCCGTCTGGCCGCGAGCGTAAAAGGTGCGTGATACCTGTGCACCACCAAACGAACGATTGGCCAGGTAACCGCCGTACTCCCTGGCAAACGGCACGCCCTGTGCCACGCATTGATCAATGATGTTTACCGAGATCTGCGCCAGCCGGTAAACGTTCGCCTCGCGCGATCTGAAGTCGCCGCCCTTTACGGTGTCGTAGAAGAGGCGAAAGACCGAGTCACCATCGTTCTGATAATTCTTGGCGGCGTTAATGCCGCCCTGTGCAGCAATAGAGTGTGCCCGTCGCGGCGAGTCCTGAAAGCAGAAGCAGGAAACACGGTAGCCCAGTTCGGACATGGTTGCAGCCGCCGAGGCCCCTGCGAGCCCCGATCCAACCACAATGATGTGATGCTTTCTCTTGTTTGCTGGATTGACCAGCTTCATCTCAAACTTGTGGCGGTCCCACTTGCGGTCTATCGGGCCACCCGGAATTCCGGCGTTGAGCGTCACCTCCCTCCTCCCACCTGTACAGGAGTGCGACTCCCTTCGATCTGAACACTTCGCATTTCAAGAATGGGATAGTCCTCTTCAAACATTCCAACGGCAGCGGCAATTGGGACCGCAGCAAAGCCCAGAATCAGGAGTACCGTCAGCAACACCGCGATATTACGATGACGCGGACGTTCACTGGGTCTTCGGGCACCAACTGTCCTCCACGAAGACCATATGCCGTGGTACAGGTGAAGCCCGAGAAAAGCCAGGGCCACGAGATAAAACGCCAGAGCCCACCAGCGAGTGAACCCAATGCGCAGGTTGTTGTATGGATCCAGATGGACAAACTGCGGATGACCGACACCAAACGTCATGTCGGCTATGTGGAAGATGATGAACAGGAGAAGGATCACACCTCCCACGCGCATCGTCCTGGCAGCCATGGTCGAAACCTGCGAGCGGCGGTTGGCATAGTCCACAGGACGCGCAGCCCGTGCGCGCATCGTGAGCTGGTAGGCTGCGGTGATATGTAGAATCACAAAAACTACAAGCCCGATGCGCAATGCCCAGAGAGCGGGGCCGAGCGCCCGCAGGCCCACCGCATAGTCGTGCATCGCCTGCGCCGCTTCGTCGCGCTTGAACATCTGCAGGTTGCCCGCCATGTGAGCCACAAGGAATCCAATGCCGGCGACGCCAGTCACCGCCATCACGATCTTCTTGCCGATTGTCGAGTCCCAGAAGCGAGCGATCAGTCCCCTGGCAGGTTGTCCCCCTACCCCAGCGTCCTTTCCGCCGCGCGCCTCCGGCACAGTAGCCGTGGCCATTGCAATCCGTCCTATATCGACAGCTTTGACATGGGCTCTCTGACCGCGTCTGCGCTCTTGCCTAACGCTACGCGCTCTGCAGACGTCAGTTCAACCTCGAGAACCTTTTCAAGTCCGTTGCGACCGAGCTTGCAGGGTACGCCCAGAAAGAGATCGCGCATGCCGTACTCGCCTTCGAGCCAGGCTGCACACGGAAGAATCCGTCTCTGATCATGCACAATAGCCTCTGCCATCTGAACTGCTCCTGCAGACGGCGCGTAGTACGCCGACCCCGTCTTTAGATACTGAACGATCTCGGCGCCGCCACTTCGCGTGCGATCCACGATTTTGTCCAGGGTTCCACGCTCGATCAGCTGCGTCACTGGAATACCGCTCACCGTGGTATATGAAATGAGCGGTACCATCGTGTCACCATGTCCGCCGAGCACCATTGCCTGAATATCGCGCACCGAAACGTCGAGGGCTTCGGCGAGAAATGCGCGATAGCGCGCCGTGTCCAGTACCCCAGCCATTCCAAGTACCCGCTGCCGCGGAAAGCCAGTGACCTTCTTGGCCACATAGCACATCACATCGAGCGGATTGGACACCACAATGATGATTGCCTTGGGCGATGTCCGCGCAACCTGCTCCGAGACGGTCTTAACTATGCCGGCGTTGGTGTTCATAAGATCGTCGCGCGACATCCCAGGCTTGCGCGCGATTCCGGCAGTAATGATCACAATGTCGGAGTTTTCAGTCTCGTCGTAACCATTCGTGCCAATGATCCGTGAGTCAAACAGCTCGATGGGAGCCGATTGCCACTGATCGAGCCCTTTGCCCTGAGGAACACCGTCTACTATGTCGACAAGCACGACCTGCCGTGCCAGCTCCTTTTCAGCCACACGTTGAGCAGCGGTCGCTCCCACGTTGCCTGCACCAACAACCGTGATCTTGTTTACCATTTTCAAGTACTTACGAAGGTGGATTGATAATGAAATCTAATTGATTGCACGACGCCCTTGCACGGTTTGGGACATTGTGCCAACTCAAACTCAGGGAGACTGGGATTGGCGCCGCAAGAACCGCTCGCGAGGATGCGCACAGGCGCCGTGCGTCACCCTCCCACCTGCGAGAGTGCGCGAAGGCCGCCGACCTTCATCTGCAGCAGGCTGTGCTCGAGTGGTTTCTCGGCGAGTGCCTTTCTGAACAGTGGTTCAAGGGGCTGTACCAGGCGCAATGGATCGCGCAGGTTGACTTCGTGATCGCCGTACAGGCAGGTGCGGAGCCGGCCGTCAGCCGTTAGGCGGACTCGGTTGCATGAACTGCAGTAGGTATGCGACATCGGCGTTATAACGCCAAGTGTGCCAGCGGCACCCTCAAGACGATAATACTTTGCCGGACCATTGCCACGCGCTGGACCGGCGTCGTCAGCAAGCGCACCAAGACCTGAAATTCGCTCCAGAACCTCGTCACCTGGAACCACGTGTTCCCAGGTTAACTCGCGCATGTCGCCTACTGGCATCAATTCGATGAACCTTACATGCCACGGATTGTCCAGCGTCAATCTGGCGTAGTCATGGATCTCGTCATCGTTAATTCCCCTCAGAACCACAACATTGAGCTTTATGGGCGAGAGCCCAGCCTCCTGAGCGGCGCGTGCCGCGGTCCTGGGGTCGAACGGAATATTTCTGCGTGCCATGGCGGCAATGCGATCCGGGCGCAGGGAATCCGAGCTCATGTTTACTCTGTTTAGCCCCGCATCAGCCAGTTCCCTTGCCAGTTGAGGTAACCGCACTCCGTTGGTAGAGAGGGCAATATCCTCGATCTCGGGAACTGCGCGCAATTGCCGCACGAGCGTGCTCAGATTGGGCCTGATAGTCGGCTCACCACCAGTGAGTCTGAGGCGCCTCAGCCCAAGGGGGGCGAGCTGTCTCACGATCTCACTGATCTCTTCGTATGAGAGGATTTCCTCCCTGGGCAGCCACGGCAGACCTTCCACTGGCATGCAGTAGACACAGCGGAAATTGCAGCGGTCAGTAACCGAGATCCGCAGATACTCGATCGACCTGCCGAATTGGTCGCGCAGCGGTGCGTTAGGAGTCATGTCTGCTCCGCTGCATGCACGGTGCCACCCGTCTCCGCTCGCACCCATTCACGAGTGCCGTCCTGGTAGTGCTCCAGCTTCCAGACTGGCACGCGCTTTTTGATCTCTTCGATCACGTAGCGCATGGCGTCGATCGCAGGGCCTCGGTGCGGGTGAGCCACCACGATCGCAACACTCACTTCGCCAACTTGCAGCTTGCCAACACGGTGCTCTGCAAAAATGCGATCGGTACCGAAACGTTCCGAAGCTTCGCTTGCAATGCGCTGCATTTCGGCTTTGGCCATGCTTTCGTACGCCGTGTACTCGATGCCTTGGACCTCGCGACCATCGTTTGTGTTTCTCACCGTACCCACAAAGATCGCGCTGGCGCCGCAATCGGCCGAAACCGCGCCTCCAGCGAGCCCTCCAACGTTTATGGGTCCGTGAACGATGGCCACGTGCATGCCCGGCTAACCTCCGGCCACAGGTGGAATTATGGCAACCTCATCATTCGCAGCGACCGGCGTTTCTAGTGTGGCGTACTCTTCGTTTACGGCGACCAGTGGATCCTTGGGTAGAGTCGCTGCACCTCGCAACGCGGAGCGAGCCAAAACCGCATCGAGCACGTCGCGCACACGGCCCTTCTCACCGACCTCGACTTCCATGGCATGTGTGCCAAGGGCCTCAGCATATGAAGCAAAGAGAAGGACGTTGACGCGGGTCACGATGGCGACGATGGCAAGGAAGGCGAAGAAACCCTACTGCGAACTTTAGCCGTTATTGCAGGTGAAGTACCAGTGGGAAATATCACCGCAAAAGCAAATCGCCCCGTTGATGAGGCGCGGGGCGAACTCTTGTCCAAATCTGTAAGCCCGCTCGAGCTTAGATCTCGCTCGATCTTGGCAGATCAGAGTGCTTGTGGCCCTCTGGGAGCGGTTCAAGATCTGCCACCATGGCGCGGAGTTCTTTACTGGGTTTGAACACCGGTACAGGCCTCGCAGAGACTTCTACTGGGCTTCCAGTGCGAGGATTGCGCGCCATGCGCGTTTTGCGATGTCTGATCTTGAAGGTACCAAATCCGCGCACCTCGATGTTGCGCTGCTCCTGAAGCGCCTCCTTGATGGCATCGAGAAATGCATCGACCACACGGGCGCAATCTTTCTTGGAGATAAGCGGACCGGCCGTGCGGGATATCTGTTGAGTTACACGCTCGACGAGGTCGGCTTTGGTCATTTCGGGGGCCTCAAAAGGAAGTCCCTACACCCGATAGGTCGGTCGAACTTAGGCTCATTACCCGTTGAGTGTCAAGCGGTTGGGGCGCTTTGGGTTACATCACCCTTGACGGCTTTCATGAACTGCTCAAAGTGTGGTCGAGCGTCGTGTGGGCCGGGTGCAGCTTCGGGATGGTACTGCACAGCGAAGAGCGGAAGGGACCGGTGGCGCAGTCCCTCGACGGTGCCGTCGTTGAGGTTCACATGCGTCACCTGGAGCTCGGGAGCCCCGGGAATGCCCTGCTCGTCACCCCTGACCGCAAAGCCATGGTTTTGCGAGGTAATCAGGACTCGGCCCGACTCGATTTCTTTGACCGGGTGGTTTCCCCCACGGTGGCCGTAGGGCAGCTTGACCGTTTCGGCCCCATAGGTGAGTCCTATCAGCTGATGGCCCAGGCAAATGCCAAAGACGGGCACCCCGGAACCCGCGATAGCGCGGATGGTGTCTGGGGCGTAGTCCACGGCAGCCGGGTCCCCGGGACCATTCGAGAAGAAGACTCCGTCAGGCTTTTTGGAGAGTACTTCAGCTGGAGGGGTGCGCGACGGAACGACTGTCACCCTGCAACCCTGCTCCTCAAAGAGGCGCAGAATGTTGTGCTTGATCCCGTAGTCGTAAGCGACGATGTGGTACTCCGCCCCCTTAGGTCCCCACTCGTAAGGCTTGTCTGTGGTCACGACCGAAGCCAGATCCAAACCCTCCATGGGCGGACAGCCGTCAAGCGCAGCCAGGACTTCTTTTGTTACTTCGGTGCCTGCTGCAATCACCCCCTGCATAACGCCTGCAGAGCGGAGGTGGCGGGTCAGCTGCCTGGTATCGACTCCTTCGAGCATCGGTACCCCCGCTTTTCCGAGCCACTGAGCGAGGTCGCCCTGCGCTCGCCAGTTGGAGTAGCTGCGCGAGAGTTCACGAACCACTACTCCAGCGATCTGGGGTTGGTTTGACTCGGGGTCCTCTGAATTGATGCCGTAGTTGCCGATCATTGGAGCGGTCATGACGACAATCTGTCCGCGATAGGACGGGTCGCTAAAGACCTCCTGGTAGCCGCTCATGTTCGTCGTAAAGACTACTTCGGCAACGGTGTTGGGAGCTGCTTCTACAAGGTTGCCACGAAAAAGGGCTCCATCCTCGAGGAGGAGGAACCCTTTGAGAGCGCTGCGAATAGTCACGTCGTCAGGGTTGCTTTGGCTGCGTAGGTGGCGTGCTGTCGGTGGCCGTGTTCTTGTCGAGCGGAATCACCGAGGCCGGCGGTGCGGTAGTTGGAGCAGGCGCTGCGGGGGTTGCAGAGAACGGTTGATCGAGCACCGAAGCGGGCACGCGCGTGCGCGCCGACATTATCTGCAGGATGAACGCCAGGAAGAGGAAGATTCCGCCTCCGTACCAGGAGACCTTGGTTAGAAGGTTCCCTGCCTGACGAGTTCCGAGAAATGCGTCGCTGGTACCTGCGCCGCCAAAGGACGCAGCCAAGCCACCGCCCTTACCGGCCTGGAGCAGGACGGCAACGATGATGACGAAACTGACGATGATGAGAAGGACGAGAAGAAAACCGTACATGGATCGGCGATTAACAGAGCTTCACAGACTTTAAGTATCGCTGGGAACAGGGGTTAGACGCAAGCGTCAGCTCCTGCAAATGGCCCCGAAAACGCTGGGTTCAAGAGAAGCGCCGCCTACCAGGAGCCCGTTTACCTCGTCTGCGTCGAGCAGCGCGCGGGAGTTCTCGGCTTTGACGCTGCCTCCGTAGAGGATGGGTACTGCCGCGCCACGGTGACCCGCAGCCTCGATAAGCGATTCCCTTAGTGAGCGGTGCACGTCGGCGGCATCCTCTGGGGTTGCAGTCTTGCCTGTGCCGATCGCCCATACGGGCTCGTAGGCCACCATGAAGTCGCCAATGATTTCATTGGTGAGGCCCGAGGTGGCGGCACGCAGCTGGCGCACCACGACTTCGAGAGTCTGCCCCGCTTTACGTTCGGCGAGGGTTTCTCCAATGCAGATGATGGGACGCAGCCCTGCCCCGAGTGCCGCTTTGACTTTGTGGCGAATCTGTTCTTCGGTCTCTCCAAACATGTGTCGACGTTCGGAGTGGCCGAGGAGTACGAAATTTGCCCCGGTATCGCGCACCATGAAGGCGGATATTTCGCCTGTGTAGGCCCCTCGTTCTTCCCAGAAAATATTCTGCGCCGCTACCTGAACATCGGGACGTTCTCTAACACTCGTAGCGGCTGTGTCCAGGCTGACAAAGGGAGGACAGAGAATTACCTGCCTGTCGCCTCGCTTGGCGTATTGTCGCAGGAAAGAGATGACGTAGGCCCTGGTGGCTGAGGGCCCGTGATGCATTTTCCAATTAGCAACAAATACGGGATTGATGTGGGGTTTAACGATCATCGAGCGCGGCAACTCCCGGTAGTTCCTTCCCTTCGAGGAACTCCAGGGAGGCTCCTCCTCCGGTGGAAACGTGAGTCATGGCTTTATCGAGACCGGCGGTGGCAACGGCTGCCGCCGAGTCTCCTCCTCCAACGATGGTTACCGCGCCTTTGGCTGTGGCGGCGGCCATGGCGCGCGCCACTCCAATGGTTCCTGCATCAAATGGTTTGGTCTCGAATACACCCATAGGTCCGTTCCATAAGACCGTCTTGGCAGACGCTATCGCGCGGGCAAACGAGGCGGTGGTGTCGGGACCGATGTCGTACATCGCCTCGCTCTGAGGTATGGCGTCACGCTTTACCGCGTGCGCCGCGCTGCCCTGATCAATGGCAGGTGCTACAACTGCGTCATGCGGCAAGGTGAGACGCATTCCTGCACGACCCAAGAGCTCTGACGCCAACTCAACCCTATCCGGCTCGACGAGCGATTTGCCGGTTTCGAGACCCATCGCCTCAAAGAAGGTGCAGGCCATTGCACCACCAATCAGCAGGCCGTCGACCTTGGGGAGCAGGGCTTCTATGACATCGATCTTACCAGAGACCTTGGCCCCGCCAAGAATGGCGATGAAAGGTCGCTTGGGGCTGCTAACCGCGTTGCCGAGATACTCGAGCTCCTTTTCCATCAGGAAGCCGGCCACGCAGGGGCGAAGGAACTCGGTAACTCCCACGGTTGACGAGTGAGCTCTGTGCGCCGAGCCAAAGGCGTCGTTGACAAAGAGATCGCCCAATGCTGCCAGATGTTTTGACAGCTCACGGTCGTTCTTTTCTTCGCCTGGGAGAAAGCGCGTGTTTTCGAGGAGCAGGATCTCGCCGTCGCCCAGGTTGTTCGTACGATCTACCACGGCGTCGCCGATCGTTGCACCAAGAAAATGCACAGGCCAATCGCTCAAACGATCGAGCACTGCCGCTGCCGGTGCGAGGGAGTACCTGGGATCCGGTGCTCCCTTGGGTCGCCCCAGATGAGAAAGTACTATGACTTTCGCTCCCTTCGCGGCCAGGTGTTCAAGCGTTGGAAGCGCGGCACGTATTCGCGTGTCGTCGGTGACATTCCCCGAGTCGTCTAGCGGAACGTTGAAGTCCACTCGCACCAGTGCGCGCTTCTGGTAGAGCCACGAATCGGGCAGGTCATGGAGTGTCTTCTTGTTCATTTTGAGGGGCTGAGTTCAGAGAGGCTGAGATTTGTTTGGAGAAGCGCATGGTCGGGAGGGGTTGGGCTGGTATCTCACGCGCTCAGCCCCTCCCGACTCAGCCCCTCAGATTGTCTTTCCCACAAACTCCAAAAGGTCTACACAGCGACTTGCATAGCCCCATTCGTTATCGTACCAGCCCGAAATCTTGATCAGTGTTCCGTCGATCACGTTTGTAGAGCGGCTGTCCAGAATGCAGGAGTGCGGATTCCCGATGTAGTCTGTCGACACGAGTTCTTCTTCGCTGTAGGCCACAATACCCTTGAGCGGACCTTCAGCGGCCGCGCGGAAGGCAGCGTTGACCTCGTCTATGGTGACCGCTCGCTCGACTTCCACAGTTAGTTCCGTAAGGGACACATCCGGTGTCGGCACTCTGATGGAAATACCGTCGATCTTACCCTTGACCTCGGGGATCACGAGGGCCGTTGCTTTTGCCGCACCAGTCGTGGTAGGAATTATCGACAAAGCCGCAGCACGCGCACGCCTGAGATCCTTGTGAGGAAGGTCCAGAATCTGCTGATCGTTGGTGTAGCTGTGAATCGTGACCATGGAGCCGTGCCTGAAACCAAACGCGTCGCGTACTACTTTGATCATAGGCACGAGACAGTTAGTTGTGCACGAGGCGTTTGAGATAATGTGGTGCTTTTGGGCGTCGTATTTTTCCTGGTTGACGCCGAGCACCACCGTTATGTCCTCGTTCTTTCCGGGGGCCGATATGATGACCTTTTTCGCGCCGCCCTCGATGTGCTTGCGCGCCGCAGTGGCGTCTGTGAAGCGGCCTGTGGATTCCAGCACGATATCCACCCCGAGGTCCTTCCACGGAAGCGCCGCAGGATCTTTTTCGGCAAAGACGCGGATCTTGTCGCCGTCGACGGTGATTGAGTCGCCGGCATGTGAGACGTCGCCTTTGTATGCACGATGAACTGAATCGTATTTAAAGAGATGGGCCAGCGTCTTAGTGTCCGTGAGATCGTTCACGGCCACGAAATCGAGTGAAGTCCTCTTGGTCTCCTTGGCGGCGCGGAGAACCTGCCGGCCAATTCGGCCGAAGCCGTTAATGCCAACCTTGAGTGCCATGGGTATTGAGTCCTGTTATGTCCTGAGGAGGCGTCGTTCCAGCGTCGCGAGGATCGCGCGCGCGAGCGAAAGTTAGATAGCAGATGCGCTTCACGCCTGCCTCTGTGAGTGCTTGCGCGCAGGCGTTGAGGGTCGCACCGGTGGTTATGACGTCGTCCACCAGCACCACCACGCGATTGCCGCATTGGCTCAGCCGCGCGGTGTCGACCTCGAAAGCACCTGCTACGTTCTGCAAACGCTGTACCGGAGTCAACCTGGTCTGTGTTGGTGTCTCCTTGCTTCGCCGCAGAACTCCATCCAACACGTCCCCCCTCCCGCGTTCAGCCAGAGCTTTTCCAAGCACCAGACTCTGGTTATAGCCGCGTTCGCGCAGACGTTTTTTTGAGAGTGGTACAGGTACGAAGACCAGCCCAGCCCCTTCTATGCTCTCGCCGTAGCGCAGGCGCGCCATACGCTCGGCCATGCTCTCCGCGATTACCGGCCAGTCGTGGTACTTGAGTGCATGAATGGCCCGTGATCCGACGGGATCCGAGGCCCAGCACGCCGATCGCGCGGCCTCAACAGATGGGTCGACAAAACGACACCAATGGCAGGATGTTGGACCATACGGATGTCCGCAGCGGTCGCAGCGAGGGTGTGGCAGGCCTTGTACTCTTGACCAGCACACACCGCAGACGACCCCCTTCTGGTTCCTGGAGAGCAGCGCATCGCAGGTGAGGCAAACGCGCGGAAAGACCAGCTCACCGAGCTCTGTGAGGATGCTCGTGAGTACAGGTGGTACCGCTCGCCGCCATCTGCCTGGCTCTACCAAATCGCCTCCGGAAGTTGCCCATGCTAACCCGCTGCCTCGAGCGCAGCGCGCATCACGTTCATGTCGGGTGCCCGACTGAACCATCTCTCAAACGATTGGGCGCCCTGGTTAAGCAGCATCACTCGGCCATCCAGTGCTCGATGTCCGGCCGCTCGCGCCATTCGCACCCAATCTGTTTCGCCGCTACGATAAACCAGGTCCATCACGTCGGCGTCACGCGGGATACTGGAGACGTCCATCGGCGTCACGCCAACTTCCAGTCCCAGGGGGGTAGCGTTAACCACGAGCGTGATTTCGTCACCCCGATCGTCACTCCAGAGCGTCGCCGTATCCGGGAAGCGGTGGATAAGGCCTTGGGCCCGATCGGGCGAGCGCGATTTGATCTGGACCCAGGCGGCGGGCCATTGCGAGACGGCTCCAACGACTGCGGCTGCGGCCCCCCCCGCTCCCAGACAAAGGACGCCGGCTCCTACCCGGCTCGTTCCAAGCTCAGTGATGGCGGCCTCGAAGCCTGCAACATCTGTGTTGTCACCGTGCAGTTTGCCGCTATCCATCCAGAAGGTGTTTACGGCACCGGTCTGTTGCGCGACCTCTGAGAGCTGGTCACACGCTTTTGCGACCGCTCTCTTGTGCGGGATCGTAACGTTCCCGGCCCAGCGCTCGAGTCGGATCTGATCCAGCGTTGCGGCGAGGTTCTCTGGTGACACGTCCAGGGCGTCGTACCGCAGAGGAATGCGGGCGGCTCGCAGAGCAGCGTTCTGAAAGGCTGGTGATCTGGAATGCGCGACGGGGTGACCCAGCAAGACCACGCGCGACGGCCACTCGCTGCGCGCGGGATCGGCGGTCACGTTGCTCTAGGTGGCCGGTCGGCCGTAAGCCGATCGAAGGCACGTCTTATGTGTTCCTGCAATTCATCAAAAGTGGTGCGATAACCTTCGAGGTCACCGCCAAAAGGATCTGATATTCCTGCGACGCTTCCATCGCGTGATGCGTAGGCCGTAAGGAGAGCTGACTTACCTTCACCACCTAAAGCCTGGACGCGTTCGAGATGATGCGGCCCCATGGCGAGTATCAGGTCAGCGCTTTCGACGAGCTCCGGCGTAAGTTGCTGAGCCTGGTGCGCACCAATGTCGACGTTGCGTTCCATGGCAACGAGTAGCGCGCCATCCGACGCGGGCGCGCCGTTCCACGCGCTGGTACCCGCGCTCATGACCTCCACATCCATCAGGCCTCTCACAATCGCCTCGCGGCGCGCGAGTGCTTCGGCCATGGGTGAACGGCAGGTGTTGCCTGTGCAAACAAAGAGAATCCGGTACGGCAGCGTGAATCCTGGAGAGAGGTACTGGACGCGCTCGGGTCGAGCGACCGCAAAGCGGTGATGCAGTTAAAGCTATGTCGTAACCAACTCCCGGCCAACGATCCTGGGCTATTGATCGCCGATCAGTTCAGGCACCGACTCCCTCAAGAGACTGGCAGGAATCGCGCCGGGCCGGATTACGCGGGGACGATCACTCGTGCAATCAACGACTGTAGAGGGCGGAGATTCCTCGAGTCGACCGCCGTCTAGCACGCGGAGTTTGCCTCTGGCAATCGCATTGCCCCAGTCTTCGACGATCTCAAAAGCGGACATAGCGGGGGCCTGGCCTGGCCGGTTGGCGCTGGTGCTGGTAATGGGATCGCCGTACGCGCCAATGAGACGTTGCAGGCCCGGATGCGGCGTCCAGCGGACAGCCACGCCACCCTCTGGTCCGCGTAGTCGTTCAGGCACTCTGCGTTCGCCCCCGGGGAGCACGAGCGTTACGGGCCCCGGCCAATGTCGCGCAGCGATCCGCGAAGCATCACGCGACATATGGAGGTCAAGGCGAGTAAGCATGTCACTGCCAACGATTAGGAGCAAGAAGGGTTTTGAGGGTGGCCGCTGTTTGAGTCGCACGAGCTCTTCCACGGCGTCGCGGTCCACCGCGGTTCCAAAGCCATAAAGCGTCTCTGTAGGGTAGGCCAGCACTCCGCCGTTCTGCAGGTGCGCAATGGTCCCGGTCAGTGAAGCTTCAACTTCGGCCGGGGACCAGAATGGGATTGCCAACGAGGGGGCGTTCATGCGGTGCCGCCTGTCATAGCGGCTGCTCGTTCAAAGTCGCTCTCTTCGGTAATCTTGAAGGCGCGCTCACTTCCCCGCACCACGACTACCGGAAACCCCAGGCGTTCGCAGAGGGCTGCATCATCTGTAGCCGTAACGCCATCTCGGCGAGCCTTGAGGTGAGCTTCTTCGATCATGGCGCGTGGGAATGCCTGCGGAGTTTGCGCTCTCCAGAGTCGAGTGCGTTCAACAGTTCGCACTATGCGTCCCGATTCATCGACCTCTTTGAGAGTGTCAACGACTGGGAGCGCTGCGACTGCGCCATTACCGAGCCTGGCCTGTTCGATTACGGCGGCAATGGTCTCGTCTGTGACGAGGGGGCGAGCGGCATCATGAATCACAACGATTTCTGCCTCGTCAGGCATGTCCTCGATTCCGCTCCAAACCGAATCGATCCTCTCTCGTCCGCCGGTGGAGACAAGGAGGCGGTCGAGGTCGCACTGAAATAGCCAGGGTGGAGGATCTCCGGCGTGCGATTTTGGCAGCACGGCAACAACAAGGCCAACGTCTGCACGGCGCTGAAAGGTCTGCACGCTATGCAGCAGCATTGGTTTTCCCGCGACCCATCGGAACTGCTTTAGCTCGGATTTGCCGGTGCGCGTACCACCGCCAGCTGCAACGATTACAACGCCCACATCCTGCACTTGAGTGTTGGCGTGAAGGAGCTCAGGTGGTGTGGCATCGCGTGGTACGTCGCCCCTGGACTTCAGTTCCGGCTTTGATGGCCCCTCAACGTCACCGCTCATGGGAACAACCTCGCAAAGAGTGCGCTCAGCGACTCCACGCCAATGACGTTGAGCCCAGGAACTGTTCGTGACGGCGTACTGCGGGAGGAAATGTAGGCTGTTCTGAATCCAAGTTGCGCTGCTTCGGCGAGGCGGCGTTCTGTCTGCGAAACTGGTCGTATCTCGCCACCCAGGCCGATTTCCCCCAGGAAGACAACGTCGGAGCCTAACGAGCGGTCGTAGGTGCTCGACGCCAGGGCCGCTGCTACCGAGAGGTCGCCTGCTGGTTCGCGCATCTGAAGACCGCCCACAACATTCACAAAGACGTCCAGTGACGAAAACGAAACGCCAGTGCGTTTATCGAGCACAGCCAACAGAAGGGCTAGGCGCCGTGAGTCAAAGCCCGTACTCACACGCTGGGGAGTGCCAAAGCCGGCGCGTGCTGCCAGTGCCTGCACTTCTACAAGGACGGGACGCGTTCCTTCGATCAGTGCGGCCGTAGCACTCCCAGAGGCACGCACCTCGCGATCTCCAAGAAAGAGGGCGGACGGATTCCCAACCCCAATCAGCCCCCCTTCCGTCATCCTGAAAACTCCGATCTCGTCTACAGAACCAAAGCGATTCTTGGTTGCGCGCAGAACGCGGTGATCTGCGCTTCCCTCACCTTCAAAGTACAGGACTGTGTCAACTATGTGTTCGAGAGTCTTTGGTCCCGCGATTCCTCCCCCCTTGGTAACGTGCCCCACCACGATCACAGCTGCTCCCGACGATTTGGCAAAGCGCATGAGTCGCGCTGCGCACTCCCTGACTTGCCCCACGTTACCCGGCGCGCCTTCAAGGTCCGTAGTTGCCACTGTTTGAATCGAGTCCACCACCAGAACCGAAGGCGTCGACTCACTAGCCACTGCCAGAATGTCTTCCAGTTCCGTAGCACAAAAGAGAGAGACCTGGTCTCCCGCATTCAATCTTTCAGCACGCAGCTTGATCTGGAGCGCGGACTCTTCTCCCGAGACGTAGAGCACTTCGTGCGAGCGCGAGGCCAGCGCTCCGGCTACCTGAAGGAGCAAGGTTGATTTGCCGATGCCCGGCTCACCGCCCACGAGAATCATGGACCCTGGAACGAGGCCGCCGCCCAGTACGAAATCGAGCTCCTCGATGCCGCATGAGACGCGCGACGTGCGCGCGGACTTTACCTCTGAGATCCTTGTTGGTTGAGTGGTTGAAGAACGAGCCGGCCCCGCCGAAGACCTCGATGGCCGCGGGCTTTTTGAAACGATCTCTTCGACAAGTGTGTTCCACTCACCGCACGTGTCGCACTTGCCCTGCCACTTGGGAAAGTCCGCGCCACACTCGGAGCAGCGAAAGATGGTCCTGGTTCGGACAGCCACGTGATCTTTAGGGCGTTGGAGGTGCGGTGGGTGTCATGCCGCACCTGAAATCAGTCGCGGCGCTGTGTGTAGTTATCGAACCGGGTGTACTTCTTATGGAAAAAGAGCTTGACCGTGTCGGTTGGGCCGTTACGCTGCTTGCCGACGATAACTTCCGCGAGCCCTTCCAGCGGAGTTCCGTCGCCCAGGCGGCGCGGTTCACCCTTGTCATCGTGCGTGCCTTCGTAGTACTCGGGACGATAGAGAAACATAACCACGTCCGCGTCCTGTTCGATCGCTCCCGATTCGCGCAGGTCGGACAGCTGGGGGCGCTTGTTCTCACCCGTGCGCTGTTCCGGAGCACGCGACAACTGCGAAAGACAGACCACAGGTACCTGCAGCTCACGCGCGAGGATCTTGAGAGAACGCGAGATGTAGCTGATCTCCTGTTGACGGCTCTCGCTGTCGGACGGCCCCTGGATCAGCTGCAGGTAGTCGATAATGATGAGACCAATGTCGTTCTCTGCCTTGAGTCTGCGAGCACGTGAACGAATCTCCAAAGCCGTGAGACCAGGCGTGTCATCTATCCAGATCGGCAGCGATCCCAGGATCCCAGAAGCCTTTCCAAGGTTTCTGAAGTCGTCGTCGGAAAGCTTGCCGCTGCGCAGCTTTTGGGCGTCTACCCAACCCTCGGCTGCCAGCATACGCGTCATCAACTGCTCCTTGGCCATTTCCAGCGAGAAAATCGCGACCGGAACGTGTGACGTATAAGCGGCGTTCTGTGCGGCATTGAGAACAAAGGCCGTCTTTCCCATCGAGGGACGAGCCGCAACGATGATCAGTTCGGACTTCTGAAAGCCAAGGGTCAGGTGATCGAGGTCGGTAAATCCAGAAGGCACGCCCGTAACATCCTGGCCATGCCTGCTCAGTTCCTCGATTCGCTCCATTGCGTGCCAGGTGAGTTCCTTGATGCGATGGAACCCCTCTGACTTTCGCGACTGATTTATCTGAAAGATCTTTTGCTCGGCGCGATCGAGCATCTCGCTGGCCGACGTGCGAGCTTCAAAGGCCTCCTGCACAATCTCCGTCGACGTTTCGATGAGCCGGCGCATCAGCGCCTTCTCGCGCACGATGCGAGCGTGGTACTCGACGTTTGCCGCGGTTGGCACCGCGTCGAGCAGGATAGCCAGGTGGTCCTTTCCACCCGCGCCGTCGAGTTCTCCCCTTAGTGCGAGTTCGTCAGCAAGGGTAAGCACGTCCACAACCGAACCACGCTCATTGAGCGCAAGGATTGCCCTGAAGATGCGACGATGTGCCTCGCGGTAGAACATCGTTTCATCGACAAACTCCGCAGCCCTGACGATGGCATTGCGATCCATCATCATGGCCGAGATCACCGCCTGCTCCGCGTCCTCCGAGTAGGGAGGTCGGCGGTCGCGGCTTCCTTCACGTACTGGCGGCGGGGCGATCGAGGAGTTTTCGAGCAAGCTGGACATCTTCCCAGGTGGGTCGCTTCCACCCCGGATTGCGGAGAAGCGCTGCAGGGTGATATGTGACTATCAGGGGCACGCCATGATAGTAGTGAATCCTGCTGCGCAGTTTGCCTATGGATTCACGCGTCTGCAATAGTGTTTGCGCCGCAAAGGTGCCGAGGGCCAGAATGACTTTCGGCCGCAAAAGTTCGATTTGACGAACTAGATACGGGCTGCATGCCGCCACCTCATCCGGCTCGGGATTGCGGTTGCCGGGCGGACGGTGCTTGAGCACGTTGCAGATAAAGACGTCGTCGCGGCTCAGGTCTATGGCCGCCAGAATCTTGGTGAGGAGTTGACCGGCCTGTCCCACGAATGGTCGGCCCTGCGCATCCTCGGTGGCACCGGGTGCTTCGCCCACGCAGACCAGGTCCGCATTGGGATTCCCTTCACCCGGCACGGGATTCGTGGCAGTCCGATAGAGCTCGCATTTGGTGCACGCACCCACGGCGGAGGCGATTTCACTGAGTGAGTTCCACTGCGCCGCTTCGCCAAAGAGCTCGCGTGACGCCGAACCAATCACGATCCCTTGCGGCAAGCCTTCGAGTGACACAGGTGGCGCTGGCGTTTCGCCGCCCGAGATGCTGTCACGAGTTTGTTTTCCCTTGGCATCTGGATCGGTGCTGGCGCTCGCTGCTGCCCTCATTCGGACATCCGGAGGTGGTCCTGTCATCTCGCCTCGTGGAGTTGTGGGTGCGGGAGCTCGTCTGACGGGAGCTGGCGCGTTTAGTCCTCCCTCGCGGGCGGGTGGCTTGCCTCCCAATGCTGCGCGCCAGTCACCTGCAGCAGCCGCTGTGCCTGTTGTAGCAGCAGTGGTAGAACCCCGGGCGCCAATTATTCGCAACGCCTCTTCAACGCTCATGGAATCGAGCACGAGCTCGGTTTCGCCGAGTTCGCGTCGCTGCTCCAGATAGCGCCTGAGGATGTCGTCAGCGGCCATTGAGCAATTCCTCCACTCTGTCGAGTATGGCGTCCGCGACCATGTCCTTTGACATCATTGGGAGTTCGGCTGTCTCGCCGGAGCGGCCAATGATCGTAACGACGTTTGTGTCGCCCTCAAAACCCGCGCCTTCTTTGGTGGCGTCATTGAAGACGATCAGATCGAGAGCCTTGGAGGCCAGTTTCCCCCGTGCATTTGCCAAACCGTTTTCTGTTTCCAGGGCAAAACCCACTATCACGGCACCAGGTTTGCGCTGTCCAATAGTGGATTGCAGAATATCACTGGTCGACGAGAGCTTAATGGGGTCGGGCGCCGCTCCTTTCTTGATTTTCTGCTCAGCCTGCAGTGAAGGCTTAAAGTCCGAGGGTGCGGCCGCCATCACCAGAACGTCAGCGCCTGCAAGCCTTTGAGAAACTGCCTGCTGCATCTCTTCGGTTGTCTCAACGCCAATATGCTCAACGCCTGCAGGGGCTGGTACGGCGAGGGGTCCGCTCACCAGCGTCACGTCTGCGCCACGTCGCCACGCCGACGCAGCAATTGCAACCCCCATCTTGCCGCTCGACCTGTTGGAGATGAACCGAACGGGATCGATCGCTTCGCGCGTCGGACCCGCGGTCACCAGGACCTTTTTGCCTCGCAGCGGCCCGTCCTTCTCCAACAGACGGCCCGCGTGCGCCACGATTGTCGCTGGCTCCGGCATTCGCCCCGGTCCCGAGCCTTCTCCTACAGCCAATTCGCCGTCGTCGGGGTCTAGAACGGTGTAACCGATTTCGCGGAGGCGCGTGATGTTTGCCGTGGTTTGCGGATGCGCCCACATGCGGTCGTTCATGGCGGGAACGACCAGAACCGGTGCGCTTGCCGCGAGGAGAATTGCAGTAAGCAGGTCGCCCGATTGTCCCGAAGCAGCCCGCGCCACGAAATCCGCGGTGGCAGGAGCTACCACAATAAGGCTGGCGGCGCGAGCAAGCTTGATGTGGTCCAGGGCGTGACCGGCCGCTACAAGGTCTGTGTAGACCCGTCGACCAGTAAGCGCTTCAAAAGTTACCGCCCCAACAAACTCCTGCGCCGAACGTGTCAGTACTACATCCACTTCGGCGCCGGCCTGCGTGAGCAGGCGCGCTACGAATGCTGTCTTGTAGCTGGCTATACCCCCGGTAACTCCCAGGAGTACACGCCGGCCGGCAAAGGGGCGAAGAGTGTTACTCAGGGCGCCGGCGAGTGACCTTGTAGTCGATGTCGCTACGTGCCAGTTCTTCCATAGCGCGCGTAGTCAGCTTCTTTTCTTTTGTTGCCGAACGGTCGCGCGGAAACTCGTTCAATACGCGCGCGTACTTGGCGGCAACAAGGACGGCCAGGTACTTGTTTGTCGCGCCGTTTGACAGTTCGTCGGGTGTGAAAACTCGCATATGTTTTTACGCCTTGCCTGAATGTTCCAGAATGCGCCGATCCAACTCCTCGGCGATGTCCTGCAATCTGTCCGTTATCAACGGCCAGCGACTCAATCGCACCGATTCCGCATCGACTATCGAAGCTACCTGCGTGTAGGCGCGCTCCAGATTGTCGTTTACCACCACGTACTGGTATTCGCTTACCGCGTCGAGTTCCGCCCGGGCGCTGATGAGACGCCGCAAAGAGGACTCTGAGTTCTCCGTATTTCGTCCCGCCAGCCGACCCAGCAGAATTTCGGCCGATGGGGGAAGGAGGAAGACTAATACCGATTCGGGGTATGCGGCAGCGAACAACCGCGCCCCTTGCACGTCAATATCCATGACGACGTGCATCCCACTGTCGAAAATCCGCTCCACCTCGCTCCGGAGGGTCCCGTAGAGGTTTCCGTGGACCTCCGCGCTTTCTGCAAAATCCCCTGCTTCGCGCCTCTTCCTGAACTCCTCAGGGGTCAGAAAGTAGTAGTCCTTTCCGTTGACTTCACCGTTCCTGGGGGATCTGGTGGTACAGGAAATGGAATACCCAACGTCATGGCGGCGTTCAAGGAGCAGCCTGGCCAGCGTCGTCTTTCCTCCTCCCGAGGGCGAAGACAGGATCAGCGGAAAGGGCCTCATTCCAGGTTCTCCACCTGTTCCCGCAACCGCTCCAGTTCTTCCTTTATCGTCACGACGTCGGCAAGCATGCCCGAATCATTCGCTTTGCTGCCGGTAGTATTGGTTTCTCGAAGCATTTCCTGGAGCAAAAAGCCAAGTCGTTTGCCCACCGGTTCACCATCTTTCTGCGAGAGCGTCGACTCAAATGCGGCTACGTGTGACGCAAAGCGGGAGAGTTCTTCCTGCACGTCCAGCCGCTCGGCGAGCAGCGCAATCTCCAGGGCGAGCCTCTGCTCGTCGATTCCGGCCCCGTCTACAAGTTCCTTGACCGCATCTCGTAGTTTGTCCCGCTGTTCTGTCACCCTCTGTGGCGCGCGAGACTCGATGCGCGCCAGTGCGGACTTTACGACTTGTAAGCGGTCACGCAGATAGTCGACGAGGCGCGATCCTTCGTTAGTCCGCGAAGTGCCAAGCTCGTCGGCCGCATGGTTGATGAGAGCGACAAGTTCCGCTGGGGTGCCCTCCCCTGTCGTATCGCTGGAACTCAGGACGTCGGGCAACCTGAGAATCGTTGCCAGGTCGAGGTCACCATTGAGGTCGTACTTGCTCTGGAGTCCCCTGAGTTCGGCGACGTAGGCCGCAAAACGGTCTTCGTTGATCCAGCTTTGGCCAGAGCTTCCGTCGCGCTCCACGTGGGCAGAAAGGGTGACGTGCCCTCGCGCGATCTTCTTGCGTAGCGCCTCTCGGACATCGCCTTCCCAGCGTGACAGCTCGGCGGGGAGACGAACTGTGGCGTTGAAGAACCGGTGATTTACGGACCGGATCTCGACCGACACTCGCGCCCCTCCGACGGTTCCCTCAGCGGCGCCAAAGCCCGTCATGCTACGTATCATGATAGGTGGCGCAAGTTATTGTGGCACAAGGACCTTGTCAATTGAAAAAGTTCCAGCGAACGCCGTAATACTGCACCGCTCGAACGGCCTCAAAACCGGGGACCTGTTCATATCTGGCGTTCAAGATATTCCGGAACTGATAGCTCAAAGTGGCCTGAAGCAGCCTGATCTCGAGAAGGAATCCAACGGTCCGGTACTGCGAAGCCAGTAGTACCTCATCCTCCTCTGCCGGGAACGCTGCTCTGGTTCGGTATTCGTGAGTGACTGCTGCCAGAATGTTCAGATTTCCCGACGGAAAACGGGATGGCCAACTCGTGTCGATGTAAAGCCTGGACCTGGTCGAATACTCTGGTCGATACGCGCCCGGCACTTCCCACTTGAAGGCGCTTATATCTACTCCCACGTCTTTCCAGAACTTTCCGCGAGCAGTCACAAACTGCGCGTTGGCCTCACCTTCGCTAACGACGGCAAATCCGGTGTCAAAAACAACAGGTGCTAACAACTCAGCGGCATCGCGCTTGACCACACCGTAGCTCACCCAAGTCGCTCGACCCAGTCGCAGTGCTACCTCGGCCCTGTAGTCCATTGTGGGGTCAAAGTCGAGTCGCCCCGTTGGAGAGGTGTGCGATACCGCGCCAGCGATAGCCACGCGACGCAGTGGGGTAACACGAGCTGAGGCTTCTACGCGCCGCCAGGCCAACTCGCGCTGTTCTTCTCCAAGAAGCGAGATTGAAGCGAGCCGCGATTCGTACATCGCTCTTACCACCGGCGAGACCGAGTTGACTCCGTTGATTCGCCGATAGCGCGCCGTGGCTGAGAGAGAGACGCCACCCTGGTTCCAGCCCACCGCACCAATGAGTTGCGGCCGTGAAATGTCAAAGCGCGTGGAGTCGGAGGCGGTGTCAGCAGGAGCGCTCGTGCCATCGTCCCGCTCGCTCAGGATTGTGGACTGGGTATGTGAGCGATGTGAACCGGTGACCTGCGCCCAAAAGCCGCTTGCGCTATCTGAGTACCCAATTCGCGCGTACGCGTCGGCAAAGGTGGCGTCGAGCGGATTCAGTGGGTCCCGCCCTGATTCTTCGATGCGTTGTTGGAGTGTTCGTTCGCGCCGCGTGCGAAGATAGGCAGCGTCAAAGCTGAATCCTCCTGCAGCCCAACCGACGCGCCCAAAGAGGGAAAGCTGATCGGCGTCTCCAATACTGCGCCGGTCGCGCGTGGAATACTGAAACGCTCCGAGCTGCAGCACTTCGCCGTGCACAAAGCGTCGTCCGAAATATCCGCGGTAGCCGTTCGTTTCGAGATCACCTGTGCCAATGTCTACCCGCGTGGCGGGCGTAACGCTCCTCACGCGCCAACTCCTCAGGTGTACACGTACCTCTGCGGCGCCGCGCTCCACGCGCACCTCTTCCAGATGCCAGAGCTGAATAAAGGAGAGGTCGTTGAGCCCTCCATTTCTCGGATCGAGCGCGTCGAGTTCAACGCCATCGAGAATGATCCTGATTCTCGAGAAATTGCCGAGGTAAGCACCCTGCTCGGGCGACCCGATCCAGCCACTGCGAAAAATGAGCAGACCAGGAACATCCTCGAGGAGATCGCCTAACGTCTGCGCGCCAGTGGCAAAAAGTTGGGCGCGGTCCCAGCGATACGTCTCACCAACGTCGGTAAGCACAGGCATCTCCGAACCAGATAGCGGAGCCTTAACAGTGTCTGCAGCTTCGCGCTCTTCCTGTTCGCGCGCTGCCATCATCGCCAGGTCTTCGCGCCTTATGGAGTCGGCGCGAATGCTGTCCTGCCGTGCGCGTGCTATGGAATCAGCACGTGCGCGAGCAAGCGAGTCTGCCCTGACCTGGGACGTATCTCGCTGCTGGGCGTGAAGGTCGCCGCAAAAAACGGCCCCGACCGCGAGGCCGAGGCCGGCAGACAGGACGATGCGAAAAAGCCGCGTCAGTGCGCCCTCCCCACCCTCCCTCGCACAAACTCCACGAAAGTGCCAACCGGTACGCCGGTTGGTCCGACAGGAATCGTGCCAAGATCGGCTTCGGTATACGCGGTTCCCGCTATGTCCAGATGCACCCATGGATATGCAACAAACTCCTGCAGAAAGGCTGCGGCGGTGATTGTTCCCGCGGCTCGCCCTCCCGAATTCTTGATGTCGGCAACAGTGGATCTGATCAGCTCCTTGTACTCGTCAGAGAGCGGAAGTTGCCACGCCGGTTCTGATGCCTTTTCAGCCGCCTTGACCACCTCGGCCACGAGGTCGTCGTCGTTGCCGAGCGCTCCGGTGGTGTTGTTACCTAACGCGACCACACAGGCGCCGGTGAGCGTGGCGGCGTCGATGACTGCAGCAGGCTTGTAGCGCTTTACCCAGTGAAGCACATCCGCCAGCACCAGCCTCCCCTCGGCGTCTGTGTTGATGATCTCGATCGTAGTTCCCGACGACGCTCTCACCACGTCACCAGGTTTGAATGCGGTGCCCGAAGGCATATTAGTTGTCGAACCAAAGACGCCCACGACATTCACAGGAAGCTTGAGTCGTGCGATGGCTTCCATTGCACCGATGACACCGGCTGCACCACACATATCAAACTTCATGAACTCCATGCGGTCGGCGGGCTTGATGGAAATGCCTCCGGTGTCAAAGCAGAGGCCCTTGCCGACAAGAACAACAGGTGGTGTACCGCGGGGTCCCTTGCTGTACTCGATTGCCACGAGCCGCGGATCCTGCGGTGTGCCCTGCGCCACCGCCAGGAACGAACCCATGGACTCCCGCTCCATCTCTTTTCTGCCGAGTACGGTAACCTTGAGGCCGTGTCGCTTTCCGAGGCTGACCGAGGTGTCGGAGAGCAGTTCGGGAGTGCAGACATTGGCGGGCATCATGGCCAGGCGTCTCGCTACGTCGTAGCCTGCACCGATGGCTCGTGCCGAATCCACCGCTGCTTTTGCCAGTTTGGCGTCTCCGACCAGAGCTTCAATCGAGGCCAAGGGGGCGCGCCTGTCGGCCTCGGGTGCCGGCGTCTTGAATTCGGAGTATTCCCACGCGCCGATCTGGGCTCCTACGAGGAGTTGTTCCAGTTCGTTTGAGTCGTAGGAGTCGGCGAGAATCGTGAGGCTTCCTACACCGGCCTTGTTGGCCTGGCGAGCGGCTAGCGTGGCGGCCCTCCTGAGAGCTGCCGCCCGGTCTGCTGGCTTGCCTATTCCGATGAGGAGGACGCGGCGCGGACCCTTGGTGCCTCCAGCGATGTGAAAGGTTTCGTCGCGAGCTCCGCGAAAGTCGCGCCGCGCGAGAGATCGTTTGAGGGAGCCGCCTAACACGGTGTCGAGGCTGCGGAGACTTTCGGGCAAGCCCTGGCCGGCCGGAAGCAGGCAGGCCAGCAACGGCGTGGCGACGCTCGCTGCGCGACCGGCGCGGGCTGAGATATCGAGTGCCATGGAATTGGGTTTGGTAGGAGCGCCACGCGAGATTCGAAGATCGAAGCTCGGGACTTCCTGCGCTCCGGCGTTGAGGACGGCGAAAACTAGATGTGCCGAGGGTGCGCCAGCAAGGCAAGACGGCGCACCGGTTTCATAAACCGATGCGCCGTATCGTGTTAAATGCCCAGGACGAGACTCGAACTCGTAAGGGCCGAAGCCCGGCGGATTTTGAGTCCGCTGCGTCTACCAATTCCGCCACCCGGGCAGGTGTCGCTGCACGCTAGACGCCTTTTCTGTCTGGGACAAGTGGGGAGGATGGCGAAGAGGGCAAAGAGGGCGAGGATGGCAATGAAGGCGAAGATGGCAAAGAGGGCGAGGATGGCACTGAAGGCGAGGAGAGAAAAAACGGCGAGAAAGTTCCTCGCCATCATCGACCTCCTTGCGTCCCTCCTAACGCCTGTCGCCCGATGAGCGAGAGCGCTGATTACTGCGCCGCTCTCGCATCTCTTCCATCTGGTGGCGGAGTTGCTCCTGCAGCCCCCAGTAGCGCGCCCGTTGAATCGGTGTCATAAAGGCCTGCAGTTCACGCTGTTCCTCTTCAAAAAGTGCCAGTCGATCGCGCTGAAGCTTGATGGCTCGGTCCAGGAGTTCTGCCACTTTGCTGTCGCTGGCAGCGCTATCTGATGAGAGCTCGCGCCGGAGCGCAACACGAACGTCGCGCTCCGCCATATACAGAGTGCGTCGACGGCCTTCGAAGCGGGTATTGATCTCAGCAAGCCGCTCAACCTGAGCGTCGTTGAGCCCCACTCGTTCCTTCATCACCTTGCGCAGGCGCTCCCTGAAGCGCGCTTCGAGTTCTGCGCGACTCTGGGGCTGCCGGTCGTCATCCCTGCGGCGTTGAGCATCCGCGGGCATGGCACTAAGCAAAAGTCCAACTACTAAAAACAATCTGAACATCTACTTTCAATCTCCTCCGGTGGCACTGGCCACCATACGCCCGAGCCGGTTTGATTCGGGGTCTTCCGTGGGTGCAGCTTCGATTCGATCGAGTGCACCAATCAGCGCTTCGAGGTCCTCATCGGCGAGGTCCATGGTGCCAAGTCCTGCTGTGAGACGCGCAACGTCAGCAGCTGTAGGTGAGTCGGCGATGGCCACGAGTGCGCCGGTGTCGCGGACTCGTGCGGAATCGATTCCAGGCCCACCCGCGTACTGCCGCAGGACTGTCAGAGAAACCCCACCTAGCGCAATTGCCGTAACAGCTGCCGCGACGCGCCAGGCTCGGTGTGGTGCCTTGACCGCCAGCTGGCGGATCTTTTGAGGGCGCGGAAGCGCTGCAACGATTTCGCTGGTGGACGGATAGGCGGGAGCCATTTCTTCCACCGCGGATCGCACCGACGACAGCAGCTCCAACTCTGCCTTGCAGTCGCTGCACTCCTCGACGTGCGTGCTCACACGAGCCTTGTCAACGGCGCTGATGCGACCGCTTACAAGGTCGGGCAGAAGCTCCCGCATTTCGACGTTGGTACAGTCAGACATAAAGACTCTCCTTCACTTGCCTGAGTGCGTTGTGGTAGTGCACCCTCGCAGCCCCTTCGGTTGTTCCTGCAATCTCGGCAATTTCCTTGTACGACAATCCTTCGCTCACTCTGAGGACAAACACTTCACGTTGCGTGGGCGAAAGTCGCCCGATCGCTTCCTGCATTCGCTCTCTGGACTCGTCGGCAATGAGGACGTCGAGCGGATCGTATTCTGTAGCCGCGTCACCCTCGCCGACCGCCAGTACCTCCCGCTTACGCCGCTCCGAGCGGCGTAGATCTGCAACCAGCCGCCTCGCGATGGTAAAGAGCCACGTCCTGAGAGAGCTCTCCCCGCGAAACGAATCGAGAGAGGAAAAGGCCCGCACAAATGTGTCCTGGACCACCTCACCCCCCGACTCCCTGATTCCGAGGCTCCCCACGTATCGCGCCACTGCACCGGAGTGCCTCTCCACCAGAATCGACGCTGCGCGCTCATCGCCTTGCTGCCAGCGCGCAATGAGCTCTGCGTCGGTCGGTTGAGTGGCACCTTTTTCCTCTGAAGGCATGCAGACACGGCGTTGGACAGGGTTGATGGCCCTTTGTTAAGGCCGGCCACCTAAGACCTTGCCCCAACACGGGTTCTGACTCCTCAATCTGGCTCCTCGGCGGCCCCGCTGATAGCTTGCCGCGACCGCTACAAACTACCCCCGACCAGGAGAAAAATTTCCTGATGAGACTGCCGAATCTGGTACTCCTTGCTGCGCTTGCAGCCTGCGCAACGCAAGGACGAACCATGCCCGAAGTTCAGCGACCTGCCCCGGTATCGATCCCGGCGCAGGACATTGACGATTCAGCAACCACCGACTCCAACTCGGTGACGCCGGGACCAGGGGCGCTATCCGTACCTAACGCGAATCCCTTCCCCAGTACCTACACGGCGCCTCAGTCACGTCCCACGCTTATTCGGAACGCGACCATAATGACGGCCGCCGGGCCGACTATCAGTGGAGGATCCATCCTCCTCAGAGACGGCAAGATTGTCGAGGTAGGCCCCAACGTCACTGCACCGGCCGGCGCCCAGGTCATCGACGGCACGGGCAAGTACGTAACCCCCGGAATAATCGACACACATTCGCACCTGGGCGTCTACCCGGCTCCAGGTGTTGATGCACTCGCTGATGGAAACGAGATGACGAATCCGTCCACGCCTAACGTGTGGGCCGAGCATTCGGTGTGGCCGCAGGATCCGCAGTTCCCGCGGGCCCTGGCAGCCGGCGTCACGACCATCCAGGTACTACCAGGTTCGGCAAACCTCATTGGCGGTCGCTCCGTGATACTCAAGGTTGTGCCGTCGGCGACAGTGCGCGGAATGAAGTTCCCCGATGCGCACTACGGCGTCAAACACGCCTGCGGCGAAAATCCCAAACGCGTCTATGCGCAGAGGGGTCCGTCAACCCGAATGGGCAATATGGCGGGATATCGCGCCGCGTACATCCAGGCAGAGCAGTACCGCCGTCGCTGGGACAAATGGTTGAAAGACAGAAAGGGCGATCCGCCGGCGCGTGACCTGGGCATGGAGACGTTGGCCGAAGTCCTGCGCGGCAACATCTATGTCCAGTGGCACTGCTACACTGTGGCCGACATGGAAATGGCCATGGAAGTCGCCGACGAGTTCGGCTTCAAGATCAGGTCTTTCCATCATGGCGTCGAAGCCTACAAGATCGCAGACATTCTAGCCAACAAAGGGATAGCAGCATCACTCTGGTCGGACTGGGGCGGTTTTAAGATCGAAGCCATGGACGGTGTTCGCGCCAACCTTGCAATGGTGCATGACGCAGGAGCACTTGCGGTCGTTCACTCCGACGACGGAAGCGGCATGCAGCGCCTCAACCAGGACGTGATGAAGTCGATCGCCGAGGGGCGTACGCTAGGTATCAACATCAGCGAAGAAGAAGGCATCAAGTGGATCACCGCAAATCCTGCCTGGGTGTTGGGGCTCCAGGACAGGATCGGATCGCTCGAGGCCGGCAAAAACGCCGACGTAGTACTGTGGGACGGCAACCCGTTCAGCATATACTCCAAGGCAGAAAAGGTCTGGATCGATGGTGCGCTGAGGTTCGACCGTCTGGATCCCTCTC
>CAZYTS010000019.1:0-18134 GCA_964649855.1 uncultured Gemmatimonadaceae bacterium
CGCGTCGCACTTTGTTGGCAATGAGCTTTGCGGCGAGTGCAATGTCGTAGAGGATTCCAGAAAGCTGTCCCGTGGCCTCTGGAAAGAGTCGCTCCTGCTCGATGATGAAGCGGTCGATAGTGACGACCGACGTGGCGGTGTGCTTTACCAAGATTAACCGTCCTCGGGTGGCGTTATTCCGTTTGTCGTTCCTGTGGCCCCCGTCCCGTCGAAGTCCCAATCACCAGGGACCCTGCACTTTCCCCAACAAGTCGGGCAGCCACATAACAGCGGGCGTCTACCTCGTAGCGATTCATCTCGTACCCCCTGCGCAGCGATTCGACCATATATCGCAAGGGGAACGCGCGAAGCGCCTGAAACTGGTGAACGTGGCGAAGCTCATGCAAGAGGAGTTCCGCCGTGATTGAGGTGGTGGGTCCCAACCAGACCCATCGGCCAAAGGTGATGCCAGAGACGCAGCTGCGACCCAGACACCAGCCTCCGAGGCGAGGGGGTAAACCACCGCGCCGCAATCGGATAGCCGCTAGCTCAGGGAACCGGGAAAGTAACCCTTCGGGGACTGAAATTGGGCTCCCAAGGAGCAAACTCAGAACTTTGGGGGCACGCGCCATTTCGACTCGTCGGTCTTTATGTCGATGGAACGTCCATCGGTTGCGAGCACGATGGTCCCCTCGTAGTCGGTCCGCAACACCTGCGCCCCACCGGCCTCGAGCCTGTTCAGAACCTCATCGGAGGGATGGCCATAGTCATTCGCTACTCCAACGGAAACGAGCGCCACTCGCGGCGCCACTGCCGTTATGAATTCGCTGGTGCTGCTCGTTGAACTTCCGTGGTGTCCCACTTTAAGCACATCTGCTTTGAGATTGCGTCCGTATCGATCAACGAGCCACTTCTCCTCTTCGTGCTCGGCGTCGCCGGTCAGGAGCATCACGACCTTGTCGTAAGTCACACGCAGTATGATACTGGCCTCGTTAGGGTTGTTCTGCATCGCGAGCCATTCTTTATCAGGACCAAGTACATCGATGTGTACCCCGTCAAAGTCGACGGTGTCTCCTGCGGCTGCGAGCTTGAAGGCAACAGAATTCTGCCGCGCCGCCACGAGCGCGTCGTGGTACATGGAGGACGTACCTACAAAACCGGAGTCCCAGAGCGTATCTACACCTGCACGTTCGAGCAGGGTCTTGATTCCGCCTATATGGTCGGCGTGAGGGTGCGACATTGCGGCGTAGACAACAGATCCGCCGTAACGACGCAGATGCGGCCAGACGACGGATTTGCCTGCATCTCCGCTGCTCCAGGCGTTCCCTGCGTCAATGATGAGCCATCGTCCTCTGGGCGATCTCAGGGCAAGGGCGTCTCCCTGACCGACGTCCAAAACATGCAGTTCAAGACGGTCGGGGCCTGGTCTTAGTGAAGGCCACCACACGGCTGCAACTACGGCGCCAACAGCGAGCGCCAGCGCACGTCGCGACGAGCGAGAAGTACATGCGACGACTATGCACGTTGCTGCCAGCGTCATGAGCACTGCAGTCGCGGCCGTCGGTTCCAGTATGAGGACGCCATAGGGAATCATGGCGCCTGCGCGAGCTACGAGATCTATCAGGAAGAGCGCTGCACGCGACGCATCAGCCAGGTATCCTCCAAGAATTGGCAGCGGGAAGAGAGCAACCGAAGCAAAGAGCATGGGCTGTGCGATATTGAACAGCGGTGCTGCAGCGATGTTGGTTGCGAGCGCCGCCACACTTATCCGTCCAAAGGACCACGCCGAGATGGGCCCCGTTACTGCCGACGCGACCGTGGTTGCCACGACGTTGTCAAACACTACTTTGCGCCAACCGGAAAGCTCCACCTTAAAGCGCTTCATGAGTTCCCCGCTTGCCAGCAGGCCGGCCATACCAGAGGCGCTCAGCTGCCAGCCCAGGTCCAGCACGACCCGGGGCTCTACCAGCGAGAGCCCGCTACCAACGGCCCAGATTGCCCAGGGTGAGGTGGGGCGTTGGACAAAGCGCGCGAGCACCGTGAGCGATAGCATTGCGGCCGAGCGCACCGCCGGCGGCGGCGCGCCAATAAACACGATGTAGATGGCCAGGAGCAGTAGACCCAGCCCATCCGCACGCCTGCGTCCTGCCCCAACTGCCGAAAGCATTGCCACCAACGCGCCCGCAATGATCGAGACGTGCAACCCCGACACCGACACCATGTGAATGATCCCTGCGTCGGCAAAGCGATCGCGTACGTCGCGCGCAATATCGTGCTGGTCGGCAATAACCAGAGCCCGAGCCATTGGACCGTCCTCTTCGTAAAAGCGGTCGATACCTGAACCAACGGCGTTGCGCGCGCTTGCAAGCCAGCCCGGCGGCTCGATCGACGCCACATCTGCATATCGGGCGCTCAGAGCACCGCCACCTGAACGTGCAAAGGCTCCTTCTACGGTGACCAGGCTTCCGGAAGCCGCCCGCTCCTGGGCGGAAAAGCGAACTCTGACCTGACAGTGCCCTTCGGTCAGTCCGCTTACGACTCGTCTGGGCTCGAGTGGGGCGAGGAGCCTTACGGTTGCGCGGCCGCTCGCGCGTATTTCACGGGCACAGGCGCGATCGGCGTCGCGCGCGACAAGTGCCTGTTGCAAGCCAAGTATCAGGGCAAGGGCGCCTAACGCGGATTGCAGGCGACGCTGAACCACTGACCTGACGCCGAGGATCGCGGCACAACTCAGAGCCAGGGTTGTGTATGCGCCAAACCCCAGCCAGAGTCCGCCGGCGTAAGCAAGAACGAGTGTCGTGACCAGGGGCATGCCGCATCTCGTTGCCCCGCTTGCCTAGTGCCTGGTTGCTGCTCCTGCCTCCACTCCAGCGGCACTATGGCGTGGATGAGCACCCACCAGTCGCATGGCGTCGAGCATGACCACGGCCAGCTCGGC
Organism: uncultured Gemmatimonadaceae bacterium; assembly: GCA_964649855.1. Taxonomy (GTDB): domain Bacteria; phylum Gemmatimonadota; class Gemmatimonadetes; order Gemmatimonadales; family Gemmatimonadaceae; genus CAZYTS01. The sequence goes on from CAZYTS010000019.1 coordinate 2,918, forward strand.
GCGCGCCTGACGGTGTGACAGTGCAACGCGGGTGACGGCGGAGCCTAGCGGCGACCCGCTGATGTACCGTGGCCTAATCTTGTTGAGGGCCGCCGTTATTACATCATCACGGCATTGCGCACAGTTACAAAATCCCGCATGCCGGCGCCGTAGCTCGGCAAAGACGTCATTGGCGATCTCTTCGAGCGCGTTCTTCATGGGCTGCGATTCTGTGCGACGCGAACAGGCATTTGAGGGTCCCCTCGACCCTTTCTCTCTGGCAATCAGACGACTGAAGCCAGCGTTGCAGTCACGCGTCAGAAACGGCAGGAGCTGCCGGGTAGTGTTTCTCAGCTCACGTCGGTCATGTGACGCTCGGCACCAGCCCCCTACGATGCAACCGGGAGCGCGCTCCTTCGCGCAACCGGCGTACCGGTGAAAGTAGAACCAGTCGTGCCAGTCAGTTCTACCGTCACATAGCTTCCCATCATCGACTCATCGCCGGGAATGAGTACTGTCTTATAGTCCCGCGTTCGCGACTGCAGCAGTTCTCCACGTCGCGCCACCTTTTCGACCAGCACCTCGCGCCTTGTGCCTAAAAGGCTGAGGTTACGCTCGCGCGCCCCCGCCCTAACGAGAGCAATGAGTCGCCCCAGCCGTTCACCGGCCACGTCATCGCTAACGGTCATCGCGTCGGGCAGTCTCGTTGCAGGGGTCCCTTCGCGCGGTGAGAACTTGAACGTAAAGGCGTCGTCAAAGCCGACTTCGCTCACCAGCGAAAGTGTCTCCTCAAAGTCTGCGTCACTCTCGCCCGGGAAACCGACAATGATGTCGGTGGTGAGTGCCAGCCCGGGAATGCGTTCTCTAAGACGCCGCACGCAGTCAAGGTAGCCCTCGCGTGTATAGCGCCTGAGCATCCGCTTGAGTACTGCACTGGAACCGGATTGCAGCGGGAGGTGCACATGCTCACAGACCGCCGCCACCTCCGCCATTGCCTCGATCACGCCGTCGCTGAAGTCGTTTGGATGTGGGCTCGTAAAGCGCACTCGTTTGATTCCCTTGACAGCTCCAACTGCACGCAACAAGGCCGCAAAATCGTTCTCGCCGTCAAAATACGAATTGACAGTCTGGCCGAGAAGCGTAACCTCTGAAATTCCGTCAGCGACAACTGCTTCGGTCTCGCGCACTACGTCGGCGAGCCTGCGGCTGCGCTCTGCCCCTCTTGTAAAAGGAACAATGCAGTAAGTGCACTTGTAGTCGCAGCCACGCTGCACGGGAATCCAGGCGCGAACCTTGTCAAAGCGACGTGGTGCAAAGTCTTCGTAGTGCTCCTCGAGATCAAACGAGGTCTCCACCGTGCGCTCACCATCGCGTGCGCGCGCAATGAGCTGCGGCAGGGCACGATAACCGTCGGGACCGATCACCAGGCTCACGTGGCGCGCCCTCGTGAGGAGCTTGGGTCCGAGTCGCTGAGCCATGCAGCCCGTAACCCCCACAACTGCCCCGCTCTTCATCGAGCGCTTGAGCTCTCCCAATCGACCCAGTACCCGCTGTTCGGCGTGGTCCCTGATTGCGCAGGTGTTAACCAGAATCACGTCGGCGTCATCTGGCGCATCCACCGACGTGTAGCCGTCGGCTGCGAGCTTACCGAGCATGAGTTCGGAATCGCTCACATTCATCTGGCAACCGTAGGTTTCGATGTAGACCTTGGACACGTTCGCGCTACTCCGTTATCAGGCGGCTACAGCGACCATGCGCCCATCGCCATTCATGGAAAGGACGCTCTCAAATCGTTGACCGCGACCAGGGGCGGGCTCCGTGCCGTTCGCCTGGATTGCCACGGTAAGGTAATCCTCGGTCAGCCCTTCGCGGGCTTCGCCGCGAACCACAATGAGGTCGGCGCGGCCCCCGTTGCGTGCGCCGCAATAGGTCCTGGCCAGCTTTTCCCCGACTTCGCGTATTTCCCGCGCTCGCTGGTCGACCACCCCCCCGTTTAGATGCCCGGGCAGACGCTCGGCGGCAGTTCCCGGCCGCAGAGAGTACGGAAAGACGTGCAGATACGTGAAGGGCAGGCTCGCCACGAGGTCGAGCGTGGCACGATGGTCTTTTTCAGTTTCGCCGGGGAAGCCAGCAATGACGTCGGCACCGAGCCCAAAGACGGGTCGCGCTTTCACCAGTTTGCCGATTGCTTGCGCGTACGATTCGGCGCTGTACCAGTGGCGACCCATCCTCTTGAGTAGCCTGTTTGATCCGCTCTGGAGGGGAGCGTGCACGTGGGGAACGAGCCTTCTCGGTTCACTAAACAGTTCGTGCAGCCGCTCATCCACTTCTGTGGCTTCGATCGACGACAGCCTGAAGCGCGCTCCCTCAACCTCGGTAACGAGCCGTTCCACGAGTTGGCTGAGCGAAGAATCGATGTCTCTGCCGTAGGTTCCGATATGTATGCCAGTGAGCACGATTTCGGGATGGTGCTCCGCGAGGCGCTGAGCTTCTGCCACAATATCCGACGCCGGTCGCGATCTGTTGGTGCCACGAGCAAGTGTAGTAGCGCAAAAGGTGCAGTGCTCGTCGCAACCGTCCTGTATGCGCAACAACGCCCTCGTTCCAGACTGGGCAGCGCTCAGTGGGCGCGACTCGGGAGACAAACCCATTGCTGCAGCAATTGCAGCAAAGTCAGCACCGGGAATCACGTTGCTCACGGTGGGAAGCGATGCAATGGCTCCCTTGTCGAGCGAGGCAGCGCAACCCATTACAACGCTCTGGAGGGCGGGACGCCTTCTCGCAGCGCGCCGGATATTCTTTCGCAGATCGACCTCGGCCTCGGCAGTTACGGCACAAGAGTTGAAAACCGCCATATCTGCTTCTTCGGGTGAAGCCACAATTTCGCCACCCGAACGCTCCACCATCGACCGTACCGTTTCTGAGTCGTACTGATTGGCGCGACAACCAAATGTCTTGAGATAGACCTTCATGACGCTGGAGTCAAACGAACCGTTGCAGATGGTGGCGAAAACGGCAGCGAGACGTGAAAGGTACTTCCCTTGCCCTCGCTGCTCTGGACCCAGATGCGTCCACCATGGGCCTCGGTAACCAGACGGCAGAACGTGAGACCCAGCCCCGATGTACGCATCCTCGGCACCCAGTCGGTATTGAGCTGTTCGAACTTCTTGAAAATCACTTCGTGAAACTCCGCAGGGATTCCGGGGCCAGTGTCAGAAACGCTTATGCGCACCCCTTCGTTGTCTGAGCACACCGAAATCGTGAGGTCGATAGGAGAGGCCGAATGGACCAGGGCGTTCTGAATGAGATTCCCGATCACGCGCTTCAAGAGAGACCGGTCCGCCGTAAGCTGAGGTGCCTTTGGCGCGATCTCAGTTTTTACTCGCGTGTGCTCCTGTTCAAAGCGCACGGACCAGTCCCGCGTGATCTCCGTAATCAGATCACCTGTGTCAAAGCTCTCAAGCGCGAGTGTGATTGCGCTTTCCTCAATACGACGGATCTCCAGAAGGTCATCGATGAGTTCGAGAAGTTCCTCGGCCTTTTGCTGTGCATCGCGCAACAACCCAAGCTGCTGTGGCGCCAGTGGCCCGACGTCGCCGTCGCCCAGGATTTCGAGAGTAGCCAGCACGCTTGTAAGAGGAGTTTTGAGGTCGTGAACGATCATCTTGAGGAGATCGTCGCGCACCCTTTCCAGTTCGCGCTGTCGTCTTAAGGAATCCTCCAGTGCGTCGGTTGCAGCCTTGAGTTTGAGCAGAGAGTTGACGCGCGCTCCCAGCACCAGTCGGTTGTGTGGCTTGGAGATGAAATCGTCGCCCCCGGCCTCGATCGCCCTGACGCGGTCGGTGCTCTCATTGAGAGCAGTGATAAAAATGACGGGGATTCTCGCTGTTCGTGGATCTTTCTTGAGGCGTCTGCAGACCTCAAAGCCAGTCGCCCGATCGTCCACCTGCAGGTCACCTGCCGGCATGTTGACATCCAGGATCACCAGGGACGGACGTCGCTCCGTGGCGAGGTCCAGGGCAGAAGGCCCATCGTGCGCAATCAGTGGCCTGTAACCCAGCGAGCTCAGCTGCTCTCCCAGCAACTCACAGTTTGCCTCCGAATCATCGGCAACCAGTACCAGCGGGGTGTCGGCAACCGGAGCCATCGTCGCCTATGGACGCACAGTCAGGCCAACGCTGAGGAGCCACGCACGTTCCCTGACGCTCGTACCTCCATCACGCGTCGCGCGCTGCAGCGCCAGATCGAGCGTGGCTCGCGATCGTGCCAAAGGCGCACTCAGCCCACCGCTGATCGCCTTTTCGGTCACGGCATTCCCGCCGGCCAGGAATGGTAGTTCTCGGGTGCGATATCCCACGCTGTAGACCCAGTTACTGATGCTCGCGCGCTGAGCTGCAAACTCCGCCCCGACCGCGTATTCCCATGTATCACGGGCCGTCGCGTTGTCTGTGCCAAGACCGTTGAGCTTTGACCAGTTAGTGCGATCACCGCTCGCAATCAGACTTACGCCAGGTATTGCGTCGAGCCTCGCTGCAAAGCCAAAGCGGTCGGGCACATTGGCCTTACTGCGTAAGGTGTCCACTACCCGCAGCCTCATCGTTCCGCCTCGCCTGGCTGATGCGGCCGCCGAAAACCACGACACGGGCTGCACAACGATCCCACCCGACACTCCGGTGCCGGAATAAGCCAGTGTGAGAGACCGGTTGAGTGTGCCATAGCGCAGACTGTCGTCGAACTGCCTCTTCAGAGTAACGCGGTTTTCTCCTGTAAAAAGGTGCATGGCCGCTCCAATGGCGACCTTTCCACCAAAAAGCCACGAAAAAGTGAGGCGAGAGTCATTTATCGCCCCCGATGAACCGCTCGTTTCGGTATAAAGAACAGAGTCCTCTCCCAGCCGGATTCCCGAACGAACGGTCGTGGACCATGTACGGTCGAGGAAAGAGTGAGTCGACAGAGAGAGCATGCCATTGCTCTTGACCGGCAGAGCTGCCCCCAAAGCGGAGAAACGCGGAGTTACAGTCGCGTCGTCGCCGTTTGGTGAAGAGATCCGTCGGAACTCAGGATCGTACTGGAAAAACAGGCCTGGCCGCTGCCACGAAGATATAGCCGCTGGATTTCGAGAGGAGCGCGGATCGAATTCGCCCGTGGCGCCACCGGCCGCCGCGGCCCGTGCGCTGAGGCCACCAATTGGATAGCCAAAGCCCTGCGAACTCAGATTCCCTTGAGCCGATGCTGCGGCAGGCAAGGTCAGCAAAAGCGCCGTCAGCCAGACTCTGTGTCGCGGAAACGTCATGGGATACCAAAGCTGGTTCGGAGCGAATAGCTGACCCGCAGTCGTGGACGGAGATTCACTGCTGCTTCGAGCGAACTAAAGTGAACGTCAAAGGCACCGCGTCCCTCATCGTTGGAGAGGAGCACAATGGCGGTCTGTTGCTTGAAAGGGTTGTTCTCGACCGACCAGCTACGCAGTGCAGATGCAACTTCTATCTGCTTCGTTCCGCTGTCACCAGCGGCCAGGCGAACGGTGTCCACGGGAAACGCAGAGATGATTGTTACCGCGTGCGCGGGATCCGTGACCTCCTCTCCGGCGTTGATCACGTACGGCAGGACCAATACGCTGTCCTTTGGATCGATCGAATTGTTGGGCACTTGATTCAAGAGAAGTGTCGCGCGAAGCACAGTCGAAGAGTCGAGTATTCGCGACGGTACACTGAACCTCATATAGGTGCGGCGCCCCGGGAGCCCACCGACCGATAGCAGACCCTGCGGCTGCGGCGGTGCGATAGCTATCACCGTGTAGTCAAAGAGGTCTACAAGCAACGGAATGTTTGACTCCGGCGTGTCCGATCTAAGGGCCACCGTGATCTCGTCAATTGCCGTATCCGAGGGCACAGGATCGTACCGAAGTTCTGTTGGGAGCGAACCCTCAAACGATCCCAGTCGAAGCGTCACGGCAGAGTCGCTCGTAACCCGCAGACCGACCCTCAGCCGCGCCTTGGCGGTGATCTTTGCAAGGAGCTTGTCGTTGTCAAAGTACACACGCATCGAGTCGCGAACCTGATTCACCGCGAGTGTCGACCCGCCCATGCGACGCTCGGGTCGGAACAATGCTGTGATTGCAGCCATTGACGTGTCCGCCGCAGTCGTATCTACGTCAAAGATCTCGATCTGAATGGGAGCCTTTACAGCCTGCGTCAATCCTTCTGGCACGCGCAACATCAGGTACGCGCTATCTACCGCCGTGATCGCAGAGTCGCCGTTATTACGGAAAATTGTCGTCGTGAGCGAGTCGAACCTGAAGACAGCTCGTGTATCGAGCGTGTCGCCGCGAGAGGCGAGGAGAACCACACCTTCACGCCCTATCGTAGGCAGTCCGGAAATCACTGTGTCCATGACCACCGCGTCAAAAACGGTGTCGTGAACCACAATGTTTGCTTCAGGACAAAGCAGCGGACACGCCGAACCGGACTCGAGATCCTCTCGGCAAGCCGCTACCAGTACAAGGCAAAGTGCAATCAGAAGCGCCCTCAGGCGCGAATCAGGCAAGGCGCGTAGTCTTTCCATCCACATCAAAGCTGTCCACTATGGCCATGATGACCGCGTCAACCGGGCGGTCCCTGGTAACGTTTGTGAGCCGCGCGGAACTTCCGCTGGCGTAAAGAATCACTTCCCCCAAACCTGCACCTACACTGTCTACAGCTACGACGTAACCGCCCTCGCGCTCCAATCCTGTAGTCAGGTTGTCGACAATAAGGAGTTTGAGCGACGCCAACGACGCGTCTTTTCTGGTCGACACCACTGTTCCCACGACGCGCCCAAGCTTCATGTGTGAGCCAACGATGCAGGGGTGAATGGCGCCGGAAGAAGTTCCGAAAGACGCCAGTTTGCCCTGGCGCCGCCAGCAGTAACACTAATTATCTCAAGCTCCGAACCAAACTCCGTTAGAGCCTGACGGCAAATGCCGCACGGCGGAGAAGGCACAGTGGCCTCGCTAACTACTACCAGCGACGCAAAAGACCTGCATCCACCAGTCACAGCGGCGGCCAACGCAGCGCGTTCGGCGCATATCCCGGCCGGAAATGAAGCGTTCTCCACGTTGCACCCGGAAAAAACCGTTCCGTCGTCTGTGACGAGCACAGCCCCAACGCGGAACGAAGAATACGGCGCATATGCCTGGTTCATTGCGCGCATAGCCATCGCCACATGCTCACTGCGCGAGGCCATGTCGGCCGCACTCTGTCCGCCACTCACGCAACTATCTCCGGGAGGAGCGAACTACCGCTCCCCCTGAACGCGAGACCGAACCACTCGCTTATAGTGGCCCCAACGTCCGAAAAACTCTCCCGTTCACCCAGGTTGACCCCCCGGATCCGCGAACCCTGAATCAACAAAGGCACGCACTCACGCGCGTGATCAGTAGACTCAGTCGTCGGGTCGTTGCCATGGTCAGCCGTAATTGCGAACAGATCGTCCTCTCGAAGCAGTGACAGCAGCGCAGGAAGCGCGGCGTCGAACTCCCGAAGTGCACCGTAGAACCCCGCGGGGTCATTTCTGTGCCCGTAGGTCTGGTCAAAATCTACCAGATTCGCAAAGAGGAACCCACTGTCTGACCCCAACAACCACGCACCAATCCGCTCGATCCCTTCTGCGTTATTCGCCGTATGAACCGCGGCAATAGAACGACACGCGAAAAGGTCGTCCACCTTCCCCACCCCTGCGCGTGGTATGCCCGCTTCTGCCAGCGCATCCAGCAGCGTTTGCCCTACCGGCGCAATGGAGAAGTCACGCCGGCGAGCGGTCCGTCGATACTCGCCTGGGCTTCCCACAAATGGCCGGGCAATCACGCGTGACACATTGTGCGGCGATACCAGGATGCGTCGCGCCGCAGCACAGGCGTCGTACAACTCTGCAACCGGTACCTTCTCTTCGTGCGCCGCCACCTGAAATACGGAGTCCGCGGAAGTGTATACAATCCACGCACCGCTCTCCTCATGCTCCTTCCCAAGGCTCGCGATAATCTCTGTGCCACTGGCTGCGATGTTCCCGATCACTTGCCTGCCAGTTACCCTGACAAACTCGTCGATGACGTCAGCAGGAAAGCCGTTTGGATAAGTCGGAAACGGAGTCTCGAGCCGTACTCCACAGAGCTCCCAATGCCCCGTGGTGCTGTCCTTGCCCGCAGATGCGGGTTGGAGCCTCGCCCTCGCCGCACTTCCTCCCGCATCGGCACTCAAACCCTTGATGGGTGCAATGGTACCTAGCCCCATGCGTTCCAGGTTCGGCAACTCAACTCCTCCCACTGCCTCTGCAAGGTTGCCAAGGGTGTTGCTCCCCTCGTCGCCGTAAAGGGCGGCGTCGTGAGCCGCACCTATGCCCACGCCGTCGAGTACTATCAGAGCCGCCCGATTCATCTACGGAGCAACCTCGCCCTCAAGGTGCACAATTCGCGGAAGACGGAGCTCGAGCCCCACCAGAATCTCGTAAGACAAAACATCTACTCGCTGTGACATCTCGTTTATGTCGATGTGCTCGTTGCCGTCGCGACCCAAAAGGGTCGCAACGTCGCCCCGTGAACAGTCAACGCCCGTAACGTCGATCATCGTCATATCCATCGTTATCCGGCCGACAACGGGCACGCGCACGCCGTGGACTATCGCTTCGCCTCCGGCAGCAAAGGCCCGCCGGTATCCGTCAGCATAACCCAGCGCCAGGGTTGCCACGCGTCGATCACCATGGGCATGCCACGTCGCATTGTACGACACACATTCGCCATCCTTCACGCGGTGGATTTCCACAATCCTGGCCCTGACATGAGCTACCGGTTCGGGAATGTAGTCCTTCCAGACCACTCCGCCCACGCCATACAACGCCACCCCCGGACGCGCGAGATCCCATGGTGACTGACCCCGCCTCACAATCGCCGGGCTGTTGTCTGCGTGTAGGTACTGCGGACGCGCCCCCAACTCGGAGAGAGCCTGCCGGAAGCGCTCCTCCTGCAGCCGCATCGTGTCGTCGTCCAGGTCGGCCGAGTGGAAATGGGTGAATGCTCCCTCAGGTGGTGCACGCCGCGCCAATGAGGCCAACTCACCAACCCGCCACCACTCCAAGCCAGCCCTGTGCATCCCCGTCTCGATCGCGAGGTGCCATGGACCCGCACCCCCGTCGATCCAGGCCTCTATCGCAGCCGGATCTCCAAGTGTGGGGGTAACGTTCAGCCTTCGTGCTTCTTCAAAGTCGTACTCGAGCAATGGCGTAAACACCAGGATTCTGCGCTCGATGCCGGCCGTTCTTAGTTCCAACGCCTCAGTCAGGGTCGCCACTCCAAAGCCCCACGGATTCAGCGACTCCAGTGCCCTCGCGACATCAACAGCGCCCAGACCGTATGCATCGGCCTTGACCATGGGCAGGAGTGGCACTCTTGCGCGCGATGCTAGGGCGCGCGCATTGCGACGTAGTGCATCCAGGTCGACATCGACCCAGGCACGCCGCATTCGGGAATCCATTGACCAGTTATTTGCGGGGCGGGTAGTATACCGGCCCGGAGGAGACTATGCAACCTAAGGCCACGCTTGAAGATACGCTGCTTCTCATGAAGGATCTGAGGAGGCGCTGCGAGTGGGATGCGGCGCAGACTCACGACTCCCTGAGGCCATACCTGATCGAAGAAGCACACGAGCTCGACGAAGCGCTGGCTCGTAGGCAAGACTCAGAAATCAAAGAAGAGCTCGGCGATCTACTCCTTCAGGTCCTCTTCCACTCCGTGGTGGCCGAAGAGCGTGGGGCCTTTGGCGTTGCCGACGTTGCGGGCTCGCTCATCTCAAAAATGAAGCGACGCCACCCTCACCTATATGGAGACGGCGTTCGTGTTGCGTGGGAAAAGCTCAAGGCGGAGAAGCGCCAGTCGATAGAAGAAGGGCTTCCGGCCGGTCTCCCTGCACTCCACCGCGCACACAGGTTGCAGGATCGCGCGGCCGGGGTCGGGTTCGATTGGGATGACCTCGAAGGCCCCGCAGCCAAGGTCTCCGAAGAGCTCGATGAAGTGAGGGCCCAGCTCGTTTATGCCGCCGACGCACCCGGTGCCAAGGCCACCGACCTTCTCGAAGGAGAACTTGGCGATCTGCTCTTTGCCGTGGTGAATCTCTGCCGCAGAGCGGGCGTCCATGCTTCACTCGCTCTCGATCGAGCCAACGCCAAGTTTGCACGGCGCTTTACAGCCATGGAGGCCCTGGCGCGCGAGCGCGGCATCGATGTGAAGTCTGCGGGATTAGCGGTGCTGGACGGACTCTGGGACGAGGTCAAACTCAATGAAGCGCCTGACTCTCCGCAGTAGACTCCGTTCGTCAGTCTATATCGCTTTGGTCGCCCTTTAGAAATGTTGGGGCCGCATTTCTGGCGTCGTCATAAAAACTCACTGCGCCCTTTGGTGCAAACATCTGGGAGAGCATAACGATCTGCCCTGTGTGCATAGAAAAGTGCTCGACGACATGGTAAATCGCCGATAGCACCGTTGTGGCGCGCCCCTGTATCTCGCGCTCTTCGAGCAGGTTCTCGGGCTTAACGTCAGCAAGCACGCGATCGACATTCTCCAGCGTGCGTTCGAGATGCGCGACCAATTCCTGCGCACCGGGACCCTCTCGCAGACCGAACTCTCCGTCTCTGTCGCGCGTGGTGTTCTCGCGACCAATGCCCCCGACAACCCATTGGGTCACGTTCCCGGCCAGGTGCAGGACAAGATTGCCGGCAGAGTTCGACCACTCGTTAGGCCTCCACCATACGCGCTCTACCGGCATGGCAAGCAGGGCCGCACGGATCTTGGTGGGATACTCTACAGCAAGGTAGTAGCGCGTGCGCCGGAGAAAGAGTTCGCCTGCCATGGCTCTCAGGGCCGGAGTCTGTGCATTAAACGCGGGAACGCGATGCACTCCCGGATGTGAGGGGTTCCGCATATCCACGCCACCGTGCGCTCCAGTCCGAGACCAAAGCCGGAATGCACAAACGTGCCGTACTTCCTCAGGTCGAGGTACCACCCATAGGCCTCTTCGGGAAGCTTTTCTTCGCGAATCCGCTGCAGAAGACGGTCATAGCTGTCCTCGCGTTGTGACCCGCCGATTATCTCACCATAGCCCTCTGGAGCCAGACAGTCATCACAGAGAACGGTGCGCGGGTCGTCCGGATTCTCCTTCATGTAAAAAGCCTTTGCTTCTTTTGGGTAGTTGCAGACAAACACCGGTGTGTTGTAGTCCGCAACCAGGAGCGTCTCGTCTTCGGCACCCAGATCGTCGCCCCACTCGATGCTGCTTCCCTTGGTACGCAAGGTCTCAACTGCTGCTGTGTAGTCTCTCCGCGGGAACGGCGCTTTTATGGCCTGGAGTTTTGAGACGTCGCGTTCCAGCTCGGCAAGCTCGGAGCCGCAACGCTCCAGTACGCGAGATATCACAAACATGATCATGTCCTCCTGGAGGCGCATGTTGTCATGTGTGTCATAAAAAGCCATCTCCGGTTCTATCATCCAGAACTCGGTGAGATGCCGTCTGGTTTTGGACTTTTCGGCCCTGAAGGTCGGGCCAAAAGTGTAAATGCAACCCAACGCTGCTGCTGCAGCCTCGCCGTACAACTGACCCGTCTGGGCAAGAAACGCGGTGCCCTCCTCAAAGTACTCCGTGGAAAAGAGACCGGATCTCTCCCCTATCGCCGCGGTAAGGATGGGCGAATCGACGCGAACAAAGCCGCGCTCATAAAAAAAGTCGTGTATGGCCTGCTCAATCTCGTGGCGCACGCGCAGGATGGCCACCTGTCGGGGCGAGCGCAGCCACAGGTGCCGATTATCGAGAAGGAAATCGACGCCGTGTTCCTTGGGCTGAATCGGATAGTCGATCGGACTCGCGCCCAGGATTTCGAGCTCGGTCACACTGAGTTCGTGACCTCCCGGGGCTCGCGGCTCCGCGCGTACCTCTCCTGTGACGCCGACGCATGTTTCCTGCGTAAGCTTGCTGTACCGTTCCCAGGTCTCAGCCGATACCTGACTCTTGACCACGACCCCCTGAAGCACACCGGTACCATCTCTCAGCACCAGGAACGCCACCTTTCCCGAAGACCTCAAATGCGTGACCCATCCGCGTACGGTGACAAGCTGCCCTACCACCTTTGGCAGCGCGCGTATGGTTGCGTAGGTTGTTGACACAATCGATGCGAGCAAAAGACGTGAGTGAAGGCGCGAAAGCTATGAAGCACCATAAGTGCATGCAACCGATGACGTTGAGTCGGCCGCGCGGCCCGGTAACTGAGTCACTGGTACGATGACTCTCCGCACCCGGCTCACGATCGGTATCGCGGCAATGATGATCATCATGCTCGCGCCTCTGTGGATCTCTTTGCGCGGAATGCAGCAGCTGAGAGCAGACGCCGAGCACTTGAGAGACGTCGACTTTCGCGCAGCCACACTCATGGGACGTGCCCGGGCGGCTATCCAGGAACTGGACCAAACAAAGAATTACCTCTCGCTGGTTCCCAATCCCCAAACCGGCGCTACATACGCATCGCGGATTGACAGCCTCAGGCATCTCCTCGACTCCCTGGGTACGCTCAATCGTACTGTCCCGGTAACGCGCATGCGCAGTACGCTCGGCCGCATAGACGACGAGGCAGCGGCGGCACTCAGACTGGCAAGCGGCGGCCGAGCTCTCGTGGCGGATTCAATCATCGACGGCAATCTCAGCAACTTCATTGATGACGTGGCGCGCACCTTATCTCTCACAGAACAACAGCTGCAGGAGCAGACGCGCGATCGGGTTGCCCAGGTGGCCGTTGAATCTTCGGAGGCGCGTCGCTCCGCAATCTTCCTCGCGGGCGGTGCAGCAGTGCTGGCGGTACTGACTGGATTCTGGCTTACGCAATCCATCTCCGGCCCAATCGACGAACTCGATGCGGGGATGCTTGCAGTCTCAGAAGGCGATTTCGGCCACCCACTCGGCATTGACGCCTCCAGGCGCGATGAGTTTGGAAGGTTGGCCGCATCGTACAACTCAATGGCGATGCAGTTGCGTGAGCTCGATCGGCTCAAGGCTGAGTTCGTCTCCGTTGCATCGCACGAGCTCAAGACGCCGATCAACGTCATCACCGGCTATCTCCAACTACTGAAAGAGAGCGTCTACGGTCCTCTGAACCAGCGCCAGAACGAGATTCTCGACACGCTGGCTGCGCAGGGGAAAGCGCTTTCGCGCCTCGTGCGCGGACTACTCGACGTAAGTCGCTTCGAGGCCGGAGGAGGACGTATAGACCCTCGCACGATTGCCCTGCCGGCATTTCTCGGTGATCTGGAACGAACGTTCCGTGTTCTGGCTATTCAGAGGGAGGTCGACTTTGATGTGAGGCGGGAGACCGAACTTCCTGCCGAAGTGGTATGGGACCCTGAACAGATCAACGAAGTGCTTGGAAACCTCCTCTCCAACGCCTTCAAATTCACTTCGCGCGGTGGGCAGGTGCGCCTTTCGGTCAGAAGCGAGAACGATCAGGTCCACATGACCGTAGCAGATTCGGGGGCCGGGATTCCTGCGGCACAGCTTCCCTATGTGTTTGAGAAGTTCTACACGGCCGACAACCAGACGACGGGCCTCAAAGGAACGGGACTTGGGCTGGCAATCGCCAAAGGAATAGTCACCGCACACGGTGGCATGATTACTGTTCAGAGCAGGGTTGGCGCGGGCACGGCATTCACTCTGCACCTGCCGTTCAGGGCATCGGCAACAAGGCTTTCGAGCCAGCGCACGTCCGAGACGGCGGCTGGAGGCGTATCGTGACAAGCAACCGCTTAGTGGTATTACTAATCTTTGGTATCATCTGCGCTGGGGCGAGCTGCCAGCGGCCCGCACAAATGGTAGTCCTGCCGCCTCCAGTCGACACTGCGCCCACTCCCGCACCACCACCAATTTCGCTATGGCCGGCAACACTGGCCGAGGCTCTGAGGGCTTTTGACGCGGGACGTTACGAAGACGCTGACAGGATTCTGCAACGTCACAGCATCAGGATGGCCGGTAACGCAGAAGGTGCGGAGAGCGACTTTTGGCGAGCCCTCCTCCGCTCCGACCCAGACAACACCACGCTGGCTACTCGCGAGCGCATAGCGTTGTTTGACAACTACCTCGCCGCGGGTTCCTCTGCCCCTCGCTACGTCGAGGCACAGATACTCCGCCGGTTGCTGGAATCGCTCGACTCGACGCGAACAGCTGTAACTGCACTGCGAGCAGTTGCTGAGGCGCGCGACAAAGCCAGAGATGACGAAGTCAGGCGGCTCTCCGAGGATCTGGACAAAACCATGGCCGAACTCGAGCGAATCAGGCGGAGACTCACACCCAAGACGCCTTGACGGCCGAGGGCCGAGAGGCAGGGCTTGAGAGCTGCTGGCTGTAGAGCTGTAAAACCGTTGCAGACCCGGTTTAGTCAATCTGTTCGCATGGCCTCCATAGGGTCTGCTCGCGTGGCGCGCCAGGCCGGAACAAGGCAGGCAGTCGCTGCCGCAGCCAACAACAGAGCAGCCGTCGCTATAAAGACGCGCGGTTCCTGTGGTGACACCCCGTAAAGTGAGGATTGCAGTACGCGGGTCAACCCGATTGCCGCTATGCCGCCAGCGGCAAGACCGGTAACGGGAATCACCATCCCTTCTCCAACCACGTGCCGCATCACACGAGCTGAACTTGCACCGAGCGCCATCCGTACACCAAACTCGCGGGTGCGATTAGCTACCGCGTAGGTCAGTACCGCAAAGATCCCGCTCGCGGCGAGCAACAATGCAACGAGCCCAAAACCGCCAAACAGAACCGCGTCAAAGCGGTTGCGCGCCCAGGAGCTGTTGATCACCTCACTCAATGGCTGGGCCTCGCGCATGGCCAAGTCCGGATCTACCAGAGAGATTGCACGCCGGACACCCGAGACCACCGCAAGGGGTTCGCCTGAAGTACGGGCAAAAACCATGCGTGATGCATATGTGAACTGCGTGTACGGAGTGTAAAAGCTCGCGTAGTTGGCAGGTTGGTCCAGTGGCTGGTAGGCAACATCCGCCACAACTCCAACTATTTCGGCGCTCGAGTCGGGAGAGTTGAAGCCACTTCCACTCCCAAACCATACACGCTTGCCAATCGGATCTTCTCCCGGCCAGAATCTCTCAGCGGCTGAGGCGCTCACTATTGTCACGCGAGGCGCATCGCTTAAGTCGGCCTTGCCAAATGCCCGCCCGCGCATGAGC
>CAZYTS010000019.1:18144-30367 GCA_964649855.1 uncultured Gemmatimonadaceae bacterium
GCGATATGCCTAACGTGCTGAAGTGTTCGGGACCCACATAGTGTCTCAACACAACGGGAGCCTCACCCGGACCCGGTAGAGGTCGCCCTGCTATGTACAGCACCGTTCTTGCCGAACCAGCAAGTGGCGCACCGCCATCTACCGTCGCCGACTCCACACCAGGAACTCGCGCGACTGCCTCGAGCAGATCTGACACAAAATCAGCAGCCTTCTCCGGCGGAATGCGGGCTTCTGAAGGAATCACCCAGAATGTCAGCAATCTCGACGGATCAGCAACACCTACATCTACGCTGCGCATCCGCTGAAAGCTGTCAATCAGTAGTCCGGCGGCAACCACGAGCAGCATGGCCAGAGCAGTCTCAACCCCGACGATGGTTCCGCGAAGGGTTAACCTGCGCATCGATATTGCCCCATCGCTTACGCCGCGGGCACCCGCCTTGAGGCCGCTGACCACATCCACATGTAACGCTCCCAAGGCGGTCGGCAGCGCCACAGCCAAAGCAGTCAGCAAAACCAACGCCAGACCAAAGCCAAGCTCCGCGCCCCCAAATGCAGGTGAGTCAAAGGGAGCAATGCTTCCATAGAAATTTCTTGGCGCCCAAACGTTGGCAGGAGGTGCAATGAGCTTGCTTGTCACTGCTGCCGCTGCCACGCCAATTGCACCGCCAACAAGGGCAACCACAGCCCCCTCACCCAGTACATGACGAAAGAGGCGCGAGCTACTGGAGCCCAAAGCCAGTCGGAGCGCCATTTCTTTTCTTCTCGCCGCTACACGACCTAACAGAAGATTGGTAGCGTTTGCACATGCCAATAGGTGGAGCACCAGGACCCCGCCGAGTAGAACCAGCAGCGAGCTGCGGACGCGCGAATCGGCACGCGCTTGATTGAGAGTCACGGCCGTGGCCGTTACACGTTCATTGGGTTCTTCGGGATCGCTCGGAACTTCCCGATTGATCTCGCCACCCAGAGTCGACAACTCACCCAACGCCGTAGACAACTCCACACCGCTCCGGAGTCTTCCAATTGCGCTAATGAAGTTCTGGTTTGTGGTGACGTACTCAGCATACGTGAGCTGAGATGAGAGCGTGCGTGGCATCCACACTTCGGCTCGGCCGGAAATACCCGAGAACCCGGGAGGAAGAACGCCAACAACCGTAAGCGTCACGCCATTCAGGCGGATCGGACGACCCAGGACCTGTTGGTCGGCGCCAAAGCGGCGCGACCAGAGCGAGTGGCTGAGGAGCACTATGGGCGACGGCGCCGCAGGGTCATCCTCTGCTTCGGTAAAGAGCCGGCCAGTTGCCGCTCCAACACCTAACACCGCAAAGTAAGACGCCGAAACGCGTTCTCCCTCTACCAGCTCCACGTCGCCATCGCCCGAGATCGTAAGCGAGGTCGGTGAATAGCTGGCAACCTTCTCAAAGCTCTTTTGCTTTCCTTTCAGCAGTTCAAAGCGGGCGAACGACCAGCGCTCCTGTCGCTGAGGCTCCCCACGAGGGTTCCGAACGAGGTACAGCATCGCGAGACGGTCGGCCTGCGGGAATGGCGGTTGTCTCATCAGAGCAGCATTTACCACACCAAACGCCGACACGACCGCTGTCACGCCAACAGCGATGGTCAGTACGGCGGCAGTAAAAACTCCTCGGTCACGTATGTAGGTTCGCAGCATGACTAGGGTAGGCTATCCCTACTGAGACGCCGCCGAGGCGATTGGTGTTTAAGAGGCAAAGAGGGCGACAAGGCAACGCGGACGAAGAGGACGAGAGTAGCGGTCGAGATTCCACTCCGTCGCCATCTTTGACATATTTGCCGGTCTCGCCGTGGTTGCTGCCCTCAGCCCACCCGAAAGAGCTCCAGCGACCGTGAATAACGACCGGTCATCACTCTGCGCAGTGGCGCGAACTCTTTGCCTTCTAGCGTTGGGTCTTTAGTGAGGATTTCGCCCGCCGCCTGGCGTGCAGCAACGTTCAAGTGTTCATCGCGCAAAGGATCAGCAATTCTGAACGAGGGGTCTCCGCTCTGACGCGCTCCAAAAAGGTCGCCCATCCCCCTTATCCGCATGTCAGCGCGTGCAATCTCAAAGCCGTCCTCTGTGGACACAAAGATCTGGAGTCGTCGGTATGCGTCTTCACCAACGTTCCCAAGGAGGATGCAGAACGATTGCTCCGCTCCACGGCCGACGCGGCCCCGCAGTTGGTGCAGCTGTGAGAGGCCAAACCTCTCGGGATGCTCAACGAGCATGATGGTCGCATTGGGTACGTCGATGCCGACTTCGATCACGGTCGTTGCCACAAGCACGTCGATTCTGCCATCTCTGAACTCCCGCATAATCGAGTCGCGTTCTTCGGCTGGAATTCTCCCATGCAGCAGGCCGACTTTTCGATCAGCAAATACGCCTTGAGACAGCTCGGCGTGCATGGTTGTCGCCGCCTTGAGATCGATCTTTTCCGACTCTTCTATGACCGGGTACACAACGTACGCCTGACGACCCTGCGCGACCTGCGAGACCAAAAAGTCGAGCACTCGTTTGCGAGCCGACTCGGGCCTGAGCGCTGTAGTCACAGGTAATCGACCTGGCGGTCGCTCATCCAACGTGCTGACGTCGAGATCTCCATAGATCGTTAGTGCCAACGAACGCGGAATTGGTGTTGCAGACATCAAAAGCACGTCTGGTGCTTCACCCTTGGCCCCCAACGACTCGCGCTGCTCCACGCCAAAGCGATGCTGTTCATCGACAATCGCAAGGCCCAAACGTCCAAAGACGGTGCCCTCCTGAACCAGGGCGTGCGTGCCCACAGCAATCAGCGGTTCGGTTGTGGCGAGCCGCGTGGCAGCGGCCCGGCGCGCCGCGCTGCCTAACGATCCTACAAGCAGCGTCGGTTCCAGGTTGACTGGGGCGAGAAGTTTTTTGAGAGTTCCCGCATGCTGTTCCGCCAGAAGCTCGGTGGGAGCCATCAAGGCCGCCTGGAATCCGCTTTCCAGCGCCAGGAGCATCGCAAGAAGAGCCACAACAGTCTTGCCGCTCCCCACGTCTCCCTGAAGCAAACGGTGCATGCGGAGCTGAGATCGCATGTCGGCTGTGATTTCATCAAGCGCCCGCTTCTGTGCCCCAGTTAGCGTAAATGGCAACGCGGATTTCACGGGCTCTGTCAGGATTCCCGTTGGCTGGAAGGCAATTCCCTGTCTTGGTGTGCGAGCCAGAACGTTCGCGCGCCGCTTAAGGAGATTGACCAGCAAGAGTTCGTCAAATGCCAGCCGGTCACGACCGAGATAGGCCTGCTCCAGAGATTCCGGCTGATGCACGTAGCGCAGCGCGTCGGCAATAGTTGGAAGCTTTTGCGCCTTTCGGAGCGCTTGAGGTAGTGGATCCACAGCAATCGCGATTAAACCATCGAGATGCTGTGCGATAACCGAGCGGATCTGACGAGCGGTGAGGCCTTCGGTGGCGGGATAGACCGCTAGCACCCGACCGCGATCCTCCTCGTCGCCGTCGGCGCCAAAATTGACGTACTCACGCGGCTGCAGTTGGCGCCCATGGTAGAAGCGGCACGGCCCTGCCAGCAGCAGTACGTCCTCCTTTTGAATAGACCGATCGAGAAAGGGCTGGCCTGGCCACGACGCCTCTATCATGCCAGTCGCGTCCTTGATCACCGCCTGAAAGATTCTAAGCCCCTTGCGCGTTGGAATGACTCCTTTGGAAATCACCCTCCCAACCACAGTGACATCTGACCCAGGATATACATCTTTGATGGGTGTGATGGTGCTGGCGTCTTCGTAGCGATGAGGAATGTGCCACGCCAGATCTCCTACCGTTCGGACACCGAGCCGCTTAAAGGCGTCGCCACGTCTCTCTCCAACTCCTTTGAGAAACTGGATCGGCGTCTCATTGCTGAGGCGAGGCGACACAGAACGCGTCCGCTCGGACATCGTCAGCGCCGGAGGGGTGCAATGGCCAAAGCAAATGCCACGGCTGTACTAACTCTCCAGAACTTCCCGCGCAAAAGTGGCAGCATCAAATGGCTCGAGGTCGGCAGGTTGTTCGCCCGTACCTATGAACTTTACCGGCACGTTTATGGCTTCGTGCACAGCCACGACTATTCCCCCCTTTGCCGTGCCATCCACCTTGGTTATCACGAGACCTGTAACTGGCACAGCTTCGGCAAAAGTCCTGGCCTGTGCAACGGCGTTCTGGCCGATGGTGCCGTCCAGAACCAGCAGCGTCTCGTGTGGTGCCCCAGGTAGTCGCTTGCCAATTACTCTGGCAACCTTTCGAAGCTCTTCCATGAGACTGTCGCTGGTGTGAAGTCTGCCTGCCGTGTCGATCACAACAATATCGACACCACGCGTCACGCCGGCATCAATCGCGTCATACGCCACAGCAGCCGGATCGCCACCTGGTTTGCCACCCACAAACTGAACCCCGACTCGCTCCGCCCAGAGTCTAAGCTGGTCAATTGCGCCGGCGCGAAAGGTATCTCCTGCTGCCAGCAGCACGCTCTTGCCAGCGGCTTTGAATCGCGCAGCAAGCTTACCAATAAAAGTTGTCTTACCCGCGCCATTGACCCCGACGACCAGAATCACTGTTGGCTTTGATGCGGCAAGCACAAGTGAGGAATCTGAGTTGCCGGCCTCGAGCGCCTCCTTGATGCCTGAGCTGAGTTCGCCGAGGAATTCGTCGTGCGTTCGAATGGTGCCGCGCTGCGAAGCACGCTCCAGGGACTCCACCAGCCTAAGAGTAGTAGGAACTCCAAAGTCCGCTTCGAGGAGCAACTCCTCTACCGCTTCAAGTGACCCTTCTTTTGATTCACGGCGCGCAATGGCCGTTACGTCGGCAAGTGCTATGTCTTTGATGCGATCCCAGAGCGAACGCCTGGGAGCATCACTCGATTTTCTGAAAAGGCGAGCCATTCTTTAAAGCTAGCTCACCTACGCTCCCTGTTGAGCGCTCGACGACTGAAACTTCCTGAGATGCCCAGCGCCAGTGGCTCGGCAGCCACGCCGGTGAGCTGCCTATCTGAGCCCTACACGACGCCTCAGAATCCATTCGCCGCAGAGGGCCAGAAGCGCAGCACCAAAGAGCCAGGAATAGTCCTGCGCGCGAGGCTGCTCACCGGGTGCGGCCCGCGTGCCATACGATCCTTCCCGCACAGTTGGGCGACGAGGAATCAGCTCTGAGGACGAATTGACGACGAGCAGCGAGTTGCCACCAGTCGTGGTCACGTTGTAGACCCCTGGCTCCATCGGTGGAGACTCGGTTGCCATATTGCTGCTCCCAAAGCGGAGAGTCAGGGTGTCGCTCGTAGAGGCCCCACTCCTGGTAACTATCGCTTCAACAACGGAGTCAGCTCCAGTGCCGCGCTGCCACACAATTGGCTCCCCGGAGCGAGTTGCCTGCTGAACAGGTACGGCGGCTCTCACGTCGGAGCGTTCGCCTGCAAGCCAGTCGAAGACACTCCCCCAGAGCGCCGCGTATGCATCCTGACCAACACCGCCCCTGAACCTCCAGCGCCAGAACCCCGCCGCGCCAGCAACAACAATCCGGCGTGGTCTTTCCCAGCCGACAATGGCAGCTCTTCTATCGAGGCGGCGTGCGCGTCTCGACTCAAGAACCTCGAACTGGGCATCAGGGCCAACCGTCGCGGCCACTTCGAGCGGAGGCAGCGAATCCCACGCCATGCCGGTAAGTGACGCACTCATGGGCGAAAGCGGTGCGCCGGTGGCAAACCACTCTCCGCTGTTAGGTGGAGGAGGGGCAACCAGCGCCAGCGCACCTTTAGTCAGTGCGCGTGGCGCTCCAAACATCGCCGTGTCTCCATGCAACACTACGAGCGGTGCTTCGCGAACGCCCCGCAGTACAGTCTCCTCAGTCACAGGAGAGAGTGCACCGTCTTCGCGCCATTGACCCGGTGCCACCCTGAAATAAGCTCTCGTTGGAAGCGACACCGTTCCACGCAAGAGCGCCGCAAGTTCACGCGCGTCGAGGTCAGGAGATGTTGAAACAAGTACAGCTGCGGCGCTCTCTGTGACGTCCACGACAATCGACGAGGTGTTGTTCCGGAGTTCACTGTCGCCGGCTGATTCCACACTCGCACTGAGCTGCCTGTTACCAGAACTACCCCGGGGGACATAGCGCATCACCACAGTGCGCTCAGCGTAAGCGCCCAGAGAATCGATGCTGCTCGAAGCGATCACTGTATCGCCGAGCTTTAGTGTCACGCGTCCCGCGCCACTCCCGCCGGAGGCAGCCACAAGGGTAACTCGTGCCTCCACGGAATCTCGCCCCGATACCACACGCGGAGTCTGGACCTCGCTCACGGCCACGTCCCTCACGCTGCCCCTCTCTCCTACCACTACCCGGGAGCCCAGCGGAACGCCACTCAAAGCATCGGCGTCCGCGATCTCTCCATCGGTGTAAACCACAACTGGTCGCCCCGCGGCAAGTGCACGTTCGACGATTGGTCGAAGTTGCGATGCAGCATCGTGACTGGTTGTAGTGTCCGTGCCACGTCGGACGGAATCTCCAAAGACGAGCAGCGAGTCCGGTGCTGCTCTCAGCGCCGCGCTTCGTGCAGCAATGAACGCGCTCGAATCACCGCCGCGCATCCAACTGTTTGAAACATCCAGCGCTACAATTGGCCTGGCCTCGCGGCCAGCGCCAAGAAGCACATTAAGACCGAGTGCCGCTACGAGTGCGACTCCAACGCCGCGTAGTAATGCAGCAAACCGTGTCAGAGGGCCGGATGAGGCAAGGCGCGGATACGATAGCATTGCGCCGACTATTCCAGCCGCGATGGCAACCAACCATAGGATCATGCAGGGAAGTTACCTTCCCGCCACATACCAGCGCTGCTGTTTCAGGGATTTGCCGTAGCCAGACGCGGTCGGTCGATTTCCATGCGGGCCAGAACCAGCGATTTGGTGCGTTCGAACTCGTCGCGCTCCGCAGTCGGCAGCGGCGCACCGGCCTTGGCCTCCAGGACCGACCGTGGATTCCGCTGCGCCCCCCCGACCAATACTTCAAAATGAAGATGAGGCGCCGTCGCCAACCCGGTCATACCCACAAAGCCAATGGTCTCGCCGATTCCAACGCGTGTGCCACGGTGAACACCCTTGGCAAATCCCCGCAGGTGCGCATAACGAGTCACAAAGCCGTTGGCATGCCTGACATCGATAGCGTTGCCGTAGCCTCCCATTCTACCGGCGCGCACTACCACGCCATCTCCGATCGAGCGCACAGGTGTGCCAGAGTTGGCGGCGTAGTCAGTACCCGTGTGGCGGCGCCTCACACCAAGTATGGGATGCTTGCGCATTCCAAACACAGATGAAATGCGGCGGAACGCCAGCGGCGCCCTCAGGAACATCGACTGCATTGACTTGCCGTCCTGATCATAGTACCTGGCCCGGCTTTCCGTGCCGCTCACATGCCTTATAGCCTGCACACGGCGCGATCCGGTCGCGTATTCAACGCCAATTACACCGCCAATACGCATAGCGCCTGTGGGCAACTGCTCGCGCTCGACGAGCACCGTAAACTCATCTCCCTCCTGCAAATCACGGCTCATGTCGAGACGATATTCGAAAACATCCGCCACATTCCAGGCGAGTTCAGCGCGCACACTTCTCGGCAGGTGCGAGGCATCCTCATCGAACGCATCGTAGAGATTGGAGCGAATTCGTCCGTGGACCACGAGAGTGTCCTTGCTCCACGGCATCGTTTCTTCGACTCCCCTCCACCCTGAATCGCTCTTGGTAAGACGAAGAATCCGGTCCTGCGCGAGGTGCAGCACGATCTCCGATGGCGCCGAATCCGGGATGCTGTTGAGCGTTACGCGAGTGCCAGCTCTAAGCCGCCGCGCGTCAAAGGAAGGGGCAGCGAGAAGGGCCCGCGTAAGGTCCTGGCTCATAACCCCAGCCCGTGTGAAAAGCGCGGATATCGTCTCCCCTGCGCGCAGCGAATCCACCGTCTCGACCAGTTGAGGCGCTGGAGGCTGCTCCAGGACCTCTGCTGGCTTTCGGTCAGGCAGTGGGTGAATGACCGAAATGGCGCCCCATACCAGGAGCGCCATAGCGGCGTAAACTGACGCGCGAATCCCCAGGTGCTTCAATCCATCTGCCTCCGAATGAACGTCGGGATATCGAGATCTTCGAGCTGTTCATTTCCCTTGACGCTCGACGGAGGGGGGGCGAAACGACGGTTGGGGTCGCTTGCCTGAATCGGCCGGATTGGGGAGGTGGGTTGCACTGGTCGCGGCGCTGGAGCACGCGGAGTGTTGATCGGGATCACAGTTCTGGCGGTCGTTGCAGTCGCCCCAATATGTGGCTGTGGGGTCGACGCCGGAACACTCGAAAGTTGCATCGCCTTGTCAAAGCCCGTGGCGATGACAGTGACCCTGATCTCACCTTGCATAGCTGGTTCATGGACCGCACCAAAGATGATCTCGGCTTCGTCGCCGGCAGCCTCATGCACAATCTCGGAAATCTGAGTTACCTCGCCAAGTGTGAGGTCTCCACCACCAGCAATGTTAAGGAGCACACCGGTTGAACCAGCGATGGAGATATTGTCGAGCAGTGGCGACGATATAGCCTGTTGGGCTGCTTCCATGGCGCGGTTGTCTCCGCGCCCGACGCCGGTCCCCATCAGTGCGGAACCACCGTTGCGCATAACGGTGCGTACGTCGGCAAAGTCGACGTTGACGAGTCCTGTCTTGGATATGAGCGACGAAATGCCCTGAGTAGCGTGCAGGAGCACTTCATCGGCCTTTTTGAGAGCATCCTGAAAGGCAATTCCCTTGCCTACTACGGCGAGCAACCGCTCGTTAGGCACGACGATCATTGTGTCGACGTGCTGGCGCATGTCGGAAATACCCATTTCGGCTTGCCGCATTCTCTTGCGGCCTTCAAACAGGAACGGCTTGGTTACAATGCCAACCGTCAGCGCACCGAGCTCCTTTGCCAGCTCTGCCACAATCGGCGCGGCGCCAGTTCCTGTGCCACCACCCATACCGCAGGTGACGAACACGAGGTCGGTGTTGCCCAGAACGCGAGAGACTTCATCGCGGTTCTCCTCAATGGCCTGACGGCCAATTTCGGGTCGCGCCCCCGCGCCGAGGCCGCGCGTAAGCTTCTTGCCGATCTGAAGCTTTACATCCGACTTGGACGAGAGGAGTGCCTGGGCGTCAGTATTGATCGATATGAACTCGACTCCATCGAGTTGCTCCTCGATCATTCGATTTACAGCATTTCCGCCACCTCCGCCTACGCCCACGACCTTCATCCGGGCAGCCTGGGTAGCGTTTTCTTCAAACTCAAATGTCATTGGTCGCGGCACTCCTCTGTCGTCGCTCATGGGCGCGGGGTGTAGGCGAGAGTTCGAGCGTACGTTCTAACGAGCAGTCGCGCGAAGCGCGTCATGCATCTCCGCGTGCCGCAGAATATAATGCCAAACTTCAAAGAGGAAACGTGTGACTGGGGGCAATCGCTGTTCGAATGCAAGCAAGAATCATTCTATCCGCCAGCATTCGTGATTGCGCCGCTTATCCACATAGCGTGCCTTTTACGACAGCTTTTTGATGCGGTCCTAACTGCGGAAGCCCTGTCCGAGGTGACTTAGAAGAAGTCCTGCAGCCACGTCTTTACCCGCTGAGCGAGCTTGTCGACGTTTGGAGACGCGATCTGTACTCGCCGGGCACCTGAGGCCGCCGCACCGAGAGACATCCGGTTGGCGCCGTATTGCGCCAGGCCAACAGCCGTCGAAAACCTAGGCGCCTCAACCGAGTCAACGAGACCGCTGAGATTCTCCGACGGGACACCTACTCTTACTCCCGTACCAAACACGTCCGCGGCTAGCTCTCTAACCCCCGGAAGAGCGGCCGCACCACCACTGATCACCACTCCCGCGCTCAGACGTCCTGAATACCCTGCCGCATCGATCGCTCGCATGACGTGATCAAAGATCTCATCCGTGCGCTGGTGGATGATATGCGCCAGTAGCTCACGGGGAATCTGCCTGTCACCCTGCGCAACAGTGCTCGGCAATGCGATTACTTCCGATGGATCGACCATCGGCTCATAAGCGCAACCGTAGCGTTCCTTGATCCGCTCCGCGTCGGCCTGCGTCACTCCCAATCCATGCACAATGTCATTAGTGACGTTATTGCCACCCATGGGAACCGTGCCGAGGTGACGGATCTTGGCCTCGTGGAAGACAGCGATGTCGGTGCTGCCTGCACCCATTTCGAGGAGCGCTACGCCGAGTTCTTTCTCGTCTTCAGTCAGAACCGCGAGAGCGCTTGCCAACGGTTCCACCACCAACTCGATAGCCTTGTAGCCCGCCCTCTCTACGGCCTTTCTCAGATTCATTGCGGGGGATGCACCAATTGTGACGAGGTACATCTCCGTCTCCAGCCTCGTACCGATCATCCCTATGGGATCTCTGATTCCTTCAGTTCGGTCCACGGTGTACTCCTGCGGAATTGCATGCAGGAGTTCACGATCCGGGGGGAGTGCCTGCGCCCTGGCTACCGCATTGGCTCTGTCCACATCGCCCTTGTTAATCTCAGCTCCGGCGACTGCAACGATGCCTTTGGACGTCATCGCTTTCACATGCTCGCCCGCAATGCCTACAAAGCAAGCATCGATCTTTGCCCCAGCCATTTGCTCCGCGTCGCCAACGGCCTTGCGAATAGACTGCGTGGTTTCTTCGATGTCCGATACGACACCGCGTCTAAGTCCCGTTGTTCGTGACTGACCTACGCCGAGGATCTTTATGCCGGGACGTCGTGGCAATTCTCCAACCACCTCGGCGATGATTGCCGTGGTCTTGGCTGATCCGATATCGAGTCCTGCAACTAGCCTTTCGGCATTCATGGGACGCGGGCTATGACTTGGTCCTTGAAACGAAGATCGAGTTCTACAGGGATAATGCGCCGTCGAGCAAGATCGCGCTGCACGGAAGATAGTTCGTCAAATCGATCCGCGCTTACATCGCGCATAGTGAGGACCGAAACATCTGACAACTCGATCCTCAATTGATCCTTTCCAATGAGGCGAACCTCGCTGATCCGGTCAAAAAGTGCGGGGCGAGCCGACCTGAGATCTGCCAGAAAACGCAGGACGGCAGTATCTGGCCCTGAGAGCACTGGCAAGTCGGTCGGGGTCACGCTCGGATCCAGGGGGAGCGCCTCACCATTTTCATCGTACGGTCTTAGTCCGGAACCGGACTGAATGAGCGCTACCGGGAGGTTTTCGGTGATCTCAACGATGATTGTGCTGGGGAGCCAGCGGCGCAGCCGAGCTTCGTGAACCTGTGGATGCCGTGCAACGCGCGCTTCGAGAGAATCGAACGAGCTCCAGATCGAAACGGTGCTGTCGATCTTGAGGATGGCGAGGATCTCAGCCGGGTGGACATAGCGTGCTCCGCGCACCTGAACTTCGTGAACGCGAAAGAAGGCCAGCTTGCGTCCCCAAAGTGGTACGGCGGCAAGGATCAGCAGGGTTACAACGGTCAGCAATACTACAACGCGCCTTTTTTGCCTGGGGTCAGCCTGCGCGTTGCCAGATTCAGGAGTTGTCATTCATCCCCCGTTAGGCGTGCCAGTAACTGCGGCCCCGACCTGGTAATGTCGCCAGCTCCCATGGTTATCACCACGTCGCCGGAAGCAACAAACCCGGCAAGAGCTTTGGCAACATCACTCTGATGACCCTCCCAAAAGGGAGCAGCACCCGCGTCTTTCATGAACTTTGAAATCAGCGCGGAGGTTACACCAGGTATGGGCTGCTCGCGCGCGGGATAGATCTCTGCCAGGGCGACAGCGTCTGCGCTCTCAAGCGCCTGGGCAAACTCACGGGCAAAGTCCCGTGTGCGAGAAAAGAGGTGGGGTTGAAAGGCGGCGACTATTCTCCGACCCGGATACGCCTGACGGGCGGCCGTCAGCGTGGCGCTGACCTCGGTGGGGTGATGAGCGTAGTCGTCAATTACTACTATGTCGCGTACTTCACCTAAACGTTGAAAGCGGCGATCTACTCCTGTAAACGCCTCGAGACCGGTGCGCATTCCGCCAAACTCCGCGCCAAGCGCCAGCCCGGCCGAAATGGCGGCGAGAGCGTTCCGCACGTTGTGGAGCCCTGGAACTCTGAGCGCTACGGCACCGAGTTCGTCACCGTCGTATTCAACCTTAAAGACGTTAGAGCCGTCGGTGCTCTCGATCGGTGTCCCCCGTACTCG
>CAZYTS010000020.1:0-20413 GCA_964649855.1 uncultured Gemmatimonadaceae bacterium
CCGGTTTGCTACTTTCCAGCCTGTCGCATACATCCAGCGCGTAATCCGTGTCAGCTTTGGATAGTTAATCGCATCCGGCTCGTCTTCTGGCGTGTGATACTTGGGATGCGGCAACGAGCTGAAATAGATGGCCGGGACATCCGCTCTGGCATATGGAAGATGATCGCTGCGAGTGTACCAGCGTTCGGGATGACTGGGACTGTCCCACGTCGTGTCCACCACGAACTTCGAAACCTCGTCGTTAGCCTCAAAAGCAAGATCGACGAGCGTTTGAGAGTTCCGATTGGGTGGCTGCACGCCAAGCAACGCCGCGGTATCGGGATGGTTGGCTCCGATCATGTCGGCGTTAAGCACCGCCACGATCGACTCCTTGGGGACAACGGGATACTCGGCGTGATAGCGCGAACCCAGCAATCCCTTTTCTTCCGCGCCATGCCAGACAAACAGGGCCGCGCGACGCGCTGGATGCTGTGCAAACGCACGACCGATGGCGAGAATACCTACACTCACACTGCCGTTGTCGTCCGCACCGTTCCAGATGGAGTCACCATTGACGGCTGGCTTGATGCCGTCGTGATCCTGATGCGCGCTAAAGAGCACGTATTCGTCTGACAGTTCGGCATCGGTTCCCGGAACCCTGGCCACCACGTTGACCGAGGGATAGTAAAAGCGCTCGACCGTGAGCGATGCTCTAAGTCTACCACCTGGCTGCTGCAGGCGCGGCAGAACACTGGCACGCACCCAGATCACTGGAACCGGACTCGTTAGACCAAAGACCGCATCACGAAACTCGAGACCATAGGTGCCGTTGTGCGCCAATGGAGCAAGGAACGACCACCCGGAGTCCGCCGTAGCGTCGACGACCATCACAATTGCTGCAGGTTCGAGCGGCGCAATATCCTGAACACGTTCGCGAGTGGCTGCCATGCCATAGCGCACCGGACGCAGTGAAACGTTAGGTGCAACCCCGCTGTCCGGAGGGCCCAGCTGAACCACCACCGCGCGGCCTCGTACGTTGCGTCCCCTCAGGCTATTGGGTCGCCCATCGCCCACATAGACCAGCGGTGCATCGACGCGCGCGTCGAGCAGAGACATAATGATCGCCTCAGTGCCGATCTCCAGTGGTGTACTACCAACGGAAATCGAGCTCTCCGAGGAATTGCGCATTCTGGCTATCGGCCAGAACTGGAAGTAGGTGCTGTCGTCGCCGGCTGGTTCGAGCCCCGCGGCGCGAGCCTGTTCAGCGAGCCAGACCGAGGCGCGCAACTCATCCAGCGTGCCAGCCTCGCGGCCCCTGAAGTGATCGCCGGCGAGAGCAAAGAGGTCGCGCCGGAGGTCGTCTTCGCTGATAAGATCGACGCCGGGTGGAGCGCCACTCCCAGCAGCACCGCTGCAAGCAATTGTCGCGATCAAGGCCAGGCCTAACGAGTAACGCACTATGCGGGTCCTCCAGTTGGTTTGCTACTGATCATAGAATCGGCAATCTACATCGGGCGCTGCCCAGCGCCATTCCGAAGTGAGGACATGTCCAGACAGCGTGATCCCAAGCTGTTCGTCCTCAGCGGTTGCGCTCTGGCCCGTGGATGTGTCGGGGAAGACTGCTGCCACACATCGTGGCGATGCCTTCTGCGAGCCCTGTCAAATGCTACGCCACATGCAACTCACAAGAGCCTGTTCTCTATTGTTCCTGGTGGTTCCAGTGCATGCGAAAGTGTTACCCGTGGACTCAAACTGCGCGGCGGATTTTCGCGCACTCGTGAAACTGGTTACTGAGGATTATGCCGGCTTCGCCGCGAAAACCAGTTCAAGACTAAACGAGTATCAGCGGGGCCTCGAAAGGAGTACGTCGCTCGCCGAGAGTGTCGACGACAACGACTGCACAGCAGTACTGCGCGGATGGATTACGTTCTTTGCGGATCGCCACCTCAGTCTCACTGACACCCGCACTCGGAGACAGGCATTGGTTCCCCGCGACAATGCTCCCTCGCTGAGGTCCGATGGAGCGTATGTCGTCCTGAGTATCCCATCGTTTGCCGCTCGGTGGAAGCGACCGCTCGACTCGTTGCTACAGTCCTACTCGGAGGTCATCGCCGCACTCCCATACCTGATAATCGACGTCCGTGGAAACACGGGAGGAGGATCTCTCACGTACTCCTCGCTGCTTCGCGTCATTTACACGGACCCTATTCCCAAAGATGATTTTGAAACGCGAGCTTCACCTGGCAACATCGCGGGCCTTGCGGAGTTCCGCGAGACTGGCGGACTGCCAGCCGAAGTAGCGCATCAGATAGACACCCTGATTGCTGCCATGAAACGGAGTCCAGGCGGCTTCGTTCGAACACACTCCGACAGACACATCTCCTATGATTCGGTACTCACAAACCCCCGGCGCGTGGCGATTCTTGTGGACAGCAGGTGTGTGAGTGCCTGCGAGCTGTTTGTGCTCGACGCTATTGTTAGTCGGAAGGTGGTTACCATAGGCTCAGCTTCAACGGGTGGAGTGCTGGACTATGGCGACGTAAGGAAGGTCTCTCTGCCGTCTGGTTTCCGGCGCGTAGGAATCCCGACAGCGCGCTCACGGCGGCTGCCTCAAAGACCTTTGGACAACATTGGGATTGCGCCAGACGTTCTCGAAAACACGCCGGATGCCGACTTAATGCTGCTGGCGAAAAAGATCCTTGCTCAAATGAACTGACTTTCCTCCTATTGATTTCCTGGCCGCCAACGGTCGAGGACATTGCGATAGGTACGACCGACGCGGATGCGCTTACCGCTTCGCAGAATCAGTACCGAGTCACCACTGAACCATGGTTGGAGTTCCGTCACGTGATCAATATTCACAATCGTCGAACGATTTACTCTGACGAATCTCCAGGGATCGAGCCGCCGAGCCAACGAAGAAATGGATTCACGAGCGCGATGCTCGCGACCGCCCGAATGAAGCACTACGTGGTTGTGCATAGCATCGATCAACTCGACGTCAGCAAGCATGACAAACCGGGCCTTGTTGTCGTCGGTAACCAGAAGACGGTCAGGGAAATGCCCTTCACCCCTTCCACGTAGCGTCTCCAGTAGTTCGGCAATTTGCGAAGAATCCTTCGCTCTGCTGGCGAGCTGGGCTCTCACTCTCGCCATCGTTTGGTCGACGCGTTCCTGCCCAAAGGGCTTCAGCAAATAGTCCATCGCATGCACTTCAAAGGCGCGAATGGCGTATTGGTCAAAGGCAGTAACAAAGACGACTATCGGCATCAATTTCGAGTTGAGCGATTCTATGACATCGAAACCACTTTCTCGACGAAGCTGGATGTCGAGGAACAAGACGTCTGGCTCCAATTCTGCAATCGCACTTTTCGTGTCTGCAACTGCCTCACATTCTGCGACCACCGAAACATCGTCCTGCGCCGCGAGTAAACCACACAGATAATCGCGGGCCAGCGGTTCGTCGTCTACAATAATCGCGTGGATCATGCTTGAAGAGCTACACGCATTGTGATTACGGACGAGGAGTACATCGACGTCGCGATGTCGACATCGGCTGGCAGAAATGCAGCGAGCCGCTCCTTTGCCGAGTCGAAAGTGACGCCTTTGCCAAGTTGCACAACGATCTCGACCGCGTCGAGGTCTCCTCTGAGTTGAAGGTCAAGCGACTGACCACCGCCTATTTCAGCTGCGATAGCCGGCAGGAGGCACGAGGGGACCATGGCTTGTGCAATTCTGGAAGGAAGCTCCGTAGGACGGCTTGCAGGTTGCCTGCCAGATGCCAGGTCTGTCGCGCGTTCCCACGCCTTAAGCATCGCCAGATCATCTACAAGTGGTACGCGGGCGTTCACAGCCGCCTGCACTGCCCATCGTAAGTAGTCACCTATCGCGACAAGAAGGACTCCAGCATCTCTTGGTGACCTCAGAGAAAACTCCCTCACGGCGTCGAGCCATGCGCCAATGATCGACGGGTTCATTTGCACTCGTTTGAGCGCATGCAGCACATCGTTTCGCTCTCTCTCTGCCTCGAGAGTCGCAATCGCTATCGCGCGCTCCTGCCGCCTGAATCGGTATTGATGAACGGTTGCGACTACGGCAACAGCTGCCACGAAATCGAACACCACGAGTGGACGCAGGTGCAGTGCTGGGAGTTGTACCCACACCCTTGCCACCGCGTCAAGCGACAAATGCGTAGAGACCGCGAAGAACGGCACTAGCGCGTTAGCTACGATGCTTGCGGGCTTGCGCTCCGTTGAGATGGGAAATATCCAGGCGATCGTCGCTACAAGGCAGGCGACGATGGCTAGAATCGATGCCTGGATGACCGCCATAGCGGTAAGCAACGGTCGCGAGTACATCTGGCCATCAACGCGCTCATAGACAAGAGAGAGCAGGAACCAGAATGCCGCAATCCCAATTGTGGCGGTGAGGAGAACTGAAAAGAAAATACCCCATTCGATCGTAACAGGCTTTGGTTGATTAGGCGTCGTGCGAGCATCCTCGGCGATGACGGACTTGCAGCTAAGTGGAAGGCGAATATCAACGCTGCATCCTTCGGCCGAGTCGGTCAGCGTCAGGTTACAGGTCGGTCCATATAGGTCGTGCAGGCGGAGACGCGTATTAGATAGCCCAACACCTTCACTCCATTCGGTGGTTTGCTTATCCCTCACACCGCGTCCATTGTCTCGAACCGAAATGATCAGATTCCCCTCAAGCGCGGTGGCCGATACTTCGACCACGCCAACACGATCGCTTCCAGCAAGTCCGTGGTGTACGGCGTTCTCTACGAGAGGCTGCACGAGCATCCGGGGTACAAGGAAGTCAGCCAGTCCTGGTTCCACGGATACCGCCGTCTGGAGGATCTCTGGAAAGCGAACCTTCTGGATTTCCAGGTAGGCGCGCGTAAGCTGCATTTCCTCGCCCAGTGTGACTTCGACCCTTTCGTCTGTTTGTAGCACCTGCATCAATAACCACTTTACTCTGGCCACCACGTCCCTTGCCCGGTTTGTATCCGAGTGCAATAGCGCGATGATCGCGTGAAGAGTGTTGAATAGGAAGTGCGGATGGAGCTGTGCTTCGAGTGTGCGTACACGCTGTGCCGTGAGATCTCTCTTGGTCGCCGAGTATTCTCTGCTGCGCGTACTTAGTGCCGACAGACGATCAAAAGCAATGGTGGCCGAAATCGTTGCGAGCGTGATGACGAGATTGCCGTCGATGTCACGAAGAAGAACAGGAGTGACTTGTCTACCGATGCCGGCCAACCCCTGACCAGTTAGCAAATGGCGCAGCAACGCCAAGACCGCTATCGAGACTGCACACGCGGGGCCAAGATAAAGAAGCGCTCTAGGCCATCCGACGAGACCTGGTCGGTAACGCCGTGCACCAGGCACAAGGATCGGCAGAACTGCCAGCCAGCCCGCCGCCAGAGCCAGCATGCCAACAATGCTGCCTAGTGCTTCACCGCCCACGGCGGCCGGACCAGTGAAAGGGGCGTGGCCGGTGTACTGCCGTCCAACACGACCAGGAAGTCAAAACCAAAAATCGCCTGAATCGTCGCGGCTGGCAGTGTGCCGAGCCGCCTGTTGCCTGCAAGAGGCCGGAGTGCACGCAGGTCAAACGATGTCCAGCGCGTGGAGCCTGCTGCTGTATAGAAAGGCTGTATCCAAGCTGAGCCATCATAAACATTGCCAACGGGCGCGTAGTCGAACGTGGCTGGATCAAAAAGCGATTGTCGAGAACCTCGACCACCGACCACGAGAATTCCGACCGCTGAGGATCCCGAAAGTGCGGCGAGCTCCGGCAGCAGCGACCCCACGTCAAAGGTGTTTGATGGATTCCTGCCGCGGTACGCATGCGCAGCCCCTAGTTTGACGAGCACCTTCGGCACCCGCTCACCTCCAGATGCTCTACGGAAGTGATTCAGGAAGGTTTTCCGCAAGTTAGCGGACCGAAGGACGTTGGAGCTGTAACCCCTGCCAGCCAGCCATTCCCCGTTGATCGAAAGAGTTGTCTCCAGAACCTCCAGGAGACCGTCGGCTTCTGATCCCTTCTCCGGCCTCATGGCCTTTCGAAGGTCCGAAACGCGGTTGGACTCGCCAGCGAACGAGAAAACGGCGGCCGGGTTGCCGCGTGCCAGTGCCATGGTGTAACTGGCCTCTACCGATGCAAGAAAGTTCGCTGCTGCTGGCCGTGCCGGCGCCGTCGCCAACTCCAACAGGCGGTGTCCAATAAAGCCCTCGGCGGAAACGTCATAATCGAGTCCCCATAGAACTCCAGCAGCACCCGGCGTATCACCCAACACTCTGACGAGCAGTTGAGCCTCTTCAGACAGCATGTAGAAGGGGGCACCGGGGAAGTATTTATCGCCAAACTCCTTTATCCCATCCAGACCGCGACGACCCGCCTTTTCGAGCCCTGATGCAACCGGAGGGCTCACCTCGATTGCCAGGTGTCGATAGCCTGATTCAACAAGGCGGCAATAAAGCGCCCCAGAGAACTCCGGTACCTGAGCTACGCCGTGGGCTTCACCAATAATCGTGAACTGCGCGTTCGCCGCTGCTGCGGAAATCATTCGTCCACCCTCGCCTTCCAGTCCGCACGCCCCGGCTGACACGCCTGCCCTGTTCTGCAACAACGCCTTGACCAGCAGCGAGTCCGGCCCTGTCGCTGCCTGCGCCGAAACATTCGTATGAACAGCAGCAATGGCAAAAAGCAGTATGCAACGGTTCACGTATACGTGGGCTGAGGTGGATTCACGGCGCTCCCTCACGACATTATCGCGAGAGGCACTATCAGCCGAGGGCCCTCGCGGCTCAAACGCCAATAGGAGGGCGGAGTCGCAAGACAGGTGGCTCAGTTGCTGTCGGCACATCAGCCGGCCCTATCCCCAAGTACCCACGTATTCACCCTGCTGACATAAAAACCTGGCTTCAGAAGCGCTTGTAAGCAGCACCGAGCAGGGACCTTACGGATTCAGAAAAAGTTCAGAAGCGGAACATTGCCCGAATTCTCAGGGCTCCGTACTCGTTCCGATCGCGCAAGGTCCAACTCAGAAAGGTGGGAGGTCACCATGGTGTGCGCCAATTTGCGTCGTTTGTTGACCGTAGTGCTCGCGATCGCAGTTCAGGCAGACATGATCACGGGCCAAACAGCCCCTCCAGCGCAGCCCCGGCAAGTGGAGCTGTCAACCACGAGCGAGGCGGCCCGCAGCGAGTTCCACGCGATGATGAATCAATTGCTTGGACTCAATCCCAACCAGGCCCGAGAACACGGGCTGCGGGCTCTGGCCGCGGATTCGAACTTTGGTCTCGTGCGAGTCTACATGTCACGTGCAAGCCTTTCGCCCGGACAAACGCCGGCACAACGTGCTGCAGAAGCATCACGAGGGCTGGCGCTCATGACAAACGCGAGCCCGGCGGAGCTCCTGCTCGCCGTCTTTGCTCGCGAAGTCGCTCGGGGACGGGCCGGCGCTGCGGTGCCCATAATCAGAGCAGTCTCTGAAATGGTACCGGCTGACCCCTATGCCGAGCTCAGCCTGCTCCTCGTGGAGCGCCCGGCACCGCGCAACGAACTCGCATTATCCGGCGAACTCAACAGGTATGTGGATCGAGTACGGAACATGACCGCACGACACCCGGATTTCGGACCCACCTATAATCTCCTGGCCTACGACCTCTGGACAATCGGTGACAGCGCAGGAGCTCTAGCTGCTGCGCAGCGGCAGGTCGAACTGCTGCCAGACGCTCCCAATGCTCATGATTCCTGGGCAGACATGCTTCTGCAGCACGGGCGCCTTGATGAAGCAACCGAGCATACCGTTGCAGCCTCGAAACTCGATTCAACGATCGGAGGGCCACACCTCAAGCTCGGGAGTATCGAGCTGCAACGTGGCAACTATGATCGGGCGCGAATCCACTTCAAAAAAGCAGCTGAAGTAAATCCCGCAGCAGCCATGAGAGTCGAAGCACACTACTGGAATGCAGCGAGCTATCTCTACCAGAACGACACCAAAGCAGCAATGCGCGAGCTCGAAGCTGCCGCCGCTTTGACAGTCAGCGCTAACGCACCTGCAAACGTCCAGGCGCTTCCCCACAGTCGCCTGGCCGTTGTCAGCGCCCTGACAGGTGACAGAAATCTCGTCGAATCTCACCTCGAAAAGGCGAAAGCACTTGCTCCCAACAACGAAGCTGTCAGGATTGGTCATGCTTTCCTTGCGTACTTCCTGATTGGTGACAAGGCGAAGCTCGACGAATATGTGCGCAGCTACTCTCGGCTTCCTGATGCGAACGACGAGGTCGCCAGAACCAACAAAGCGCTGGCAGCAATGCTCTCCGGTGATATTTCCACTGTTGAAGCCGAGTTGGCCCGGCGCTCGACCGCGACATCAGATCGAGTGCGGATGGCCCTGCGAGCCGACCTACTCAAAGCAAAGGGACGTGACGCCGAGGCCAAGGCACTTCGTGAACAGATTCTCCGCTCATCGATCAAGGCCGACGGTGCTCAAGGTCTCAACTTTGCAAAGCTCTTCGCACGCTTTTACACAGAGAAGACTCAATAGGCGGTTTAATCCGCTTGGGAACCACAAACCTCGTCGACAAACTCAAGACCGACTCGATGCTGCGAGGGGTGAGTCTGACCCCCGATGCCGTCGCTGGGAGCCTTGCACCCTGCTGTACCAGCGATAGCGTTCCAGACTCACCCTCTTCCCAGTTCCGGTTCACATGCAGAGCCGTCGCGAGTTCCTAGGTACCAGCCTCACCGCCCTTGGCGCTGCGGCCTGGCTTGATCCCCGCTCCCTGCTCGTCCATCAGGCGCCCAAAAAGATCCTCATACTCGGCGGCACCGGATTCATCGGGCCTCACCACGTGCGACACGCCCTCGCGCGCGGACACCAAGTCACGATCTTTAACCGCGGACGCAGCGCGCCGGGAATGTTTGGCAAAGACGTCGAGGAGTTGGCTGGCGACCGAGCAACCAACCTCGATGCGCTCAAAGGCCGTCGCTGGGATGCCGTTATCGACGAGTCCGCATCCATGAGCAGTGCCCCTGATTGGGTCAAGCTTTCTGCAAACCTGCTCAAGGATTCGGTCGATCAATACCTCTTTATCTCCACACGTTCGGTGTATTTCGACACGAGTCGTGTTCCGATGACCGCGGACGCACCCGTGCTGACGCGAGAGAACTCACCGATCGCCGAGGGTAGACCGCTGAGCTACGGACATGCCAAGGCGTACGCCGAGAAGGAAGCGCATGCCGCCATGCCCGGGCGCGTAACGGTGGTAAGGCCGGGACTCATCATCGGACCTGGTGACGACACCGACCGCTTCACCTACTGGCCGGTGCGCATTTCGCGTGGTGGTGAAGTCCTGGTACCGGGGGACGGAAGTGATCACGTGCAGATCATCGACGTGCGCGACCTGGTGGAGTTCAGTGTCAAGCTTGTCGAAGACAAAACGTTCGGTGTATTCAACGCTGTGGGCCCGGACAGGGGGCAGCCTTTCAAACAGTTCGTCGAACGCATTCACAAGGGAGTAGGTTCAAACGCTACCTACACGTGGGTTGACGCAGATTTCCTGCGCGCCAATGGCGCAAACCCATATGGTCGTGAGCTGCCAGTCTTTCAGGTGATGCGTGGACGCACGGCTGGCTTTGCGCGCTTTGATCTCACTCCAGAGATCAAGGCGGGACTCAAGTTCCGTCCAACAGAACTGACAGCTCGCGAGACTCTGGACTGGTGGCACACACTTCCTGCCGAGCGACAGGCAGCGATAAAGACTGGTTTTACACCGGAGAGAGAGAAGGCGCTGCTCGATGCCTGGAAGGCGAGGAAATAGCAACGATAAGGGATTCATCGGCGGTTTAGCCGCATGAGGGAGTTTCACCCGGTAGTCATTGCAATCGCGTTCGCCGCGCTGGTCGTCACCCTGACGTCACTGGCGCGGCGTCTTCCGGTACCTACACCGATTCTGCAGGTGGCTGCAGGGTTTGCCATTGGGCTTTTACCCGGTGTAAGGATTCCAGAGCTCGAGCCCGAAATAATCTTCTTTGTCTTCCTGCCGCCGGTCCTCTGGGCGGCGGCGTACTTTACGTCGCTACGGGAGTTCAAGAGAAACATCAGACCCATAGGGCTACTGGCTGTGGGTCTGGTTCTCATCACTTCTGTCGCAGTCGCCATGGCTGCGCGGGAGTTGCTTCCCGGCATGCCGTGGTCGGTCGCGATCGCGCTTGGCGCCATTGTTTCTCCTCCTGATGCGGTGGCTGCGGCAGCAATCGTTTCACGACTCCCGGTGCCAAGACGCGCCGTTGTGATTCTCGAGGGCGAGAGCCTGGTGAACGATGCGTCTGCGCTGGTTCTCTACAGAAGCGCAGTTGCCGCCGCTGTGACGGGAGTGTTTAGCGTCGGCGAGACCGTGGTACGTTTCTTTATTGATGCCGGTGTAGGTGCGCTGATTGGGTTGCTTGTAGGATGGCTCATCATCCGTGCTGCCCATTTTACTAAAGACGCAATGGCGGAAACGCTTCTGACCCTCGCCGGTCCCTACGTTGCCTGGGTCACCGCCGAAGCCGTGCACGTCTCGGCGGTGCTTGCATGTGTCGCGGGCGGGCTTTATGTGCGTCAGCATCTGTCGACTGCCGTCTCGCCCGCATCCCGGATTCAGGCCAACGGGAGCTGGGATCTTGTCGTATTCCTGCTCAACGCCATGATCTTCATTCTCCTTGGGGTCACTTTCGGCGATCTGTTGCAGGAAGTTGGCGAAGGCACGGTGCGGTCTGTGATGTGGAGTGGAGTTCTTATAGGACTGGTCGTCATCGTCGTAAGGCTGATCTGGGTTCCGCTTGCGACTTACCTTCCCCGATGGTTGAGCGCAGACTTGCGGCAGCGTGATCCGGCCCCCAACGGGCGAACTGTATTTCTCGTGTCGTGGACGAGCATGCGGGGCATTGTGTCGTTAGCCGCCGCGCTGTCGCTCCCTCTCTTTCTGGCCAGCGGCGAGCGCTTTCCGTATCGCTCGGAAATCCTGCTCATTGCCATGATCGTGATTCTCATGACGCTGGTTGTGCAGGGGCTGACTCTCGAGCCTTTGATCCGCTGGTTTCGCTTTTCACCCGAGCAGCAACATTTCGAAGAAGAGCGCATGGCCAGGCGCGAATCACTGCGTAGGGGGATCGAAACGCTGGACGACCTCTCCAGGGAGGAGTGGGCAAATCTTCGAGACGTAGAGTTTCTGCGCAACGAACTCAGAGATCGCATTTCTTTGCACGAGCATCATGGTGGTACGTCCGATGGGAGGAGGCGTCTCAGAACGCGCGTCATCGATGCAGAAAGGCGAATGCTCGTCAGGCTGCGCAACGAAGGAGCGATTTCGGATGAAGTGCTGAGACGCTTGGAACAGGAACTCGATCTCGATGCGCTTCGCAGTGGCACCGCAGATGATCTCTGAAGCACCCTGCACGCCGTAGCTTGTGTCAGTTTGCGGGCGCCAATTCGAGTTCTGCGGGCAGGCTGGTGGATCCCTCCGGAAGGCGGTCCATGCGGTTGAGTCGTTCAACGTCGATGGAGACTATGCCGTCTACTGCGCTTACAAAGATGCTCGAGAACTTTACATCCCACCGGAAATCCTCGCCGACATATGATGTGCGCGAGGTGACCTGAGTCGAAAAGGTGTCTTCGTGCGCGCTTATGTGCACGAAAAGCTCAGGCTGGGATTCTGCCAATCGCTCAGGTGTCACGCCGCAGAGCGGGCTGTCGGCAGTGATTGGGTGAACCACCGTCCAGTGCAGCGGGAAGTATTCGACCGAGTCACGCTCCAGGGCGAGCTGATAGAACTCCCGCTCGCGCACGCCGTTCTTTTCCTCAAACCATGCAAAGTTCACGCGGACGTTGACGTCGCTGACCTCTCCGGGTTGCACGTTAACGAAGCGGAACATTAGTCCTCGTCCACCTTCGTAAGGCGCGATGATAGCAGATTCACTAAACCTCAGCCTCATGCGCGGGCGCGTCATACGTGCTATAAGGAGTCCACTGATGCCAATAAGTGTCAGGGGGCCAAATAACGCTTCAAAGACTGTTAGCCAGTTAGCCGTAGGCCCAACTGGATAAAGCGGGCCCGTGCCGGTCGTGGTAAAGATTCCGACCGAAAAGCTCAGCGCACGCAGGAACGGATCTGAAAGACCGAGTACTTCTTCGCCACGTATCGCAGTAGGACCAAGTGCGGAGTAGGCGAGCGCAAAAATGCCGTTGAGGAGCAGCAGCGTGCCAACTGTCCAACCGAGGAAGGCCGGCCACGACGCCGAGAGCGCGTGCAGGTAAAAGCGCTGTGCTCGCTGAGAGCCTAGTCCGTATTTGTGACTGCTTGGAGAACCGTCGCGCTGCAGGAACCGGCCGCGCACGGTTTGGGATACAAGGCGGCCAAAGCCAAGGTCGCTATGCGCCTCTTCCTCGGCGGACTCGGGTTCCTGGGGCTCGGTTGGAGTGGTCGCGGTCACTTGGGCAGTGTGGGACTGACTGATCATGGAGCCCGGCTGCCGTGGGACGCAAGGCAGTGGCCCAGTTCATCTGACTCGGATGACAGAGCCAGCAGTAGCTGACCTGCCGGCCTCATGGTCAGTGCACCAATCGCGTCTTTAGAGTTGGCGAGCTAGCCGACTGACGCTGTCGCGCGCGTTCGGACCCGCCGCCACTTCCAACCCGA
This sequence comes from uncultured Gemmatimonadaceae bacterium, assembly GCA_964649855.1. Lineage (GTDB taxonomy): Bacteria > Gemmatimonadota > Gemmatimonadetes > Gemmatimonadales > Gemmatimonadaceae > CAZYTS01. The sequence continues at coordinate 12,672 of CAZYTS010000020.1, forward strand.
TGTCTGGAACTGTTGACGCGTTCGGCCTGAACTAAGCCGGGGGGACGTGCGAAGTGATCGTGAAACGGCCGAAGGAATTGACGGTGTGCGCGCCATTCTCGCCCAGGATCTTGGCGGCCAGCTCCCGACGCTCGGCAGTTGGTGCGGTCACCTTGACGATGAAATTGCCGTCCTTCAGAGCAGCCTCGTACCGATCCTTCATCTCCATCTCTTCGTCGGCCAGGCTCAATCGTTCGGCGATCTTCACAATGATGTTCGCGAGACCTGTGCGACCCGTCTGAGAATCAAGTGTTTCGGCTGCTCGCGCGCCGCATGCGGCCTCCACTTCTGAATCGAGAAAACCAGCCGAACGGAGAGCCTTGATCGTTGGCCCGGCAGCGGGAATTGCAACCACTCCCACGACCGTGTTAACCGGGTACTTCATCGTTCGCTCTTTGCTGTCCGACGTGTTCCTCTCGTTCGTCATACCTGTCTCCGGGGGGTGTTAAGTCTGCGGATCGACGGTTCGTTCTTGGCGCTACCGGCCGTAAACGACGTCCAAAGGACTGCGCTGCGAAACAACAACCGTTGCGACCCGTCCCTGGCCTTTTCCGTAGACGCCGGCCGTGATCGGCCATGCCGGAGATCAATTTAACGCACAGCCCAGCCAGAAACGACTACCGCTCGCGGTAGTAAAGCCGCATCGCAATTGGCACGGCAACCGCAGTGATGAGCGCCGACGAAAGCAATACCAACCAAACGTCCATCATCACTACGTTGCCGTGCATCAGCCCACGCGCGGCACGGGCAAGCAAGGTCACTGGATTGCGGCCGACCACTGCCTGCAACCATCCCGGCATAGTCTCCAGGCGCACAAAAATGTCGCTGGCAAAGGTGATCGGCATGAGAAATACAAAGCTCATCGTCATCACCGTCTCCGGCGTCTTCATCAGCATACCGACTATGATCCAGAGCCACGACAGCGCAAAGGCAAACACCAGAATCAACAGCAACGCCAGCAACACGCCCGCAAAGCCGCCCTCAGGTCTGAAGCCGATTAGAAAACCCATCAGGATGATGATTCCACCGGCGAGCGAATAGCGAAATACATCGCCCAGCAACGCTCCAAACAGCGGTGAGGGTTGCCACATCGGCAAAGAGCGAAAGCGATCGTACAGACCTTTCTGGATGTCTGTATTTAGGCCCACTCCGGTGTACACGGTAATAAAGACGATCGTCTGCACCAGTACTCCTGGGAGCAGGTATTGGATGTACTCCCTGGGTGTACCCGCCAATGCTCCGCCAAAAATGTAAGTAAAGAGCAGCGTAAACATGATTGGCGTCACTACCACATCAAACAGCTGAAACGGTACGTGCTTGATCTTGAGCATGGCGCGCCATGCGTGTGTCAGTACAGCCGAAAAAGCAGATGGAGGCGCTGGCCTGGGACCAACGGTCAGGACACCGTGAACGTCGCCGAGTCTGTCAATTGCATCCGTTGTCATTCTCTCACCTCCGATGTTGACTCCTCTGTCCTTTTGCCCGTGAGCGCAAGGAACACTTCGTCCAGGCTCGGCGTGCCCACTGAAAACTCGGCGACTTCTACATCGGCCTGCGTGAGCGCAGCAAGTACGTCAGCCGCCTGCCGGGCACTCGTCAGTCTCGCCGCAATGACTAATGAATCAGAGCCGGGTACTATACCGTCGCCGAGTACGCTTGTTAGAACAGCGCGCGCAGCGTTGCCCTGGCTCGCCTCAGCCAGTCTCACGTGCACCGCGTTAGCACCTACCGACGTCTTGAGGTCTCGGCTCGTGCCCTCGGCGATAACCCGACCGTGATCGATAACCGCCAGGCGTTCCGCCAGTCGATCGGCCTCATCGAGGTACTGTGTGGTGAGCAACACCGTAGTGCCTTCGGCGGCAATGTGACGCACAAGATCCCAGACCTGATTGCGTCCGCGTGGATCCAGGCCCGTAGTGGGTTCGTCGAGAAAGAGGATCTCTGGAACGGTGACTAGGCTGGCCGCAATGTCGATACGTCGCCGCATACCGCCCGAATACGTGCGCACCTGGCGCCCTGCCGAATCTGATAGACCAAAGGCATCCAGCAACTCGTCGGCGCTGCGCCGCGCAGCTTTAAAGGGAAGGCCCAGCAAACGGCCAACGAGAATAAGATTCTCGACTCCCGTGAGGTCCTCGTCTACTGAAGCGTACTGTCCAGTGAGCCCGACCTTGCGCCGCACTGCATCAGACTGGCGCACAACGTCGAGCCCGGCCACGGTAGCATGTCCCGCATCGGGCCTGATAAGAGTGGCAAGGATACGAGTAGTAGTGGTCTTACCAGCACCGTTTGGGCCCAGGAGTCCGTAGACCGAGCCCTCTCTAACAGTGAGGTCAATACTGTCCAGCGCGCGAGTCTTGCCAAAAGCCTTGGCGAGACCGCGCGTTTCTATGGCGTTTGTCATGCGCTTGATTCTGACGACGTGCGCTAGTTGTCGGTAGTGTACCATTTGGGGGAGCACACTTGGCTCCTGGCCCTGAGCGCTTGACGTTGCCGCCAGACGCCTCAACTCAATAGCTGAGCGGTGCGGCAGGATCAATCACTATCGCGAACTGTGATCGGCGGGTATCAAGTGTGACTCGACAGGCTTTGAGAGTCTGTCAATCAGAAGCCGATAGACCCTGACAGCGAGAAACCGGGGAATGTGATTCTCGCTCGCGATGAGCTCGACAACTACATCCTCTGTTTCTCTGCTCTGCAGCGCCTTCTTGAGGTCGTCCCGTGACTGCGCCATTTCAATGGCTCGCATTACCAGACGTACCTTGAGCGCGGCGAGGATCGGACCCACGACTCCCCAGTAACCAAAGATCCAGAACAGAACCAGAGTGATGAGCAGCGCGTACTGCTCGCGCTGCGCATGGACAAAGAGGTAATACGTCCCGTAGGGCACGAGTGTGACCAGACCCACAATCCAGACCAGAGTGGCTTTTCGGATCATCCAGTACTCCGCTCGATGGTGGCGTGCCGAACCGTTAGTTGACGGTCCAACCACGTCGGACGTTTCCTGTCCCTGCACCCTGTCGCACCGCCAGTCTCGAAGGGCGAGATCATACAGGCAGCCTTAAACTCTAACGAGCCAATCACTTAGCTCCAAAGTCCGTCTCAAGCAACTGCACCGCTAACAGGCCAATCCCTCCTACACTGTCCTTCTTCTCTCCAATAGATCATGCTTGCACGCATCTCCACCTACTACCTCGCCATTGCAGTAGCCATGCTCTTTTTCAGCAACTCGCCAATGGCACAATCGCCCTCGGCTCCGATCACGACTATTGACTACGTCCGTGCGAAGCCCGGTGAGTTACCACGACTGTTACGATTCTATGAGCTCAACTGGCTGAGCGCCCGACGTACTGTGCTTCAGCAAGGCGGCATCTCGGGGTTCAAGCTCATGCAGCAGCTGGACTCAGCAGGTAGTTGGCACATTGCTCTTCAGACCGACTACCCTGACTCAGCTTCATACGCGCGTCGAGAGGAGACTTTTGCACCGGTCCTGGCCGCCAAGGGGAAGATTCTAGTCGATGGACTGGATCGCCCGGCTCTCGGTGACATTGTTGAGTCAGTGGTCCTGAGGGTTCGCGCGTTCGACCACTAACGAAATCCGTGACGGCTGCGCTCGCGGTATAATCAAACCGTGACGAGCGCCCGACCATTTCTAACCGCCGAGTGGCGCGACCTTGTGATCGTCAACTACGAAGGCGGCAAAGGGCTGCACTAAGTAGATTCTGCGGCAATCTTGGCTGAAGAACCGCCGTGTTTGCTCGGTTCGCGCACGAGCAGCGCTTGAAGGTATTGCTGCAAGCATTCAGTGTTGGCTTCGAGTGAAAAGAGCCGAGAGGTCTCTGGTGTCACACGCAACCGCCGAACTTCTCGCACGCTCACAGAGTTCAGGAATTGCACCCACTCCGCCGCATCATCGCGGACTATCAAAGCCGGCTGCTCGGTAAGGGGTAAGCCACTGGTCGCAAAGCTAGTGCTGAGGCAGGGCATGCCGTGATACATCGCTTCAGCAAGCTTGATCGACACACCACCGCCGCTGTGTGTCGGCACGATCATGAGATCACAGCTGTTCCAAACCTGCGCCACGTCAGGAACAGGTCCATGACAGATTATCCGCGGATCGTCAACACGCAATCGCCCTTCGCCAAAGACATGCAACATCACGGGGCGTTCTAAGTTCGGCAGAATCAGGTCCACGAACCAGTCCAGTGCTCTCCGGTTAGGCCACCAATGCAGATTACCGAGGAAGCCGAGTTCGAGTGTGTCGCCAGCTGAGCGCTCGGGCGTCGGCTGGATCACGCTGCCAAAAAGCGGCGGGACGGCTATCGTGTTGAGTGATGCGATGGAAGCTTGAGTGTCCGCCTGGTCAACAGTAGAAAGGAATATGACGTTGCTGACGCTGCGAATCCCTTCAATCTCGTATTTTTCCATGCGATGGAGCTCTCGCGACAGAATGAGACGCAGCCAGGGAAAGAGTCCGCTCACGTAGCCAACCTGCGACGCAAAGAGAGCAGCCTCGATATTGTGCGCAACCAGCACGCAGGGAGAATTGGCAGGAAGCAGTGGCGCAACCCACAGGAGATCCGATCCATTTATAATCGCCAAGTCAAAGTCATTCTGCCGGACGAGCGAGCTGATGCGCCTCTCGAGTTTGCGCGAGTGGGTGTATAGCGCTTTGGACGGAAGTGTCGACCAGAGCGACCGCGCAACAGCCGTCGCCTGACGCGCGCGGTGTCTTAGACCCGTTGACGCAGAAACGCTGACGCACTCAATCGAGGCGTTCAGCGGTGGTGATTCCAGCAAGCGGATCAGACTACGCGTGACCGTACCGGCTCCGCTGCGTGAGGTAGCAGGATCAACGATTGAAGGCATCAGGATGCGCACAGCCGCTGATCGTCTCATAGTCACCGATAGGCGGAATTGTCTATTGTACCATTCCCATAGGCGGCCCACATCCCTGGTGCTTCGATCAAGATGAGCACTGGTGCCAGTATGAGCGCAATTGGGAGCTCGTGCGCACGAACTCCATAGTTGCGCCAGCAACGCAGCGCATCACCCCAGCTATTGAGGGTCTTGCCCGCGAATACAAAGGGTATTGCAACGCGCCCCAGTCGAATCAAGCTGGCCCAAGGGAGACGCGGATCGCGAAGTCGTGTAACGATCGTGCCAAACCCGGTATTGCGCCTGATATCCAACTCCATTCCCCAGCCCTCAAACTCGTGTATGGTGCGAATCGATGGGTCAAAAAGGAGTATGCCGCCGCTTCGCAGCACTGCCTCAGATTGCATCCTCGCCGCAAATGGACCCGAATCCACCGGTAAAGGGTTGGCCAGATAGACAGTTCTCTTCCAGCCAGCATTGTTGTTAGAGACAAAGCGAGTCGCGCCTGCGCGGCCTGGATCCAGATAGGATCGAGAGAGGAGTGCGAGCACGCGCTCCATCATGGTTGCACCCTCGTACGTTGTGCGACCGCTGATGGCGGACGCCCCAGGGTTTTCTCTGAAGGCTCTCAGCAGATTTGCAAGCCAGTCGGGCGCAGGACTGCAGTCAGCATCGAGTATTGCAATGACCTCTGCTCTGGCCTGGGCCACGCCATGGTTCTTGAGGGCGTAGGAGCCGGTGTGCGAGGATCGCACCACGCGGAGAGAAGGCAGCAGCTCTATGAGGTCGGAGGGGATGTCTAGCGCAAACTCCTCATTTTCCGAGAGTATGAACTCAACGTTCTCCTTCGATTCCTGGCGTGCGAGTGCGCCCAGTGTCTCGCGCAGGTCATGCCATCCTTTCTCTCCGCCCGCGGCATAATCAGAGACGAGTATGACGCTTAAAGCTGGCCGTTCCTGGTCCATGCATTCCCTTTGGTCAGTCGATGTCATAAGGCTGTTCGTGCGGGGCTCCTCAAGTCCCGCTACCGATCCGCCTTGATTCGAGTGGCTCCAAGATACTAGCACGCACAGCAGGGCGTTATGTCCCCGGGAGCGGCCTTAGGCTCATCACAAACCGCCTTGACCCACGCGGCCGGACTCTGCATCGTTTGGGCGGTTAACCTCGGTCGTTCATATGTCGAACACGTCAGACCTTTCGCACCACTCTGCAGTTGTGCGCTTCGGCGTGTTTGAGCTGGATTATGTGGAACACCAACTACGTAAAGCGGGGCACACCGTACGACTGCAGAACAAGCCCTTTGAATTCCTCTGCGCCCTGGTTGAGGTTCCTGGACATGTAGTACCCCGAGAAGAACTGCGTAAACGCATATGGCCCGCGGAGTCCTTTGGATCGTTTGACGATGGACTAAATACAGCGGCAAGAAAAGTCCGCGAAGCGCTAGGCGACACAGCTACGAGTCCACGCTTCATTGAGACTGTTCCCGGAGTGGGATACAGGTTCATTGCTCCAATAGCTCAGATACAGCCTCTGATTGGCGGGCCTACAAGCCCAGTGCAGCATCAATCGGGGAGCCTGCCGGTCCAGAGCCCTCGGCATGCTCCCTTGCGCCCCTCATGGGTGGGGCCGTGGAGTCTGGCCGTTGCCCTCCTGATCGCAGGCATCGTTGGTGCGTTTGTCATGCTGAGGCCCAACTATCACGAGGGCGGCAACGTTGTGCGCCTCAACGTCTCGCCGCCTCCTGGTACTCGCTTTCCTCCTACGGGACCGCAAGCAGCACTCTCACCCGCCGGTGACCGAATTGCTTTTCTGGCCATCTCCGGAGACGACGACCTCAGAAGGATCTGGGTGCACTCCTTTAGTTCCGGAAGAGCCGTTCCGCTATCCGGGAGTGAGTTCGCCTTCAACCCATTCTGGTCGGCAGATGGCTCCTCGATCGCCTTCACATCTTACTGGAGACTGCACACGGTCAGCCTGGTTGACGGCGAGCAAAGAGACCTTGGACCAGCACAAGACGATGCTGGCGGCAGCTGGAATGAGCATGGCGATATTCTGCTCGGCAATTCGCCGGGTGGCATTGAGCGCGTGTCGCCGCTCACTGGAGCGCGCACCCGCATCACGGTTCCCGATACTTCGATTGGCGAGATCGGCCATACCTTTCCGCAGTTTCTGCCCGGTGGCAGAGAGTTCATATACCTTGCCGTAGCCAGAGACAGATCTCAAAGCGCCGTCTACCAGGCAAGTCTGGATGACCCTGAGCGTCATCGCATACTCACCTCGCGCCACCATGCCCTGTTCCTGAAACCAAACTGGCTGGTGTTTCCAAGGGATCGTAACCTCGTCTGGCAATCCTTTGATCCGGAGCGTCGGCTGCTAGGCGAAGCCGTACTATCTGACGCCAACGCTGTGCGGACGCTCGATGAAAATGGCGAAGCCGGATTTGCTGTTTCAGCTAATGGCGCACTCGCCTACTGGCCGCCGGAACCGGCGCCCTTGCGTGAACTGGTCTGGTTTGAGAGAAGCGGACGGAGGTTGGGGACAGTTGGTCAACCTGAAATGTGGCGAAACATCGAGTTGTCAGACGACGACAGGTGGCTCCTTGTGGAACGGATCGACCCGAAAGAGGGAGCGCCTAACCTGTGGGTCATCGATCTGGCAAGATCCACTCCCACGCAGCTCACATTTAGTGCTGCGAACGATGAGATCGGCGTCTGGGCTCCCGGCTCAGTTAACTTTGCATACGCTCGCCATCGCGCGATTCATGATATCGCGGACATCTACGTTGGTGACCGTGAGGATCAGAGTCGTGAACGATCGCTGTTCGT
>CAZYTS010000020.1:20513-30027 GCA_964649855.1 uncultured Gemmatimonadaceae bacterium
CTGAATGCTAACCGCGCCGCAGGTCTTGCCCGAGGACGGCAATCAGCTACCAACCAGCACTGACGCCGACCCAAAAGCTCCGCTTCAGGAGTGTCCGTAAGTAGCGCTGAAAAGCGACCTTACGCGTTCAGCGGCAAAATGGCCGGTGGGAAGAGTCCGCTCACCGGCCATATCTCAAACGGCGCTACTTACGTTCGATCTGAACGCGCCACACCACTGGGCCCTGCTCTACATACGTCCACTCAAACTTGCTGGGACGCTCAGCGCTCAACTGGTATCGCAGTGGCGCCGGATCGTGGTCGTTGATCAACAGCATGGACTCTCCGGCTCCCAGATTGTCAAAGGTCCGGAATATCGTAGGGTGCTTATCACGCGGTGGAATAGGACGAACGTCGAGTTCCACTGGCTTGGTCACCGGCATTACACGTCTCCTGTGTCAGGTTAGGGTCAAAGAGGTGGATGATCATCCGTCACCTCTCATGGAGCGGCTGCATCAGACGAAGCTCGCCAGATGCGCACCACAACTCGTTCGGGATTCGCCTCATGGATCTGGTAGTCGAACCCGCGTTCTTTGAGAATCGGCAGCAGAAACTGCGGTACGCGAACGTTCACCTGTATGAGCGACGCTCCCTCGGGGAGCCCTTCCAGAGCTTCGAGCGTCAGCCTCATTGGCTCCGGTGGCTCGAGTCCACGAACGTCAAGCACTACTTCATTCGCCGACTGAGCTACGACGCTCTCGCTGGATGCCGCTGTATCAGGCTCGGCCTCCGCCTCAGTTTGTGAACCACCACGGAAGAACAGCACACGCCAGTCGTCGGTAGCCAGCTTCTCCGCTTTGTGATCAAAGCCTCGTTTCTTCATCACTGTAAAGAGCGGCACCGGCTCAAAGGTGGCTCGGAGGCTCAGAGCTTCGTGCTCGTGCAGTCCCGCGACCGCAGCCATGATTCGCGTAAACGGCTCGCGCCCATTCCTCAGGTCGTCTCGCACGTCCAGCTCTACTACTCTACCGCCTGCGGTCAGCGCGCTTTCCGCAGGAGCGGTGGACTGGGTACTGGCTGCCTCAGTCAAAGCGTTCGTAGCTGGAGTGCTTTCCTCATCATCATTCAGCCCCAGAGCTCTATTCAGCTTCTGCACCAGAGCATTTGACTCCGTGCCAGCTATTCGCGCTGCCTGTTCAATAGTGACGAGGCGTGCCATCACACGGCGCATGGCGGGATTTCGCAGCTTGGCGAAGTGTTCGGAGTGCTGCGCAAACACTTCCACGAGCCTCTCGTCTCGCGCCAGCACGTCGCTGACCCTGTCTGACGCTCGTACTGGCGTCCGTGTCGCTTCACTCATGTCTCGATCGCAGGTACGGGAAGCGCTCTGGCGACCACAGGTGAACCCCACGCTGCGCGCATCATCTGGCTCGCAAAAAGCAGCGCGGCCGCAAGCATGACCAAAGCACTAGAGCGCACAATCAGCGTCTGCGAGAGTCCAATACCAAGCACCAGACCGCCGACGCCAATCACGTATAGACAGAGACCAGCGTGCGCCACGCGCGACGAATAGAGCTGTGCAACCGTGGGCACCTTCTCTCGCCCCATCTTGTCGCGGTATCGACTGATCCACGCCAGAAACGGGACGATCTTGTAAAAAAGGCCAACTACAAAAAGCGAGAAGCCGCCAATCAGGCCCAGCACCACGTACACCGCATGCAATCTGGGATGAGTCGGACCGAGGGCGAGCACTGCAGGCGCTACCGTTGCCGCCACGCTCAGCAACAAAAGAGCTGCACCTGCGTGCTTGAGCCCTGCATCGAGCGGGCGCGGTGCCTTGGCTTTGTAAAAACTCCGCGCTTGTCGCAAAAAGGACACCAGGCCGCCCTCGATCAATCCGAGGCCAATCCAACTCAGGAGCGCCGAGCCTAACGCCAAGCCAGCTGCCAGTATCAGCACTCCTGGAACAAGGAACGCCAGTGCCCGCGCAGTCCAGCGAGTATCTGCCCCATGCGCAATCAGGAACATTGGGAGTAGACGGTGCGCCATGCCGATTATCATCACAAACACCCAGCCCAGCAACGCGACGTGAAGATGAATCGCCAGAACATGAACGCGTGCTCCACCGAGAAAGCCGGTGTGCAGGTTGTGTAGCAGTACGACGCCGAGCACCAGCGTCAGGGAGAGAAAACTCATGGCAATCGCCACAGCGCGCGATGTAACGTCGCGACGCTTTGCCCTGGGTAACGAAAGGGCAACGTTGGTCACCACGAGGACAATCCCGAGTGTAACGAGCGCAATCCCAAGGTGGTGCAACACGCTCGACTCGCGCATTACGCCCAGTGAAAAGATCGCAACCCCGGGGGCAAACGCTGCAAAGCTTGCATGGCCCATGCGCTCCGACGTAACTGGCGCACCAAGGGCGACAGGCAATAGTTGATACGTGGCTCCAAAGATCGTCATTGTGAGCCAGCCGAGCGTAAACAGGTGAGTAACTCCTGCCACGCGCGGTGAGAGATAGGTCCCGTCAGCCAGTTGTGGCGCCACCCACACCAGTCCAAGAAATCCAAGCGTCAAAAACAGGAGCGACGCTGCAAAGTGCTCTCCCGGCAACCTGAGCGAAGCCCCCGGCGCAGAAAGAGGATTCACGACGCCGACTCGGCGCTCACAGCCTGCCAGCCAAGTTCTACGGCGACCTGCTGAGCGATGGAGGCAAAGCTGCGTGCAAACGCACTATCTCTTCGTGCTCGTACCGGCGGAACTCCAGAGTCCCCCTCGGCGACGACAGCATCGTCAAATGGCACGGTGCCGAGGAGAGGCGCGTTAAGCACACTCGCTACGTGGCCTCCTCCGCCGGTGCCGAACGCCCCCGACATGTTTTCTACAACGCCAACTACAGGTACACCAAGCGTGGAAAACATCTCGCCTGCCTTGCAGGCTTCTACAACCGCCAGTCGTTGAGGTTGTGTAACTACTACGGCACCGGATACCTGAATCGCCTGCACCAGGCTCAGTGGTACATCGCCGGTGCCGGGCGGAAGATCGACGACCAGGATGTCGAGCTCAGGCCATACAACGCCGCGAGCGAACTGCTTGACGGCCTTGGAGACCATGGGGCCACGCCAGATCGCGGGAGAACCTTCGCCGAGGAAGAATCCAAAGCTGATGAGCGGAAGGCCGTGCGCTGCGAGTGGCAGGATCGTCTTTTCAGGAGTGGCGCGTACTCGTTTGTTGCCGTCTTCGACGCCGAGCAGGATGGGTACACTCGGACCGTAAATGTCGGCGTCCAGCAAGCCAACGCGCAGACCTTCATCGGCAAGTGCCAATGCAAGGTTGACTGCAACCGTGCTTTTGCCCACGCCACCCTTACCTGCACCAACGGCGATGACGTGGCGCACGGAGGAGAGTCGAACCTGATCCGCCCAGGGGTCCGGGGTCCCGCGGTGCTGCGGAGCCGGCGCAGGTGCGGGCTCCTTGATTTCGACCGATACGAGTGTGGCGCCAATCGACTGGAGTTTTGCGGTAACGCTTTCCTGCAAACGCGGCTTAATGCTCTCGTCGCGCGTTTTGAGTGCCAGGTCGACTCTCACCTGGGTGCCACAGACGGCGACGTGTGAAACCATCCCAAACGAGACCAGATCGCGCGTCAGTCCGGGGTAGGGGACTTGGGCGAGTGCTGCCCGTATGGTGTCGGCGTCAAGGGAACGCTCGCCTCCGGGCGCTTCCTGGTATGTGGTGGTGTAGTCGGGTCCGGACCGATCGCTCATGCGGTTTACCTCCCTTCGAGCGAAGCGTAGCCGGGTGGGTTTGCACCGGACGTGACGGATGTCTCAGCCCAAGTTGGGGCCGTCAGGACGCGGCAATTTGAGCACGCCGGGCTGGCACCGCCTTACTGGAGGCGCCATTTTGGGCTACACCCGGGAGGACTAAATGATCGGACTAGCTGCCAGAGGGATCATTCTTGTTGCGGGCCTCGCGCTGCCTAACGTTTCCATAGCAAGCAGCGAGCTGGCCGCCCCATGGATCATCCTCATCGAAGACGAGAAAACGAACCAAAGGATCGCGCTCACCGATTGGCTCGAGAACCATCGGCTGATGTTGAGCCTTGGAAAGCCAATCGAGACGAGGCTGAATCAGACTCCTGCCAGCACAGGCTTGCGCGTCGCGATGTTCTGGGGCCCGAATTGGAAAGATTGGCAAGAGAAGGGGATTGACCTCAGCACGCTCTCTTTTGGCGCTGCAAATCAGCACGCGAGACTCTTTCGTGCCACTGATGTGGAACCCGCTTACTGGCAATCCGAGCCTTTCACGCTGCGGCCACAGATGAAAGTGATCGATTCGCCAGGAGTCAGGATTCTCGAATCTCATGGAGTCAATGTGAGGCATTTGTCACAGTGACAAGGATCCGCTTGCCCCCGGGCAGTGAGGATCAAGGATGAAGCGCGGCCGATTGCTGCTGTTAATCGTTGGGTTGATTGCCTGCCTTGCGCCCGCCGCAGATGCACAGCAACGCACACGCAACGTTGTACTCATTGTTACAGATGGGCTCCGCTGGCAGGAGGTTTTTAGAGGGGCAGAACAAGGCCTCATCAGTCGCACGCCAGGGGGCGTAGGTGATACAGTCGCTCTCAGACAAGACTTCTGGCGAGACCGCACCGAGGATCGCCGCTCTCAATTGCTGCCCTTTGTTTGGGGCAAAATCGCAAAAGAAGGCATCCTGCTCGGCGATCAGGATCGCGGAAGCGTGGGATCAATCGTCAATCAATACCGCTTTTCGTATCCTGGCTACAACGAGTTGTTTACCGGATGGTTCGACCCGAGAGTCAACAGCAACGACTATCCGCCAAACCCAAACGTTACGGTGTTTGAGTGGTTTGCACGAAAGCCCGACTTTCGCGGGCGAGTGGCCGCGATCGCTACGTGGGCCGCGTTTCGCCGCATCTTCAACGAGGGCCGCGCCGGGTTCGACGTCATTGATGGCTGGGATCCACCATTCGAGGGAACCGACGCGAGACATCCAGAGCATGCATTGATAAACGAGCTGTATGAGCGTTCACCCAAACTTTGGTCGACCAACGCTTTTGATGCACCAATGCACCTTGCCGCCAAGGCCTACATTCGACTTCACCAGCCTCGTCTTCTCTTTGTGGGCTATGGTGAGACTGACGAATGGGCGCACTCCGGCAGATATGACATGCTGCTCCGCTCGGCGCGAAATGTCGATGAGTCAATCGCTGACTTGTGGACAATGATGCAGTCGATGCCGCAGTACCGCGATTCTACGACTTTCATCATCACTGTAGACCACGGTCGCGGCTCTGGCGGTGAGGGATGGAAGACGCATGGTGAAGACGTAGACGGAGCGCAGTACATCTGGGCCGCCATTATTGGGCCGGACACGCCGGCACTGGGTAACGTTGGCGGACGCGGTTTTACACAATCACAGATTGCTGCGACAATTGCCGCCCTGCTTGGCCAGGACTACCGCGCCGCAGAACCGCGTGCGGGCCCGCTTATCGAGGGTGTGATCCGTCGTTAGATTTGCATCTCTCCGATCCTGCCCGATCAATGCAGCCGTTGCCATCACCAATAACAGTCTACAGCTCTGAAACCGGGCGCTCCTATACACTGGAAAGTCTGATAGGAAAGGGTGGTTATGGCGAGGTATATCTTGCCACTCCCTCACCTGGTCACGGTCTCCCTGGCAAGGTTTGCGTCAAGATCACGGAGCGACAGTCGGGTTGGCTACGGGAGGCGTACTTTGCGCAACTCAACAAGCGCGAGTCGCGAGCGTTGCAGGTCTTTGACATTTTTGTGGAGCCTGAAGGCAAAGGCATGCGGTATTGCCTGGCGATGGAATACGCCGAGTACGGTGATCTGGGCACGTGGCTCAAGAAGGCCGGTGCGCAGAAGGAGAGTGTGGTGCGGCGCGAGCTCGCGGCACTGCTAAGCACACTTGATTCACTTCATCGCGGGCAGGCGATGCATCGCGATCTTACGCCGTTCAATATTTTTGTCTGCGACAACGAACGGCTCAAGCTGGGAGATTTTGGGATCGCCGCGCATCAACGCAACAAGAGCGGCGTGACGGCAGACGCCTTCAATCCCTTTAACGCACCGACTGAGATCGCGTGGGGCAAGGTGCGCAAGTGGCAGCAGCGCGACGACATCTATCAGGTAGGTCTGTTGGCGTCGATGTTGTTGCGTGGTGATATCGACGGTCCGATGCGGAGCAAGGATGTGCGTACACTTCCGTGCAGCGATCATCTCAAGGAAGTGATTCACCGCTGTCTAGGTGCTCGCGACAAGAGGTATCAGGCTGCGAGCGAGCTGATCGATGCGCTTCGCAATCCTCCAAAGACGCCAGGCAGGGGTCGAATTGATGCCCTCAAGGGTCTGAGGATATCGTTTACGGGATTCCTGGTCCGTCCTCGTGCCGAGGCGATTGCTGCGGCGAAGAAGGCTGGTGCAGTGGTGCAGTCGCGACCAGGCGCGTCGACCGATGTGCTGGTGCGTGGGCGTCCCAACCCGCTGCAGATCGCTGGGGCGGCTGGTGGTACCAAGCTGATGGATATTCGCCGTCTGGCGGAGAAGGGTCACCGCATCAAGGTGATCGACGAGGCGAGGTTCTGGAGACTTGTCGCGTCAGCTCGTGGGAAGGGGCGTGTTTCAGGCGCGCGCCGCGGTAAGCCAGTGGCGAAGCGGGCAAAGCGGGCAGGTGGCAGGTAGGCTTAGAGCATTTGGTGCCACCGTCCAGAAAGAGTTAGGCGGATCGACGCTTGCTGGCCGACCAAGGCTTGATTGCACGTAGTGCATCTGCGAGCGCGTCTTTGGCGACTTCTGTGTCATGGGCTGCTTGCGCATGCAACCAATAGCCGTTGGATAGTCGAAAGAATCGGCAGAGTCGCAGATCGGTGTCAGCGGTGATCGATCGTCGGCCAGCGACGATCTCTCCGATGCGCTGCGGCGGAACGCCTATCTCCTTTGCAAGTCGATACTGACTCAGACCCATCGGCGCGAGGAATTCCTCGAGTAACAACTCTCCGGGGGTCACGGGCTTGAGTTTCGGCATAGGAATGTTTCAGTGACAATCAACGATCTCGACGTCCAAGCAGGCCCGTCAAAACCTGCGCTCGTACCATCGTTTATACTAAAATTGTCAACGGAGGTACAAACTATGGCACGACGAATCAACTCACCCCAGATCGCCCCAGGCGCCTATCAGGCCATGCAAGGCCTGCAACAATACACGCAGAACTCGGGACTCGAACACTCACTCCTCGAACTCGTCAAACTCCGCGCCTCGCAAATCAACGGCTGTGCTTACTGCCTCGACATGCACTCCAAAGACGCGCGCGCTGCCGGTGAGACGGAACAACGCATCTACGTACTCAATGCGTGGCGCGAAGCACCGTTCTACTCACCACGCGAACGCGCTGCACTCGCCTGGACCGAAGCCGTTACCAACATCAGCCAAGGCGTAACCGAAGAGCTTTTCGAAAGCATGTGTGAGCACTTCAACGACAAAGAACTCGTCGACCTCACCATGGCGGTCGTAACCATCAATTCCTGGAACCGCCTCGCTATCGGCCTCGGCGCTGACGTTGGGAGCTACCAGCCACCAACGCGCAAAGTTGCCGAACGCCAGAGCGCCGCGCTCGCTACAAGCTAGCCCCTTGCTCAAGGGACTTAGAGGATAAACGCCACGGTAAAGGGCCCGTCCGCGCCGCGAACGGGCCCTTTTCGACCAAATGGCCAGGGTCAAAGTCCCGTCGGCCCGCGCTCCTTCTCGCCCTCGTTTGCCGAGTCGGCCGCCTAAACAGCCCTCTGAAACCGGGGCAGAACGGCCACCGTATGGGAATCCCATAGGACGCACCCCAGTCAGTATTGCGCCTATGGGCTGGCGGCGTTACCCTCATATGGGATACCAATAGGACGCACGATGCCACCGGAAAAACTCGACATAAAGCAGGGGACACTGGCCCTCATGATCCTCAAGACGCTCGACGTACTCGGCCCGCTGCACGGCTACGGCGTCGCACGACGGATCGAAGAGACAAGTCGCAACCGCCTGACGCTCAACTACGGAACTCTCTATCCCGCCCTCCTCAAACTCGAGCAGGAAGGAGCCATTAAGTCTGAGTGGCGACAGTCCGAGAACAACCGGCGAGCCAAATACTACACGCTCACAGCCCGCGGCCGAAAACAACTGGCCCGCGAAGCCAAAGAGTGGCACGAAACAGCCGACCTGATCGCAGCGTTCCTCTCCCCGCTCCCTAAATGAGAGACCCCCTTAGCTTCCTTCGCGCCGCGTTCGCACGCATCGCGGGCACCTTTAGCAAAGAAAGTGCCGACGACCAGCTCAACGACGAACTGCAGGCTCATCTCGAGATGGAGATAGAGGAATATGTTCGACGCGGTATGCCGTACGCGGAGGCACGACGTCGAGCGCTGATTGCTTCTGGAGGGATCACCCAAAGTGCCGAAGCGGTTCGAGATCAGCGCGGTGTGCCCTGGATCGAGAGCATGGCCGCTGACACAAAGCACGCTGTGCTTTCGCTGCGCCGTGCACCTGGCTTTGTAGCCGTAGTAGTGCTGACGCTGGCACTGGGCATTGGGGCTAACACAGCGATCTTCAGCGTTGTGCAAGGTGTGCTTCTCAAGCCCCTTCCGCACCGCGACGGAGATCGGCTCGTATATCTGCGTCATTCCATAGACGGACCAGTTGGCGGAAGCATCGGGTTTTCGGTGCCCGAGGTGCGCGACTTCCGCGCGGGCGCTCCGTCACTGGCCGGCATCGCCGAACTCTCGGAATGGACGCTTACGCTCCAACGGCCCGAAGGCACGGTGCGCATCAACGCCGGTCTCGTGACTGGGAACTACTTCGACGTCATGGGTCTCTCGCCAATACTTGGTCGCGTCACGCAGCCCGGCGACGACGGCCCTGGCGTGCCCGCCGTCATGGTGCTCACACACGACGGCTGGGTCAAACGATTTGGAGCGGACTCGGGCATCGTGGGCCAGCAGGTCATCGTCGACAAAAAGCCGGTCACCGTAATTGGCGTACTGCAACCCGCTCCCTTTTTCCCCATCCGCGCCGAAGCGATCTTCAACATGGTGGTGAGTGATCACCACCTGAGCTCATTTATGGTGGAAGGACGTACGCACCGTATGACTGAGATGGTGGCTCGTCTAGCACCAGGGGCGTCGCTCGAACAGGCCAGCAGTGAGGTTGCCACTGTATCGAGTCGAATCCAGAAGCAGTACGCCGAGGCATACGATCCAGCCGCCCACCATCGCGTCACCGTCATTCCCTTCAAAGAGGTGCTAGGTGAAAGAGCTCGCCTCACCCTCTGGCTACTTATGGGTGCCGCGGCCTTTGTCATGATCATTTCGGCGGCTAGTGTGGCAAATCTCACGCTGATGCGCGGCGTGCGACGCGAGCATGAGATCATGGTGCGTGCTGCTCTTGGCGCGGGTGTGTCACGACTGCGCCGACTCCTGCTGGCAGAGAATCTGGTGCTGGCACTGCTCGG
>CAZYTS010000021.1:0-29314 GCA_964649855.1 uncultured Gemmatimonadaceae bacterium
GTCTTTGGTCAAGAGAATGGACAGCTTTACAGCTTACGCGAAACGGCAGACGGCGACCTCCGTGTTGAGGTCTGGGATGTATCTCTTCGTAAGTAGTACACAACCAGGAAGATTCGACAATGTTTCGAAGCGTGCCAAGTTGATCGCAGTTCTAGTGCTAAGCATTGGGACATCTGTTGGCGCTGTACACACGCCTAGCGCACCATGTTTCAACTGCCATCAGGACTCCGGTATGACACACCACTTTTGTGCTACTGCGGCAGAGTGCGAGGGAGTTTGTCAACTACGTTGACTCTCTCGGAAAGATGGACCGATCGGTCAAGATCATATATCGACATCTTCCTTCGCGCAGAAACTCGCAGTCGGTCCCTGCAATACGCGCAAGCGAGTGCGCAGCCAACCAGGGTCAGTTCGAACCCATGTTTGATGCGCTTTACGCATTTGGCGATTCGCTTGGCAAGGCGCCGTGGTTGTGGTTTGCGGAGCTTGCGGGTATAAAGGACACGGAAGCGTTTGGTCGCTGCGTGCTTGAGGACGGCCCGTTGCCCGTTTTGAATGAAGACACTGCTGCGGCAAAACGCTTGCGTGTAGCCGGTACGCCGACCTTGTTGATTCACAGCCTTCGTTACAATGGGCTACCTCCGTTCGATTCCTTGGTTGCCTATGTCGACCGTGCTGCAGCAACTGGTCAGCGTCAGTAGGTTGCGATGAGATTTATCGTGCGCTTAGTGCATATCGAGAAACGGCTGCTGTTCGCGCCTACTTTCCATATAGCTTTTCTGTTTTGGGCGGCGGCGATGCAACCACAGAGTGTTTCACGCTGGAGCCCCGGTCCTATCCTTCGGATTAGCGAAGAAAAGGAGGGGTCACATGCAGCATTCACTCGGATAAGCGATCTTATCGCCGATGCTGAGGGCTGCGTCTTTATAGTCGATGCTCGGCTTCAGGAGATACGCGCGTTCGACAGTGCCGGTAGGTACCTTCGCACGATCGGACGAGTGGGCCGTGGTCCCGGAGAGTTTACACTGCTGCAATCCGCCGGCTTTCTTAGCGATACACTGTGGACGCTTGATGTGACCCTACGTCGGCTAACGCTTTTCGACCGCGACGGCAGGGTGCTAGCAACACGATCGGTACAGGTACCTGCGTTCAGTGCTGGCAACATGCGGTTGAGTGCCTTCCCAGCGGCCTTGATAGACGGTCGCGTTACGCTGGCCATAGCGGTGCCTGCCGACTTCATACAGGCAGCCTCCAACCAACAATGGAAAGTACCCTTGTTAAAGATGACGCCAGAGGGTGCGATCACCGATACGGTGACCTGGCTCGACCCGCAACACGAGATGTTCTACATCCCAAACAACGCAGGAGGGGCGCTATTTGGCAGACAAAAGTTTGTGAGAGGACCGCTCACGCTCTTCTCCCCTTCGCTAACAACACCAGTGATCGTCGTCGACCGACGTGACGCGCAGTCGGCTGACCGCTCCAGCTACAGTGTCGTAGGGTTGAATCTGGAGGGCGACACCGCCTGGACGACTCGTATTGCCTACGAACCAAGACGCTCGGATCGCGCTATTGTTGACAGCGTTCTCAGAAGCGCCATGCGGAGCGCAATGCGCTCGGGTCTCTCACCCGACCAGGCGGAAAAGGCGCTCTATCTTCCCGAGTTCCAGCCGCCAGTCACCGGCGGCTTTGTTGGAGCAGATGGTTTAATCTGGCTGAGGCGCGAGGACGATCGACCGAACGTCGACTACCAGATCCTCGACAAAAACGGCAACTACATTGCGCAACTCGCTGTGCCCTCTAACGTCACGTTGCGTGCCGCTCGCAACAATAACGTCTGGGGCGTGGAACTCGACGAGGACGGCGTTCCCACCGTCGTGCGCTACGCGATTACGGCCGGTAGATAGCCTCTTACCCGCCAGGGGCCCAATTCGAATCTGACCCCAAATTGCTCAGAGCTTGACCAGCTCCGCCTCAACCGACCCAGACTCTAACCTCAAAATCGCCACACTCGGCTCGATCCCAAAACGGCGGGGACCGGCTGCGCCCGGGTTGAGCACGAGACGCTCCTTCGCCTCGTCTATGCGCGGAATGTGCGTGTGACCGTAAATGACCACGTCAGCATCATACTCCTTGAGCAGCTTTCCAGGTTTGGGCACACCGAGTTCGTGGCCATGACTCACATGAATGCGCACGCCTTCGATAGTGCGCTCGATACTGGCGGCGAGCCGAGGATCGCCGGGAGTGTCTGTATTCCCATAGACGGCGTGTACAGGAGCAATAAGACAGAGTTCATCGAGAACTTCGTCGCCGCCCACATCTCCAGCGTGGAGAATGAGAGAAACGCCGGCCTCAGTAAAAACCTTGTGAACTGCGGGACGCACCACGCCATGCGTATCGGAGATCACTCCCACCACCACCACTGCGATCAGTCCTCGCGAAGCTCGGCGCCACCTTCTCCCCAGCGCTGCATGAGCGCGTGCTCGACACCGAGGTGGTCCAGTATGCGCGCCGCAACAAAGTCAACGAGATCGTCGATCGACCGCGCACCATGGTAAAAGCCCGGAGAAGCCGCAAGAACTACTGCACCAGCTCTTGTCAGACGCAGCATGTTCTCCAGGTGAATCGCGCTATATGGAGTCTCCCGCGGCACTACAATCAGCTTGCGCCGCTCCTTGAGCGTCACGTCAGCCGCGCGCTCGATCAGAGAACGAGACGTGCCCTGAGCAATTGAAGAGAGTGTGCCCATCGAACAGGGACAGATCACCATCCCATCGGTAAGTGCAGAACCTGAGGCTGGCGCGGCGCCACGATCGTTGTCGTTCTGCACTCTCACAAATCGGTCCCACCCTGCGGTACCTACACGCTCGCGCAGTTGCTCAAGTGAGGCAATTCCTGCTTCGGTGCGCAGAAGCCGCAAACCATGGCTGCTCACGATGAGCCAAATTTCTCGTTCGGCGCGAATGAGCGATTCGAGCAATCGAACGGCATAGGGCGCTCCAGACGCTCCTGTTATCGCCAGAACGATCGGTCTCAGGTGGTCAGACACCAGTGCCACTCCTTGCAATCCACCCAAAGGCCACAGCTAGTCGTTCCGCCAGCACACAAGCAAAGAACAGGATGCTGATCGTACCGTTCATGGCAAAGAATGCGGCGTCCAGACGCGATAGATCACCGGGACGCACGAGATGGTGCTCCCACACGAGTATTATCGCGGCCAGTGCAACTCCAACGAAGTAGAGCGCTCCACTATCGGTCGCCAAACCAACGACCATGAGCGAGATGACTGTAAGCGTGTGCATGACACGCGCCAGATGTACCGCGCGTGTCTCACCCAGCGTTGCCGGAATCGAGTGCAGGCCGTTGCGCCGGTCAAACTCCGTGTCCTGCAGCGAATAAAAGACGTCAAAGCCTGCTACCCAGGTCGTTACTGCCAGCGAGAGCACAAGCGGCATCCACCAGGGTGACGGCCAGGCACCTGTAAGTGCCAGATAGCCACCCACGGGAGCAATCGACAGTCCCGCTCCCAGTACCAGATGCGACCACCTGGTAAAGCGCTTGGTATAGCTGTAGAAAAAGACCCACGCCAGCGCGGCAGGAGACAGCACTCCGCAGAGCGGGTTTAGCTTAAACGAAGCCCAGACGAACATCGCGCTGGCAATAAGTACCGCCACACCAGCTTCCCTTCTGCCTAACGACCCAGATGGGATCTCGCGCATTGCAGTGCGCGGGTTGCGCGCGTCGATATCGCTATCGACTATCCGGTTGAAACCCATGGCCGCAAACCGCGCCGCCGTGAACGCCAGGACAATCCAGCCAATCTTGCCCCACGTCACCGGCGCCGAATAGCTCGCAAGCGTCGCTCCAACCAGGGCAAATGGAAGCGCAAAGACGGTATGCGGAAGCTTTACAAAGTTCGCGTACCTTACGATTCGCGAAGTTCCCGCAAAGGTCTGACCTTCTCTCGCGCTCGTGGTCATAGCCCCAGCTTATGCCACATTGCGTCGACCGATGCCTTTGTCTCGTCGTCCATCTCTATCACTTTAGGCCAGTTTCGCGTAAAGCCCTCCTCGGGCCACTTGCGTGTGGCGTCGATCCCCATCTTGGACCCATAGGTAAACGACCGGCTCGCATGGTCGAGCACGTCAACCGGGCCCATGGTGAAACGCACATCACGCTCGGGATCCAGATTGTTGAGCGCCACCCACCACGCCTCCTGCGGGTCACGCACATTTACTTCCTTGTCCACTATAACGAGAACCTTGGCCAGCGACATGAGACCGGCACCCCAAAGCGCATTCATCACCTTGTAAGCCTGCCCGGGATACTGCTTGTCTATCGAGACAAACACGAGATTGTGGAAGATCCCTTCTGCAGGCATGTGATAGTCCACCACCTCAGGAGTGGTGAGTCTGAGCAGTGGAAGGAATATCCGCTCAGTCGCATGCCCCAGATAAAAATCCTCCATCGGCGGACGACCCACTATCGTCGTGGCATAAATTGGCTCGCGCCGCATCGTTACTGCCGTCACCTGCACTCGAGGATAGAGATCGGCCTCGGAGTAGAATCCCGTGTGATCCCCAAAGGGTCCCTCCACAACAAGCGGCTCCGATGGATCGATCACACCTTCTATCACTAGTTCCGCATCCGCAGGGACGTCCAGATCGTTGGTGACAGCTTTGGCAAGCTGGACCGGCTTGCGCCTCAGGAACCCGGAAAAGATGTACTCGTCCACGTTAGGCGGTAACGGCGCAGACGCCGAGTAAACCGAAGCGGGATCGGCACCAACCACGATGCATACCGGCATCTTTTCGCCACGCTCAGCCATTTCACGCCAATGCGCAGCCCCTACCTTGTGACGCTGCCAGTGCATTGCGACCGAGTCCTTTCCCAAAACCTGCACACGGTACATCCCAACGTTACGTATCCCACGCTTTGGATCCTTTGATACTACCATCGGAAGTGTGACGTACGGTCCGCCATCCTCCGGCCAGCAAGTAATTATCGGAAGCTTCGTCAGATCGATCTGCTTGCCCGTAAGAACAACTTCCTGGCAACGCGGCGAACCTGCTTTGCGACGCGGCGGGAACTTGGCCACTTCGAGCAGCCGCGGCAGCATCCCCAGCTTGGCGATCAGACCGTCAGGCATCTTTAGGTCCATGAGCTGCGTGATGCGAGCCCCCACCTCGTCAAGCGATTCCACGCCTAACGCCATCGACATCCGCTTCATCGAACCAAAGAGATTGATCGCCACGGGATGACGCGAAACGGTGCCATCGTCCAGAATCGGTTTCTCAAAAAGGAGCGCCTTGCCCCCTCCCGGCTGTTTACTCACGCGATCCGCGATCTCACAAAGCTCCAGCCTGACGCGCACTGGATGGCTGATACGAACCAGCTCACCGGCAGCATCCAGCGCCGCTATGAAAGACTGAAGATCGTCAAAGACCTGCGGAGAGTTCTGAGTCACGTCAAAATGTCAAAGGTCAAATGCCTGCTCACTTTGTGCCGCTATGGACTGCAGCAATGCCGAAAGTGAGTGGCTTCCAGTTTACATCCTTAAAACCGGCCGATTGCATCTTGCCGGCAAGTGCCTCTGCGACCGGAAAACGCTTTACCGACTCCGGCAAATATCTGTACGCCGACCGATGCCCGCTTATCGCGCCACCCACCACCGGAAGCACATGATCGGAGTAAATCCCATAGAGCCCTCGCACCGCTGCAGAACGAGGTGTCGAGAACTCGAGAATGACAAAGCGCCCACCGGGCCTTAGTACGCGCAGCACCTCACCCAAGCCAGCATCGAGATCCGCCAGATTGCGAATCCCGAATCCAACAATGGCGCCATCTACCGACTCCGAACCAAGGGGCAAAGACAGCGCATCCGCCACGACGGGCTGCACGGCCCCGCCAGACCCCTTACCCACACCCGCCCTCAACATTGGTTCAGCAAAGTCAGCGCCGAGTACGGTGCCGTTGAACCCAGCCAGGCGTGAGAGCTGGGCGGCAATGTCCAGGGTGCCGGCACAGAGGTCCAGGTAGACCCCCGTTGGCTTTGCCTGCCAGTTGAGCGCCGCCAGCGCCTGCACGCGCCAGCCGCGGTCTATGTTGAAGCTCAGGAGGTGGTTGAGGAGGTCGTAGCGCGGCGCAATCTCGGAAAAGATCCGGCGCACATAGTCGCGCTTTACGGCTCCACCAGCGGCCGCGTCCCGCGCCTCGACCGCATTGAGATCCGTTGGGGTCATCGCCCGCGAAAGTTGGCGGAGGCGCACAACCCAATCAAGCACGCTGGCCCCCACATCCATCCCTTTTTAGCTTGCGAGCTTACGGATGAACGGGACCAGTTCCCACGGACGGCGCTACGCCCCGGCATGGCCCCACTTCTAGACATACGCAATCTTCCCGATGCTGACCTCGTCTCGCTTGCACAGGAGGGGAAGGAAGCTGCGTACCGTGAACTCATCCGCCGCTACGAACGGCCGGTCTTCTCGCTGATCTTCCGAATGGTGCGCGATCGCGAGATCGCTGAGGACCTGGCCCAGGACACCTTTATCAAAGTCCTGAATCACATCGATCGCTACCGACCGGAGTTCAAACTCTCGAGCTGGTTGCTCAAAATCGCCAACAACGTCGCGATCGATCATCTGCGAAAACGGCAGCTCGACACCATCAGCATCGACGGCTCGCCGCACGCTTCGAGCGCTGCCGAAGTTGAAGCAACTCAGATCGACGTAGCCGCAAAACAGGAAAACGCACTCGAAGAGATGGAGGCCAAGGAGATTGGCAAAGCCATCGAGAGTGCCATCGAGTCACTAAGGCCGGAGTATCGATCCTGCATCATGCTCCGACATGTGGAGGGGCGATCCTACGAAGAGATCGCCGCAATGCTCGACCTGCCACTCGGCACCGTGAAAACCTATATCCACCGGGCGCGACACCAGTTGCGTGAAGCACTCGGTTCCATTCGTGATTGAAACCCAGCCCCATTCCCGGTCGTACTTGGCCTACGGAGGCAACCTGTGAACCACCGTCACCTTTTACCCGAAGAAATCGACCTTCTCCTCGATGGCGAGGAGGGGTTTGGTGTTGCCCCCCTTCGTAACCACCTGGACGAGTGCGCTGCGTGTACCGCTGAGTACCGGTCACTCGCAGCAGTGGTCGCTGGGCTCGAATCGCTGCCGCTTCACGTACCGAGCCCGGCGTTCTCGCAGAAGGTCATGACCCAGGTCCAGGTCTTTGAGCCCTGGCACGTAGCCCTTCGTGACACACTCAAGCGCTGGGCCCCGAGTTCTGCGGTGGGCCGAGTCTTTGCTGGCGCGACCGGTGGCGTAGTAGCGGTCATTATGACCTTTATCGGCGTCTGGCTGGTGCAGCGAGCCGATGCGGTGCTCTTTCTGGCCAACCTGGCCGTCCAGAGGGGCCGCGAAGGGCTTTTGGCTGCCGCCCACACGCTCACCCTCTCGCTCTTTGGCGATACGGCTGCAGCGGCGATCCAGGGCGGCGGTACGCTGGCGCTGGTGGCCACAGTGGGGGCCGTAGGGCTGGGTATTACGGGCGTGGCATTCGGTGTGAAAACGCTAGCCACAATCGGCCGACGCCGGAGGAGCTGAAATGCGAAATATGGCTCTTCCGGCGGCCGCTATTGCGGTCGTTGTTGTGGCGTCTACCCTGGCCGCACCTCCCCTTTACGCGCTTGGACAGACCGAGTCAGCCAACAGCGCGTCGAGCCAGGAGCCGAACCGACAGGCACTCACCGACAGCCTCAGCTTTGGCAGCAAGGTGATTCCCGCGGGAACTGAGGTTCAGGGACCTGTCGTGGTAGCTGGCGGAAATCTTACCGTGCTTGGCACGATCATCGGGTCCGCGGTTGCGATCGCAGGAGATGTACGCGTGGGTGCGGGGGGTCGGGTTACCGGAGATGCGATCGCGGCATTTGGTTCGGTTGACAACCAGGGTCTTATTGAAGGCAACCAGCGCAACTACACTGGAGCGTTTGGAGAGTCAGTGCGCGCGCTGCTGGGCAATGGGCAGGAGTCTGCGCCGCGTGAACCTCGTTCGCCCATGGCGCTCGCGTTAGGCTGGTTCACAGTTATCCTGCTCGTGGGTCTCGGCGTTCTGGTTTTTGCCAGTTCGTACATGAACGGGGTTGTGGACGTGCTCGAGCAATCGTTCTGGCGTTCATTTCTTGTTGGTATAGCCGGAGAGTTGGGGATAGTGCCAGCCGCACTGATTCTGGTGGTGGGACTGGCAATAACGGTAATCGGAGCCTTGCTCATTCCCTTTGCGCTTGTGGCTCTGGTTCTGGCGGTAGCCGGCCTTGCAACACTTGGTTTTGTCGCAGTAGCCCGCCTCACGGGCGATGGCATCAGTGGTGGAAGGTCCGCATCGGCAAACGAGCGCGGTAGCGCATTGCGCGGTTTGGTTGTGGGGCTGGTGCTCTACATGGGTCTATGGCTGCTGGCTGGGGTTCTCAATGACGTCCCGGTGGCTGGTGTAGGTCTGAGGCTTCTGGCGCTGGCGGTGACCTACGTGGCTGTCACGACCGGATTTGGGGCGGCTCTATTGTCGCGTGGCGGTACGAGGCGGGACGCGGTTGTCGCACATGCACCGGCACCTGCAATGGAAGCAGCGTGGCAGACTCCGACTCCGATTACCGGGGTGGTCGCGGCGCGCCGTCCAAAGGCTGACAGCGAGAGAACGGTCGGATCAGCTCGTTAGGTTTCAGGAGCGATACCAGACTACGGTCGCGCCACGCTCGATTCCGAGCGCCCGTGATGCGTTGCCGTCGCGGATAGCGACTTCCAGCAATCCGCTCGAACCTGTGATGCCTACGGGAGTGCCGCTGGCTATGTCGCCATAGGTCGACCTTACCGGGACCGGGCGTCCGCTCACAGCAACGACGCCGCTGCGTGCCCCCACGATGTTGGTGATGGCATTGCCAAAGTGATCAATGGCAATGACCTGCCCAATCACTGCACCATCCTGCCGCCGGGTGGGTTCTGGTGTACGCAGGACTGTTGCGTTTTCGAAAGGTTGTCCCAATGCCGAAAGCGGGACGCCGCTCGCCAGGGCCGCAGCCGCGGGGGCAAAAACGTCGCGGCCGTGAAAGGTGGGAGAAGCTGTGTACGGAACTGCGAGCGAGACTACGCTTACGTCTGCCATGAGAAGCGCGGGGGATAGCACGCCGTTGTTTGGACCGACCAGATAGCGCTCTGAGCTCTCGACTGCGATTGCCGCTCTATCGGTCCCCACCCCGGGATCTACCACAACGAGGTGGATGGTGCCTGGGGGGAACCTGCGCCAATAGCGAGCGACGGTCAGGCGACTGAGTTCGACGTCCTGGGCTCTCATGTCGTGTGACACGTCGACAACGGTGGCACTCGGCGCGGCAGAGTAGATGACGCCCTTCATTTCGGCTACGTAGCCGTCCGCGGTTCCGAAGTCGGTGAGTATTGTGATCAGCACCGCGAACTGAAAGCGAAAGGCCCCTCCGGTGAGAGGACGTCAGTCTATGCCTGCAATACGCTCCGCTATTGCCATTACAGCTTTTGCTGCTGACGAGTCAGCGTCTGCCACTACAATTGGTTTGCCGGAATCACCGCCTTCCATGATCCTTGGATAAAGCGGAATCTGGCCAAGCAGGTCCAGTTGCAGTTCGTCGGCCAGGGCTTTACCACCACCTGAACCAAAGAGAGCCGTTGGTTTGCCGCAATGGGGGCACTCAAACCAGCTCATGTTTTCGACGATGCCAAGCACAGGGACGTTGACTCGCTGGAACATGCGCGCACCGCGTAGCGCGTCTCCGGTTGCTACCTGCTGCGGGGTGGTGACTATGATCGCGCCGCTCACGTTGGTAGCCTGAACGAGCGAGAGCTGCGCGTCACCCGTACCTGGCGGCATGTCGACAAGGAGAAAGTCGAGTTGGCCCCAGTCCACGTCTCGCAGGAACTGCGTTACGATCTTCATGACAATGGGACCACGCCAAATGGCAGGCTGGTCCCGTTCGATCAGCAAGCCTAACGAGATCATCCGCAACCCATGAGCCTGGAGCGGAATGATCTTTTCGTTCTGCACCGCTGGCTGCCCCGCCACTCCAAGCATCCTTGGAATGTTAGGGCCATAGATATCCGCGTCCATCAGTCCCACGCGGAGTCCACGCCGTGCCAGCGCGACAGCAAGATTTACTGCAACAGTACTTTTGCCAACTCCGCCCTTTCCTGAACTCACGGCAATGACCTTGCCGAGGTTGGGGTATGCGACCGGTGTTGGAGCGGACGGTCGTGGAGCAGCGGCGCGCGTATCCATCACGGGCAGCGCACGCGCTGGCTGGCGCGACTGGGCCTCTTTACCGGTTGCAGATTGGGCGGAATCACGCACTTCTACCTTTACGTCGGCCACACCCTCCACGCCTTCAACTGCCCGGCGCACGTCGCGCACCAGCTCGGCGTCGTCGCCGTCTCCCACCACAACCGTGAGGTGAACGCGGCCTTCGAGCGTTACACCGATGTTTCGAACCACCTCGGACTGCAGCACCGGCTCGCCCGTCTCCGGGTGCCGGACGTTTTCGAGGGCTTTTGCAATGCGTTGTTGGAGCGGACTGGTCATGGTGCCACCGGACCAACGTAGTCCCGTGCTGCGCTGATGACCTTATCGCGTACCTGGTCCAGTGTTCCGGCAATCAGCGCCCCCGATGCCTTGGCATGCCCCCCGCCTCCAAAGGCACGGGCAAATCTGTTTACATCTACGGAACCGGTGCTGCGGAATGAAACCTTCACTTTACCGTAACCTAAATCGCGAAAGAAGAGCGCCAGCCGTGTACCCTCGATCGAGCGAGGATGCTCAACAATTCCGTCCAGATCTTCGGGACTCACTTCGTAGCGCTCCAAAGCGTCCTGGGTAACCGAGATCCACGAGATGCCGTGCTCCGCGTCGTGCCCAATGGAGTGCAAAGCGTCTCGCAACAGGTAGATACGGCCCGGCGAGAGCGAGGCATAAATGCGTCGATACATCGTCTCGGGGTCCACACCTCGCGTGAGCAACACAGCGGCAATTGAGTGGCAGCGCGGAGAAGTGTTGGCGTAGCGGAATCCCCCAGTGTCCGTGAGGATTGCCGTGTAGAGGGCCTCGGCAATGGCAGGAGTGATCTCCAGGTCCAGAGCCGTGGCAAAGTCAAAAAGGAGTTCACCCGTCGCGCACGCTTGAGGGTCATCCATCAGAAGTTCACCAGCAGGTTCGTCGCTGGGAGCGTGATGGTCGATTACGATGCGCGGCACCTTGAGCTTGCGAGCGGCCTCCGCCAGGTGCCCAAGCCGGCTCATGTCACTGACGTCCAGAATCATGAGGGCGTCAATGTCGGCCAGCGCCTTGCTCCCCTGGCCAGAAAGGTCGACGATGTCGGGGCCGAGTAGGTAGCTGAAGATCGAAGGCCAGGGAGTCGGATTTACGACAACGGCCTGAATACCCATCTGTCCCAGGAGACGTACGAGCGCCGCGGCGGAGCCGCAGGCGTCGCCGTCGGCATTTATGTGCGTGGTTACCGCTACACGGCGGGCCGGTCGAATGATTTCGGCGACACGCCGGGCAGCTTCGGCTCGCTCGGCGGGGACCGACAGAAGTTCAGTCAGAGGCACAGGTGGCATTTAACAAGATCGGCGCCCCCTTACAGCCGGGCGCCGATCCCAAGATAACCCTATTCCGCGAAAGCGGCCCTATTGACCAGCCTCCCTCTGCGCCGCACGGGAGTGGTGCCGACCGTAGAAGAGGTAGATCAGCATACCGATGGCCAGCCAGATCAGAAGCCGCAGCCAGGTATCCAGGGGCAGACCCCACATCATGTAGCCGCAAATAAGAATGGCCAGGCCCGGCACCAGCGGCACAAGAGGCGTCCTGAAGGGCCGATGCTGATTCGGGAAGCGGTAGCGCATTACCAGCACTCCCGCGCTCACAATCACGAAGGCCAAGAGAGTTCCAATGGAGACTAGCTCGCCCAGGAGTCCGATTGGGAAGAGCCCGGCGATGACTGCTGCAACGGAACCTGTGATAATGGTGGCGACGTGCGGCGTCTGGTACTTCTTGTGGACCTTGGAGAACAACGGCGGGAGAAGTCCGTCCTTGGACATCGCGTAGAAGATTCGTGGCTGTCCCAGGAGCATCACGAGCACAACGGACGCGAGGCCAGCAATGGCTCCAATTCCCACGAGCATCTTGAGCCAGCCCAAAGCTGGACCAGCCCTGTCGATTGCGACATAGACCGGATTGGGCACGTTCAACTCGGTGTAGTGAGCTACGCCGGTCATTACGAGCGCCATGAGGATATACAGGACTGTGCAGACAGCCAGCGAGGAGAGAATGCCAATCGGCATATCCCGCTTGGGATTCTTGGCCTCCTGGGCAGCTGTGGACACAGCGTCAAAGCCGATGTAGGCAAAGAAGATCACGCCGGCTGCACGAACGATACCTGAGAATCCAAAGTGTCCAAATTCACCCGTGTTTTCCGGAATGAATGGTGACCAGTTGGACGGTACGACGTACATGAAGCCAAAGCCAATCACCAGAAAGATGATGGCGACCTTGATAAAGACGATGATGTTGTTGAGGCGCGACGACTCCTGAATTCCAATTACGAGCAGCGTGGTGAGGAATCCAACGAGCAACATCGCGGGGAGGTTGATGATGGCCCCCGTGGGAACGAGCGTGTGAGTTCCCTGCACTGTGAATGGCGCCGTGGTTAGAGCGGCTGGCAGGTGAACTCCGAGGTAGTCGTTAACAAACGATGTAAAGTATCCAGACCATCCTACAGCCACGGTCGACGCGGCAAAGAGGTATTCGAGAATCAGATCCCAGCCGATGATCCAGGCTATGAGCTCACCTAAGGTGGCGTAGCCGTAGGTGTAGGCGCTGCCGGCGATAGGAATCATCGACGCGAACTCGGCGTAGCAAAGCCCAGCAAAGAGGCAACCGAGGCCCGCAATGACAAAGGAAATTACGATGGCGGGACCAGCATATTGCGCTGCTGCCGTGCCGGTGAGGACGAAGATGCCCGCTCCGATGATGGCGCCAATGCCGAGGAGCGTGAGGTTCAAAGCGCCGAGCGACCGTTTGAGGGTAACGGCCTCTCCTGCGCCTTCGGCTTCGCGCATCAGTACGTCGAGGCTCTTTTTCGACCAAAGTCCCATACGGGGAGATCTCCGGGGGTTTCAGACGTGAAACGGGCGATCGTTGCAGACGATCGCCCTGAGGTGGATCGTGCTAGGTACGGGCGGGCAAGGTGGAGCGTTGATGGTAAGGTGTCAAGACAAAGAATGACCGATGGCACTCTGGGACGAACCGGCCACCAGCAGTCAAGGACACGCGGCGGGGGACGTAACCCGACCCCCGCCCAAGTCCCTGGCGCCTACAACGAGTAGTTAGGCGCCTCGCGAGTGATGGTGACGTCGTGAGGGTGCGATTCGCGCAGCCCCGCAGTGGTTATCCTCACGAACTGCGACTCGGTGCGAAGCTCGTCGATCGAGCCACATCCCACGTAGCCCATGCCGGAGCGCAGTCCACCAACCATCTGAAACAACACGTCGCCCACTGGCCCTTTGTACGGCACCCTGCCCTCTATGCCTTCTGGCACCAGCTTCCGCGGCGACATTTCGCCCTCCTGGAAATAGCGGTCGGCGCTGCCATCCTGCATGGCGGAGAGGGAGCCCATGCCGCGGATCATCTTGAAGCGACGTCCTTCGAGTAAGAAGGCCTCGCCCGGGGACTCCTCGGTTCCGGCAAGCATCGACCCCATCATGACGCTCGAAGCACCAGCGGCCAGGGCTTTGACGATGTCGCCGGAGTACTTGATTCCGCCGTCGGCGATAACTGGCAGACCCGCTGCTCCTTCGATGGCATCCATTATCGCGGTCAACTGCGGTACACCAACGCCGGTGACGACCCGCGTGGTACAGATGGAGCCGGGGCCGACGCCAACCTTGACGGCGTCTACTCCACGTTCGGCCAAGGCTGCCGCCCCTTCTCTGCTAGCGACGTTTCCTACGACGAGTTGTACGTCGGGAAAGGCCTCGCGGACGCGACTGGTCGCTTCGAGTACGCCATCGCTGTGGCCATGAGCGGTGTCGATCACCAGCACATCGACCCCCGCGCCGACCAGAGCCGTAGCGCGCTCGATCATATCGCCACCGGCACCTAAAGCTCCGGCGCAGCGCAGACGTCCGTGCCTGTCCTTGTTGGCGCTGGGGTATTGCCGTCTTTTGTGAATATCCTTGACTGTGATCAAACCGCGCAGCCGGTTGGCCTCGTCGACCACGGGCAGCTTCTCGATGCGATGCTGCGCCAGAATGCGCTCTGCGTCGTCAAGCGTCGTGCCAACCGGTGCAGTTACAAGACCGGTGGCTGTCATCACGTCCCTTAACGGTCGTTGCAGATTGCGCTCAAACTGCAGATCTCTGTTAGTAATAATGCCGACGAGTTTTCCGTCGGCATCGACAATAGGAACACCAGAGATCTTGAAGCGGTTCATCAGCGCCACAGCCTCTCGGAGGAGGGCGTCCGGTGCCAGGGTGATCGGATTGAGAATCATGCCACTCTCAGAACGTTTGACCCTGTCCACCTCAGCGGCCTGACGGTCAATCGACATGTTCTTGTGAATCACGCCGATGCCACCGGCACGCGCCATGGCTATTGCCATCTCGGATTCGGTGACCGTATCCATGGCCGCAGAAACGAGAGGCACATTGAGTTCTATGCCGCGCGTAAAGCGCGACGCAAGCACTACATCTTTTGGGTGAGTTACTGAGTGCCGCGGCACGAGCAGGACGTCGTCGAAAGTCAGCGCCACGTCCGTGCGAATACGCTGTATCGGGTCCGTGCCATTCGTCCCGGTACGCAAAGACCCGCGCTCCGGAGTATTCGGGGCTGCGGGTCGGTCGGAAATTCGAGTTTGGGGTGCCATAGCGAAAGCTAGGCGGTCACAACCGGCACCTCAAGCGCTCAGTGTGCTTTTCCCAAGGCCCTAAGGCGGCGCCGCATGGACGGAGTCGCAAAAAAGGACGCCAAAAGCACGAGTCGCCTGAGAGACCTGGCACTCAGTTCCTCAGCGCGCCCCTTCCAGTGCGAAAGAACAACGTCGCGGTCAGCCCGCTCGAAAAGCCGCGTGAGAGAAAACACCAGAAAGAAGAGGTCGTCTATCTGGCCGAGTATGGGGAAAACGTCGGGGAGGATATCCAGAGGCGACGCCAGATAAATAACCGAACCCATCACTATCAGCCGATCCATCAGAGAAACTCGCGAATCCCAGAGGAGGCCAAAAACGAGCCGCACGTAGTCGGGAATGCGCGACAACGTCTTGATTATCCCCTGCATGGGCGGTGTGATGTCTTCGGCTTCTTGCAGTGCAGGATCTTCAACTCGAACGTCGGTCATCGGTCCCTCACTTGTCGCGGCCTAGAGCCCGGGTGGGACTGGTGGCGTGGGGTCGTCGCCGCCCTTTTGCTGCTCTGGTGGAGTTGGCGAAGGTTCACCTGAGGAGGAAGGGCCCGTTGCTGACTTTGCTGCCGTGCTGGCGACGCTAACAATGTCGGTTGCGACGGACTTTCCTGCTGCGGCGACACCGTTGAGTACACCCATGGCCTTGTTAAGGAGCCCTACGGTCTCAGAAATGGCCGTGGTAGATACCCTACCAGCACGGAGAGTATCCTCAACCCCTTCTGCAAAACGGGTGAAAATGCTCGGCGACGCCGGTGTAGCGCCGTGCTTTGAGGCGACGAATTCCACGTAGTCGAGCACCTGATAACCCTTTTCGTCGCTAAGGGCATCGAGGTGCCGCAGAATGCGTTCGCGCAGGTGCGCTGAGAGCGGCATCAGCCTCGCCAGCGTGCTGCCCGGCCACGCACGTCTATGTGCGCGTAAGCCGAACCAGCGTAGATGCCCAGCCCGCCAACCAGGTGCGGATGCTTGCGCTCCACGATCTCCACCGCACGCACAATCAAGCGCACATCAGCAGCTGAGATTCTTCCGTCCCCGTTGGCGTCAATTGCCACGTCTGCGGCATCACCATACTGATGACGGCTGTCGCCAGCTGCCCGGGTTACGCGACGATTGTGCAACGGAGTGCGAAAGCCAGAGTGAATATCAAAGTTCACGGAGTCTCCGAGAGCAGTTCCACGGAGCCTTACGATTTCTTCGAAGACCAGTTCCAGCTTGTCCAGGAGGCGCGGATCGATAGCCAGGTACCGGGGCCACGTGGTCTGCGCGTCGTGGGTGATAAAGTCGGATAGGCTGAAGTGCTCGGACACCCGGAGGGTGGCGTGCTCTTCCGGCACCTCGAGAAAGCCCTCTGGAGCGTCAAGGGCGTTGCCGCGTCGCTCACCTCTGTAGAACCCGATTCGGTAGCCGTTGATTGACGCCCCCTGCTTTTCGGCGAGCGGCATCAAAACTCCGAGCGTGAGACTATCGACGACGCGAACCTCGTCTCCCCTGAGGATTGCCAGTTGATAAAAACCCGGCTTGTCGGGTGCTACGATCGGGCCTTGGAGCGGGCGGGCCGCCTCTCCGGCCGCCGGCCGGCCAAGTTGAATCCACTGATACGCCAAGCCTTTAGGCGAAGCGCTCACTTCGATTGGAACGTTGACGCGCCCCTTGGGGAGCGCTGTGAGCATGTGAACAGAACGGCTCAAACCGCGTGCACTGGCGGCGAGATTTACAGATGGGAAAGCGGGCCGCGCGGGGGGTTCGTTACGGGTCGGGCCTAGTGCAGCATCTGCTCTGGAGAGGACCGTCAGCGACGCCAGCGTCAGGGTGCCGAAAAAGATGGCAGGAGCCAGCCGCCAGCGGTGCGTTGTCATTCTAGATCAGTCCCCAGCGGACGCGAGCGCCACGCACATCAACGTGAACAAATGGGCCGTGCGCTCTATTAGCACGGTAGAGCCCCGCACCTCCAATGAGGTCGGGAAACTGTTTCTCGACGCGTTCCACAGACTGCAGTACGATCCGGGTGTCTTTTAGGTCCACTTTCCCGTCACCGTTGAGGTCGTCCATTCGGCCATTGCCGTCGTTGTCAATAAAGATGTCGGCCGCGTCGCCGTACTGATGACGGCTGTCCGCTGCCCGCCCCCCTCGCTTGACGCCGCGGGAATTGTACTGCGGAGTCCTGAATCCCGACATAACCGAGACCCGCTCAACTTGGTGTCCCCGCTCCTTCAGGTCCAGAATGATGAGCTCGAGTTTATCGATCAACGCTTCCTGAAGGACGAGATACTTGGGCCAGACCGACTGCTGATCGTGGGTGAGAAAATCCTTGAGGCGGAAGTTCTCTGAGACGAGGGTTTCCTGGTTGTCTGCAGTAACCTCTATGAATCCCTCGGGCAGCCCCTCCGTGCGTCGACGTTCCCGCGGCCAATTGCCGATGAGGTACGAGCCCACCCGGCCCTTTGCCTTGGCAGAAAAAGGCAGGAGTGAAATAAAGGAGAAGCTCTTTCCCGTGAGACTATCGGTGGCAGTGTACACGCCGGGGCGATCGACCGTGCTGTCGCCAAAGAGCTCGCGCAATATGCGGATGCTGCCGTCGTGTTGTGGAGTGACGATACGCGCCAGGAGTTTGCCGCTTTTTCCCTGTAGAGAATCCGAGACGAGTGCGCTGTTGAGCCACGAAGTCACCGCCCTGTCGTCGACGCAAACGGGTAGGCCCTGAGCCACACTCGCCAGTGTTGAACTCAGAACAATCGCAGCAAGAACTTTCGCGGGGGAATGCAGCAACAGGGACACAACAACACCTTGGTTCAAATTGCTCGGAATGACCTTCTACCATCTTCTGCGAGACTGGTCCCTCCGAAGCCCGGTCACGGTAAGGGATTCACGTCACGTTCGAGAATGTCGAAGATCACAAAGTTCTGAATCGGTTGAGGGTCACCGGCAGAACTGGCCAACACTATGTGGCAATGCAGCAACGTTGGCAACGCAAAGCGTCACACCCGTACATCCCGTCCATTTCTCCTTGCGGCGCCCTTCTTTCATCTCGTCGTCGAGCACAGGGCACGCGTGGGAGTGCTACATTGCACGTCCTTTCCACAATCTCTTAAGACACCTGGTTCCTGCCCTCCGTTAATGCCCGATCCATATCGTCCTGTAGTCCTCGTCGTTGTCGATGGTTTTGGCTATCGAGAAGCGAGCGAGGGAAACGCGGTAGAGATGGCCGACATGCCCGTCTGGAAGGGTCTGTGGTCGCGCGCACCTCGCACTCTCTTGGAGGCTTCGGGCCGTGCGGTTGGTTTACCCGAAGGGCAGATGGGAAATAGCGAGGTTGGTCATTTGAACCTGGGCGCGGGTCGTGTGGTCAAGCAGGATCTGGTGCGTATAGCCGAAGCCATCGAAGACGGATCGTATTTTGAGAAGGCGGCCTTTGTTGACGCCTGCCGAACCGCACGTGAGAGCGGCGGCACACTGCACCTCATGGGTCTTCTGGGAGATGGTGGGGTTCACGCGCTCGACAAGCATCTTTTTGCGTTGATCGAGCTTGCAATGCGACAAAAGGTCGGGCGCGTCGCCATCCATTGCCTCATGGACGGTCGCGACACGATGCCCACCTCAGGCCTCCGCTACATGCGAGAGTTGCTGTCACACTCCGAGGGTCGGGCGGTGATTGCTTCTCTGGGGGGTCGCTACTTTGGAATGGACCGCGACCGGCGCTGGGATCGCGTCCGCAAATGGTATGACGCCTCCGTGCGAGGTGTGGGCCCGCGGGCTACTGATCCCGTGGCCGCGATCGAGGCGGCGTACGCCAGGGGTGAGACAGACGAGTTTATCACCCCGGTTGTTCTGACGACGGCAGAGGGGGAGCCAGTGGCGCCAATGCGAGATGGCGACGCCGTAATCCTCTTCAACTTCAGGTCTGATCGCATGCGCCAGATCGTGCGTGCGCTCAAGGACGAGTCATTTGATGGCTTTGACGTTTCTGATCGCCCGGCGGTAAGCCTGGCGACAATGACGTCATACGATGAGACCTTTTCTTTCCCGGTGGCATTTCCGCCGTTCTCGATGGCGCGAATCGTGGCCGAGGTTGTGTCGGCGAGTGGGCAGTCCATGTTCCGGACCGCGGAAACCGAAAAGTATCCACACGTGACGTACTTTTTTAATGGCGGTGTGGAAGCGCCTTTTGCCGGCGAGGTTCGCGAGCTCGTACCGAGCCCGCACGTGGCCACATATGACCTGCAGCCGGAGATGTCGGCTGCAGGCGTAACAGACGTGCTCTGCAAAGCCATCGCCTCGGGATCGTTTGACTTTACTCTGTGTAACTACGCCAATGCCGATATGGTGGGACACACGGGATCGCTGAGTGCGGTCATCAAGGCGTTGGAATGTGTGGACGGTTGCCTATCGCGTGTCATAAAGGCGGCAGAGTCCGCGGGAGCGCGACTCATGATTACTGCCGACCACGGCAACTGCGAGGTAATGATCGACCCGGAAACAGGCGGACCTCACACAGCGCACACCACCAATCCGGTCCCCTTTGTAGTACTGGACCCGGATGGTGACCGTCCGCTTCGTTCAGGGGGCGCTCTCTGTGACGTGGGACCTACGCTACTTTCAATGCTTGGCATCGCAGCTCCTCCCGAAATGACCGGGCGCGATCTCAGGAACCAAGGCGCTTAACGCAACTAATGCTTAGGAAATCTTACTACATCCTGCTGGCACTCGTCCTTCCCTCCGCGCTCGCGGCCCAGGTAGGACACACGCCACGCACTTCTCCATATCGTGACCTCGAGTATCGCCAGGAGCTCACGTTTTTTGGCGGCCAATACAGCCCTTCTACCGATCCTGCCGGTGTCTCACCGCGCAGCGGAGCCATGATGGGGGCTCACTGGGAATACAGGATCGCCGGGCCAGCGTATCTCACAGCTCGAATGGCTCTGGCGCTCAGCGAGCGCAATGTGATTGACCCGCGACTCGACGCGGAAGACCGCCTCCAGGGGATCAAGGATGTCGCCGTCATGTTCAGCGACGTGGGCTTTGCCCTCAACCTCACGGGCTACAAGAGCTGGCGCGGATTGATCCCAACGCTTGGCGGTGGTTTGGGCATGGTAGCCGGCTTTGACGGTTTTGACGTGGGAGGTTACCGCGTCGGGACCCCATTTCTGCTCACGCTCAGACCCGGCATAAAGTTTTCGGCTGGCGGCCATTGGCAAGGACGCATCGACGCCACAAACTACTTTTTCAGAGTGCGCTACCCGGAGTCATATTTCACAAAGACCGGAGCCGACGATCCGGTGTTGGACCCCCAGGCGGCTCGTAATTACTGGAAGAGAAACCTCGCCCTCACACTCGGCGTGACTTATACTTTTGGACGTTAGGAGCCGGCTCAACACTCCACAGCGTCCCAAACCGTAACGTCAACCACAGGTATGGCCCAGGCGCTCCTTGTCCGCCGCGTAAAGTTCGGAGCTGCGCACCGCTATAGGCGGCCGGATTGGAGTGACGCGAAAAACGAGGAGGTCTTTGGCCTCTGTGCGCGCAAGAACTACCACGGGCACACGTACGTGTGTGACGTAGCTGTCACCGGACCCATCGACGAGGTTACCGGCATGGTGGTCGACCTTGGTCTTCTCGACGGCATCCTCGAACGCGAAGTGGTCAGGCGTTTCGATCACAGCAACATCAATCTCGATGTGCCCGAGTTTGCCGAAGGCAAACTGGTTCCGACGGGCGAAAATCTGGCGCGATTCATCTTCGAGTGCGTCCAGAAGGCGTTAGGCGGTGCCGCCCGCGTAGCAGAAGTCCGCGTGGCCGAAGACGATACCCTGAGCGCGGTGTTCAGAGGCTGATGGACCCGCGACGCTGCACCGGTGTCATTCTCGCGGGGGGAAAGGCCTCGCGATTCGGTGGCGAGCCCAAAGGTCTGGAGCTGGTTGCCGGGCGAAGAATTCTGGATCGCGTTGCAGACGCTCTCACCCAGGTGAGCGACGCATTGCTCATAATCTCGAGCGCGCGCGGGTCCGAGTCGTGGCTTCCGGGAGTGCCGGTTGCCGAGGATATCTGGCCAGCGCAGGGAACGCTGGTGGGAATACACTCTGCGCTCACACATGCGCGCACCTCTGTGATTGTGGTTGGGTGGGACATGCCGTTTGTAAGTGCCCCGCTTTTGTCGTGTCTTCGCGCCTATTCCGCGCACGCGGAGGCTGCTGTGCCCATCAATACGGCGCGCGATGACGTGGAGCCCCTTTGCGCCTGGTATTCGCAGGCGTGCCTGCCAGCGGTGGAAAAACGTCTCGAAGCCGGCGCAATGAAAGTCGCATCATTTTTGGAGGATGTTCGATGCGCGCGGCTCAGTGGTGAGGAAGTGGCGCAGTTTGGAGATCCGGAAACGCTCTTTATGAACGTGAACACTCCGGAGGATCTGGAGCGTGCGCAGCTGCTGGCGCGCGACGAAGAAGCGCTATAGGCGCGCTGATCAAAAAGGCCTTCCGTGGAGCTGCGCCGCGATTTCGATTGGTCGCAACGCGTGGGATTAACTTCCAGGCTATAAACATGATGAAGCGATCACTCTTAGTCGCGGCGCTGTTGTTGAGCGCCTGTGCCCCTCGTCGAGCAACCCTGGAGCCTGCTGCGGCCGTATCGGTCGAATACCTCCGCGCCGCAATCGATTCCATGGTTGCCGATAGCAAGTGGCGCACTGCGCAATTAGGCATTCTGATTGTCGATCCCGAGCAAAGCGACACGCTTTATTCGCACAATGCCGGCAAGCTCTTCATGCCGGCCTCCAATCAGAAGCTCCTCACGGGCTCTGTGGCTCTGGAGCTTCTGGGAGCTGATTTTCGTTTTTCGACCACGGTTATGGCCGATGGCTCTGTGGCAGACGGAGTCTTGAGAGGCAATCTACGGTTTGTGGGAACAGGAGATCCTTCGGTTTCGGATCACATGATGAAGGATGCGCTCGTGCCGTTGCGGGCACTCGCTGATTCGCTGGCACTGCGCGGCATTCGCCGGATAGACGGTGCACTGGTACCAGGTGGCGACGCCTTTCCCGACGCCTCGTTAGGCTTTGGGTGGTCGTGGGACGACCTCGATTCACCATACGCCGCGGGAGTGGACGAACTCTATTTCAACGAGGGCTTTTTCTGGATTCGCCTGATCGGAGGACCTGCACCTGGGACCCCGGTAAAGTTCGAAATGGGGCCCGCCAGGACCTTCCCCAACGTACGAATGCTGGCTGTCACCTCCGCGCCCCGGACACCGGGTCAACGAGCGCGTCGCCCGCGGTTGAGACACGACTCCACCAATGCGGGGACGGTTATCGTCCAGGGTGAGATCCCCGCCAACGATACCGTCTCTCTGTCGCTGACCTTTCGCGACCATCGGCGGGCCTTTCTCGAAGCCGTGCGAGAGGCACTCGAAGAGCGCGGAGTGACAGTGGACAGCGGAGTACGCCTCGATCTGGAGGAGCCGGAGCATGCCGAGGGCGCCATGGAGCCACCAGGGGTGCCGCTGTTTTCTCTGATGTCGCCACCGCTCAGTGAAATGCTTCGTGCCTTTGAAAAGCCTTCACAGAATCAGATAGGTGAGATCCTTCTCAAAACACTCGGCCGCTCGCGTACCGGAATCGGTAGAGCCGACAGTGGTGCGCGCGTGGTGCGTGAACAGTTGCTGGCCTGGGGCGCGAGCCCCGACGGCTTTGTAGTGCGTGATGGCAGCGGCCTGTCGAGGCACAATATGGTGACTCCTGAAACGATTGTGCTGATTCTCGATGCAATGCGCAAAAGCAGACATGCAGCGCTGTTCAGAGAGGTGCTGCCGTTGGCTGGAGTTGACGGCACGATTCGTTCTCGCATGCGTGGCTCGCCCGCGGAGGGGAATCTGAGTGCCAAGACTGGTACACTGGATATGGTACGTTCTCTCTCTGGATACGTGACCGCTCCAGGCGGTCGGACGATTCTGTTCAGTGTGCTGGGCAACAACTTTCTGGTACCTAACCGCGAAGTGGAGGCGGTGCAGGACGCAATTGGCATTCTGCTGGCGAAGCTGCAGGACACTCGCTGATGCTTTCAGTCAGTGAGGCTGTAGCGCGGGTGACAGGAGGCATTCAGCCGGTAGGTATAGAGTCAGTTGACCTTCTCGATTCGCTGGGGCGGGTGATGGTGGGCGACGCTGTGGCTCCCTACACGCTGCCGCACTGGGATAATTCTGCCATGGATGGCTACGCCGTTCGGGGGGCAGATATCGAGGGAGCGAGCAGCGAGTCGCCGGTGAGGCTCCATGTACTGGAAACTGTAGCCGCCGGCGTTATGCCCTCGCGCTCGGTCGTAAAGGGCACAGCTACACGCATCATGACCGGTGCGCCCATTCCCAAAGGAGCCGATTCCGTTGTGAGGGTGGAGGACACGGATGGCGGCGAAGTGGAGGTATTGATCCGGGACGCGCGTGATGCCATGCGAAATGTGAGGCCCCGGGGAGAGGACTTTGCCAAGGGCTCCGTGGTTATGGAAGCGGGCACTGCAATTGGGCCTGCACAAATCGGGATTCTTTCTTCGTTAGGTATGGCACGAGTGGAGGTGTACAAAAAGCCTCGCGTGGCGATTCTGGGATCCGGTGATGAGTTGGTGGAACTGGAGCGATTTGACCAAGTGCTCGCGGGACGCAAGATCGTATCGTCGAACTCGTATGCTCTTACCGCCGCTGTCAGGTTGGCCGGCGGCGAAGCGATTCGTCTTGGGAATGCTGCAGATACACCTGAATCATTGCGAGAACTACTGCAGCGAGCTCGCGAGGTGGCTGACTTTATCGTCACCACGGCAGGAGCGTCGGTTGGCGCCTTTGACTACACGCGCGATGTATTGGCGTCGCTGGGTGCTACAATGGACTTCTGGCGCGTGCGAATGCGCCCTGGCGCTCCCGTTGCCTTTGGATCGCTCGGCACAACACCCTGGCTGGCGTTGCCAGGCAACCCGGTGTCAGCAGTCGTGACTTTTGACCTCTTTGCGAGGCCAGTGATCCGTTTGATGATGGGTCATACGAGCGTGTTCAGGCGACCAGTCAGGGTGAGACTGGGTGAGACTGTCACGACTGGTGCGCGGCTCACTCACTTTTTGCGCGCGATTGTATCAGAGACTAAGGAAGGAGAGCTGCTGGCGCGGCTCACCGGCCCTCAGGGCTCGGCGATCCTTACATCAGTGGCTCGCGCCAATGCTCTCCTGATTGTACCTGAAGGAGTG
The DNA here is from genome assembly GCA_964649855.1 of uncultured Gemmatimonadaceae bacterium. Taxonomy (GTDB): domain Bacteria; phylum Gemmatimonadota; class Gemmatimonadetes; order Gemmatimonadales; family Gemmatimonadaceae; genus CAZYTS01. Next base: position 24,189 of record CAZYTS010000021.1, read on the forward strand.
AACAGGGTGGCAGAGGGGGAGCAGCTCAATGCGCTACTGACCAACAGCGACAGTTTCAGTAGCGCATTTTCGCTGTAAGACTCTCAATCACTCCAGGCAGTGGTCTCAAGGTCCCCGGTGTAGTAGGACATGACGCTTCGCTGTAGCGTGAGGCCGTTTCGAGCGTTCACCAGAGAGCTGGCCGCCTGCACCATGGTTGCACGGGCCTGCGTTACTTCGAGGAGTGTGGCTGCGCCAACGTCGTAGCGACGACTTGTTGACTCCAGGGCCAGAGATGCTGCGCGTTCCTGCGCTTCGGCCGCGGCGAGCTGTTGTTGTGCAGCGTTGTAGTCGAGCAGAGCGCGGCGCACCTCCAGTGCAACCTGCTGTCGCTGGTTCTGGAGTGCAATGCGCGCGTTCTCCTCTGCGATGCGAGCACGCTGGCTATTGATGCTGGAACTGTTTCTGTCAAAGAGTGGCAGCTGAACGCTCAGGCCAAGGCTCCCACCACGTCGCTGGTCGAGCTGGTCGCTAAAGCCCATATCGGAGGCGCTGCTGAACGCTGTATTGTATCCCGCACTCAGAGAGAGCGTGGGCCAGCGCGTCCCCTGCGCCGCCTTTACGTCTACGCTCGCTGCATCCACAGCAAGCTGACGCGCGGCAATATCTGCTCTCTTGAGCAATGCGCTTTGGAGCAGCGATTCGATCTCGAACGTTGCAGACGTATCAGCTGCTTCGGTTGTTGTGGCGGCCACAAACTCATAGACGCCGGTTGGATCGAGCTGCAGCGCTTGAATGATGTCGACCTTGGCAAGCTCCAGTGCACGCTGTGCGTTGACGACCGCGAGCCGCGTAGATGCGACCGCCGCCTGCTGCTGGTACAGGTCCGAGATTGGTCTTGTACCGGCGTCGACAAACTGCCGTATCTGATTCTCCTGAGCCTCTTGTGCAACGAGGTTCTGTTCCTGTACTCGCAGAAGCTCCTGTTGCGTTACCAGATTCACAAAGTTTGTCGCAACGGTGAACGCCACCGTCTGTTCTGCGCGTCGCACGCTCTGCTCCGATGCCTCTTCTGAAAGAGAAGCTGAGCGAGCGTTGGAGGTGTTCTGGAATCCGTTAAACAGCGTGACACTGGACGAGACGCCCATGTTGAATGACTGTGTCGTCTGGTTCACGATCCGCCCCTCGTCGAGACTGAAGTTTCTGCCATAGTTTTGCCCCGTGCTCGTGCTGAAGCTCAGGTTGGGGAGAAAAGCAGACCTGGCCTGACGTACGCCAGTCATCTCCTGCGCTGCCGCGTTGCGAGCGAGGCGCAGGTCCCCATTCTGACGCAGTGCAATCTTCATAGCGTCATCGAGCGTTATTGTGCGCGCCTGCTGCGCGGCAAGACCGAATGGCGCCAGCGACAGCAGCGCCCAAACGGACCATAGTCTGATGCTGAATCTCATGTTCGTCATACTCCGTTTACTCGTATCGAAGCGCCTGGATTGGATCCAGCGCTGAAGCTTTGCGTGCAGGATAGAACCCAAAGAACACACCTACAGCTGCAGAGAAGCCGATAGCCAGAATCACAGCATCGGTAGGTATGGCAGTACTCCAACCCGTTATGGATCCGACCAGCTTGGCACTGGCAATACCAACGAGAAGGCCGATTACGCCGCCGAGTACGCTCATCACAATGCTCTCTACGAGAAACTGCGTGAGTACGTCTCGTCCGCGCGCACCAATAGCCAGCCTTATACCGATCTCACGAGTGCGTTCGGTGACTGACACAAGCATGATGTTCATAATGCCGATTCCGCCGACGATCAGTGAGATGGACGCGATAGCGGCGAGGAGCAGCGTCATGACCTTGGTGGTTCCCTGCGCGGCTTCGGCGATTTCCGTCTGATTGCGCACGGTAAAGTCATCCGCATCACCCTGAGCTATCCGGTGCGACTCGCGCATCAGAACGCGGATCTCATCCTGAGCTGCGACAACATCTCCGGGGTTAAAGGTGCTGGCGAGGATCTGTGCAATGAAACTGAAGCCGCTGAGTCTTGTCTGCGCAGTGGTATAAGGAACAATGATCACGTCGTCCTGATCTGAGCCGCTGGCAGTCTGACCTTTGGACGCCAATACTCCAACTATTGTGAACGGCACGTTGCGTAGCTGCACTTGCTGACCGACGGGATCGCTGTCCGGGTAGAGGTTGCGAGCTACAGTGCTCCCAAGTACCGCCACTTTTCGCATCCCCTGAACGTCGGACTCGGCGAAGAATGTGCCTGACTGCAGAGGCCAGTCGCGCACGATGGTGAAATCGGTGGACACGCCGTTGACAGACGTGCGCCAGTTACCGGCAGCGCTGATCACCTGCGTGCGTGTTACCACCACAGGCGTGACTGCGGCCAGGAGAGTACTCTCCCGCTTCAGCTTGCTGGCGTCGTCAACGGTCAACCTATTGAAAGTCTGAGCTCCCTGACTGACACCGCCCTGGCTGGTATTGCCCGCCGTGATCACGATCATGTTGGTGCCTAACGCACCTATTTGCTTTTCGATCGTTGCCTGCGCACCCTGACCAATTGCAACCATCACGATTACTGCGCCCACGCCAATCACGATGCCAAGCATAGTGAGCAGCGTTCGCATCTTGTTCTTGAGGATGCTTTCTCCGGCAACCCGGATCAGAGTCGTTCCTTTCATGCGGCCTCCGCGGACGCTTCGTCGTCCGATACCATGTCGTGCCATTCCTTGAGGTCATCCGCGGCACGGCGCCTGTTGGCAACGGGTACGTCGCGCCTGATCCTTCCGTCGCGCATTTCGATGACCCTTCTGGCGTACTGCGCAACCTCGGGCTCGTGCGTTACGAGAATTATCGTTATGCCCTGATCGTTCAGTTCCTGAAACAGCGACATCACTTCGAGTGTCGTACGGCTATCCAGGTTTCCTGTGGGCTCGTCTGCAAGAAGAACGGCCGGCTCGGTAGCCAGCGCCCTTGCAATCGCCACACGCTGTTGCTGGCCTCCAGAGAGTTCACTCGGATGATGGTCCATGCGCTCGGCAAGGCCAACTCGCTGCAGCGCACCTGCTGCAATTTTTCTTGTGTCTCGCTTGCGGCCTGAACGATCATAGAGGAGCGGCAGCTCGACGTTGTCTATAGCAGATGTTCGCGCGAGCAGGTTGAATCCCTGGAAGACAAAGCCGAGCTTGGCGTTCCGGATGTCTGCAAGTTCGTTCTTGGTCAATCCATTCACCTTGACGCCGTCGAGCCAGTACTCACCCGCAGTAGGCGTATCGAGGCAGCCGAGCAGGTTCATCATGGTGGACTTACCCGACCCCGATGCACCCATGATCGCAACCATGTCGCCGCGCTCCACCGTGAGGTCCACTCCTCGTAGGGCGTGCACCTGGTTGGAACCCATCGTATAGGTCTTTCTCGCGCCTATCACACGAATTACAGGCGTGTTGTCGATTTTTGCCTTCATTAGAAGCCTCCCGGCGGCCGTGGCCCCTGCTGTTGCCTTGTTGACTGGAAGGGATTGGCCGTCTGAGTCGAGGCAGAAGCGCTTGAAGTACCAACGATTACCTCCATTCCCTCGCGCAGCGCTTCACTTCCCACTACGACCGTTCTCTGGCCATCTGTGATTCCCGTTTGCACGCGCATGGTGCGAAGCGTGTTTCCGTCCATGTACCAGAGCTTTGCCGTTGAAGCGCTCGGCGCTCCGCTGGCAGGTGCTGCATTTGCTGGACGTGCATAGGCCTGAGCGACCCTGGGAGTATCGCCTCCCACGGCTGACGCGCCGTTCGGAGACCGGCCCACTGCTTCGCTCGCGGCCACCTGTGCTTCCATTTCAGGAGTGGCACGAAAGCGCAACGCGGCGTTAGGCACGATGAGCGCGTTATCTGCGGACCCGGTCTCAAATGCCACCGTTGCAGTCATTCCTGGAAGCAGCTTCCCGGTGGTGTTTTTTACTGATACCACGACGGTATAGCTCACAACGTTTTCTTGCGTTGCAGACTGGAGTCGCACCTGACGAACGTGTCCGCTAAAGCTCTCGTTAGGGTGTGCCTGCACCGTAAAGCGTACCGGCTGACCGTCGGTAATCAGGCCAATGTCGCTTTCGTCGACCGAGGCCAGGATCTGCATCTGCTCCAGGTCCTGCGCGATGAGAAAGAGCTGCGGCGCAGAAAGACTCGCCGCAACGGTCTGACCAACGTCCACGTTCCGTTCGACCACGACACCGTCGATAGGCGAGTAGATGTTGGTATATGCCAGGTTCTGCTCGGCCCGATCGAGGCTCACCTGCGCGGACTTGAGATTCGATTCTGCAACCCGGAGCGTGTATTCCACCGAGTTGAACTCTGCCTCGGTGAGTACCTTGCCATCGTAGAGCGTCTTATTGCGATCATACTCGCGCTGCGCGCGCTCCAACTCGGCGCGGCTGCGGTCAACGCCAGCCTGGGCGTCGCGCACTGCCTGTTGCTGAAGCGTAGGATCGATTCGTGCCAGAAGCTGGCCCTTGCGAACGCGATCGTTGAAGTCAACCAGCAGTTGTGCCACTTGGCCCGAAACCTGAGTGCCAACCTGCACAGTTGTTACCGCGCTCAATGCACCGGTTGCAGAAACCGACGACTGCAGATCGCCGCGTTCTACTGTGGCAAATCTGTACGACGGCGTCTCGCGAGCCTCGGCCTGACTGTAGTACCAGAGTCCCGCGGCTGCGGCAAGAGCAACGGCAAGTCCGGTGATCAGAGTTGCTTTCTTCATATAGTCCTCAATCGCTTTGGGCGAGTTTATGATCTGTTCCTGCAATGATTCTACGCACTTCCGGAGCCTATTCGAACACCTTTGTCACCAACGGCACCGGGGTGTTCTGAATGGTCCTGCAAACGTCATGAGCGTTTTGCGCCGCCTTCAAAGAGTCCTGAAAAGGGACCTGGTGCAGTTCATAACACACTGGGTGTCATTCGTGACATCCGGGTTTGCCACCTTTAATCGAGGGGTGCTATCCTCAGTCCATGTCGGGAAGCCCACTACCACAGAGCCTTAGCATCACCGCCGAAATGCGGGCACAAGGCAATGGACGCACCTGGAGCACCGGTCGAGAACTCCTGGTGATCTTTGCGTTTTGGACTTTCATGGCTGTGCTAACCTCAGCCAACGCCCT
>CAZYTS010000022.1:0-29102 GCA_964649855.1 uncultured Gemmatimonadaceae bacterium
ACGATCCTCGCTTCACCGTAGAAACCCGCAACCAGTGGACTCAAGGCCAGCAGCGCCAGCGCAAGTACCGCATTGAGACGCAGACTAAGCCAGAAAAGCGACGTCACATCCCGGCTTGAAAGGTCATTCCTCTGCACCGTTGCCTGAGGCATTCCAAAGTCGCGGACCACAGTGGCAAATGATGTCAGAGTGGCAGCCATGCCTACGATGCCAAAATCAGTTGGCCTCAGAAGGCGCGCGAGCACAACGCCCGACGCAACCGTCAGAGCAAGCTGGATCGCCTGCGCACTCAACTGTACAACGCCGCCACGGGCCGACCGCCTCGTAAGTTCGGCGGTCGGCGCCGTTTCGATGAGCTCCGAGTCAGGATCTCCTGTTGCTATAGAGATCGGTGCACCTGGGTCGGTAGCCGTCAGTCAGCGTTACCTAATCAGTCAAAACAAAAGTTACCCGCATACCAACGCGGTACTCAGTAATCTTTCCATTCTCCACCACTACCTTTTGATCCTTTACCCACGCTCCACGCACATTCTTGAGCGTCTTGTTGGCGCGTGCAATCCCCGCGGACACCGCATCTTCAAAACTCTTGGGGGAGGAGGAAATGATCTCCGTCACCTTGGCAACAGCCATGTCTGTTCTCCGGTTGAATTGATAAACGGGCCTTCGGCTAACATTAGAGTAATGCTGCAATAACGCGAAGGGCGACAGTCGTGGTGCCGATCCTACGGATGAGGCGGGTCGAGATGGCAAGGATGGCGAAGAGGGCGAAGAGGGCAGGACCAGTAGCGTTTGTACGTCGCCATCCTCGCCATCCTCGCCATCCTCGCCCTCGTTGCCATCCTCGCCAGCGTTGCCCTCATTGCCATCCTCGCCCTCCTGACCCTCCCCTTCCCGTCGCTCAGCCGTATCGCGAGCTTTTGCTCCCCACATGCGGAAACTGCTCGTTCTCCTCGGCGCTCTGGTCGTGGCGCACATTGCTCTGCTTTTCGTGCGCCCCGCTGGGGCCGAGAGAGCAGCAGCCGACGAAAATACTGTCGAGGTCGGTATCGTCTTTGACGTCGGCGGACGAGGAGATAAATCGTTTAACGACGGCGCCTACCTCGGCGCCGAGCGCGCCGAACGCGATCTGGGCGCGAGAGTCCGCTTTATCGAGCCTGGCGAGGGATCGGACCGCGAGGCAGGGCTCCGGCTTCTAGCTGCCGAAGGGATGGACCTGGTCATTGGCGTGGGTTTCATCTTTTCTGACGATCTTGCTCTGCTCGCACGCGAGTACCCTAACGTGCGTTTTGCGGGGGTCGACTACGCGGTTCCGCTGGACGCGAACGGCCAACCCATAGACCCACCATCCAATCTCGCCGCGCTCAAGTTCCGGGAAGAAGAAGGTTCGTTTCTGGTGGGTGCGCTCGCCGCTTTAGCCGGAAATTCTCCCAAGGTTGGATTCATAGGAGGGATGGACTTCCCTCTCATCCACAAGTTCGAAGCAGGATACCGTGCGGGGGTCAAGGCCGTCTGCCCCCGGTGCGAACTCATTGTGCAGTACGCAGGTGTAACGCCTGAGGCGTTCCGGAATCCGGGACGCGGCCAGGAACTCGCGCTGAGTCAGTATCAGCAGGGAGTGAACGTGATCTTTCACGCCTCGGGGTCAACGGGTCTTGGGGTGTTCGAAGCTGCGAGACGCATGGGACGTTTGGCGATTGGAGTAGACGCTGACCAGCAGGCAGAGGCCCCCGGGCACATTCTTACGTCGATGGTAAAGGGTGTGGATCAGGCTGTTTACGACGCAATAAGGAATGTTCGCGAAGGGCGTTTTACTGGCGGCATTTTTGAGTTGGGGTTGCGTGAGCTGGGCGTGGACTATGTTTACGACGCCAATAACAAGGGATTGATTCCCGATTCTGTGCGGGCCAGAGTCGAAGAACTCCGCCAGGAGATCATCGCAGGCCGCATAACCGTGCCGTCAACGAGATGACGACTGCAATCCTCGCCAGCGGCATCCACAAATCCTTTGGAACAGTTCAGGCGAACCTCGACGCATCTCTCGAGGTGGAAGAGGGTGAGATCCATGCGGTAGTTGGTGAGAATGGCGCTGGCAAGTCGACGCTCATGCGCATACTTGCCGGGATGTATCCGCCGGATTCGGGACGCGTGGAGGTGATGGGCCGCGAAGTGACGGGTTGGACGACTCGTGAGGCAATCATGGCAGGAGTCGGCATGGTGCATCAGCATTTCATGCTCGTCCCCACGCTCACGGTCGCGGAGAATCTTGTACTGGGTCTTGAACCGCGGCGCGGCATCAGGCTCGATCGTGCAGCTGCCGAACGGGCTGTCCGTGATCTTGCTGCACAGACCGGTTTGTCAATCGATCCGGCGAGGCGTGTGGATGGTCTATCTGTCGGCGAGGCGCAGCGCGTGGAGATACTCAAGGTGCTCTTCAGAGGCGCTCGTATTCTCATTCTCGACGAGCCAACGGCTGTGCTCTCCCCACCCGAGGTGAGAGACTTCTGGAAGGTCCTGAGATCGCTGTCTGCAAATGGTGGTACGGTCGTGCTCATCACGCACAAGCTCGACGAAGTGATGGAGATTTCGAACACGGTTACCGTCATGCGCGGCGGCCGTACCGTAGGACGGCTGAAAACCGCCGAGGCGTCACCGTCGTCGATCGCACGGATGATGGTTGGTCGCGACGTCCGCCTGGCAGGCGAAGCATTCCCGGATAGCGTCGACAAAGCGATACACCATGACGTAGCGCTCTCGGTTTCTCGCCTGACGGTGGCGTCTGCGCGCCGGCCGGATGAAGTGCACGACCTCTCACTCGAAGTACGCGAAGGAGAGATTCTGGGAATTGCTGGCGTCGAAGGTAACGGCCAGACTGAACTTGCCGAGGCAATAGCCGGACTCAGGTCGTCATTCCTTGGCACAATCAAGTTAGGCGGTCAGGACATCACCGAACTCTCGGTGAGAGAACGCGCTGAGGGAGGACTGTCTCACATACCGGAGGACCGTCACCATCGCGGTCTGGTGCTCGACTACAGTACTGCCGACAACCTCATACTCGGGCTGCACCACCGCTTCAGTCGTACGTTCCATCTTGACTTTGAGGCCATTGCTGCCAACGCTCATGGTCGCATTACGCAGTTTGACATAAGGCCACCCGACCCCGCGGCGCGCGTGCGCAACCTCTCGGGAGGCAACCAGCAGAAGGTTGTAATTGCACGCGAGATGGAAGGCAGGAAATTCTCAGTTCTCCTTGCAGTGCAGCCAACACGAGGTGTGGACGTCGGAGCAATAGAGTTCATTCACGCACAGCTTCGAAAAGCGCGAGATAACCGCAGGGCCATCCTCCTCATCTCCGCCGACCTGGGCGAGATTCTGGCATTGAGTGACCGTATCGCCGTGATGTACGGCGGTCGCGTTGTGGCTCTCCTGGGCCGCGCCGAGGCTACTGCGGAATTGCTCGGAGACTACATGACTGGAGCGGCAGCCCGCGGTGCGGCCGGTCAGACGGGAGGCCACACTTGAGCACTGTGGCTCGCGACGTCATGGAATCCAGCGAGCGTGGGCTATCAACCCCGTCGCGTGCTCGCGCGCTCGCAAGTGCTGTGCTTCCTCCACTCACAGCACTCCTGATTGCTGCAGTCGTTGGCGATCTCCTCATACTGAGCGTTGGTCAGTCTCCCCGAGAGGTCTTTGCGCTTCTTATAGAAGGCACATGGGGCAATTCATACGGGCTCGGCCAGGTTCTCTACAAGACCACAACGCTCGTCTGCACCGGACTCGCGGTCGCACTCGGCTTGAGAGCCGGGTTATTCAACATCGGTGCCGAAGGGCAGCTCGCCTTTGGAGGATTTGCTGCCGCATTTGTGGGACTTTTTCTTCCGGGAGCGACTCCAGCGCTCATTGCGGTGCCGCTCTGCATAGCCGCTGCTTGCGCTGGTGGCGCTCTGGTGGGATCGGTTCCGGGAGCACTGCGTGCCCGCTTTGGAGCCAGCGAAGTCATCGTAACAATAATGATGAACTTTATTGTTATGGCTTTCCTTAATTGGGTTGTTGCGACGCGTCTTAATGTTGCCGACTCACTTCACACACCAGAGATAGCGGCCGGCGCCGTGCCGCGGCTTTCGGAAGTGATCCCCATGTTTCGTGGCTCTGCCGCCAACTTCACGATTCTTGTGGCGATTGGCGCAGCGGTGCTTACCAGCATCTACCTCTTCCGCACTCGTGCGGGCTACGAACTCCGCGCGGTTGGTCTCCAACCACAGGCTGCAGAGTATGGCGGGATAAGGGTAGGCCGCGTGTGGTTCAAGACACTCGTGCTGTCGGGCGCACTTGCCGGTCTGGGAGGCATCAACTACGTGCTGGGCTACAAACAGTACTATGAAGAAGGCTTTGGGTCGGGACTCGGATTTCTCGGAATCGCGGTCGCGCTGGTAGGCCGCAACAATCCGTATGGCGTCATAGCCGCCGCGCTACTCTTTGCCACGTTATCTCAGGGCGCTCTGGCCGTTAACGCTCTTGTGCCTAAGCAGATGATAGATGTGCTGACGGCCGTAGTGATCATTGCGGTCGCCACTTCAGTGCCCGAGGTGCGGCGAATTCTTGCCGACTCGGCGAGAGGATCACGCCGATGATGGTGCTCGCCTTTCTGGTACAGACGCTGCGCATAGCCACACCCTATCTCCTGGCTGCATCTGGCGGTGTACTTTCCGAAAGGGCGGGTGTGATAGCCCTTACTCTGGAAGGGTGGATGTTGACCGGCGCATTCTGCGCGATGGCAGGCGCCTTTTATTCCGGCTCGCCGTGGATCGGACTGCTCGCGGGGATCGCCGGTGGTGCTCTCGCTGGTGCCCTCCACGCGCTGGCCTCTATTCGCTACCGCGCCGATCAGGTCGTGGTAGGGATAGCAATCAATCTCCTGGCGATTGGGACGACGCGCTTCTTTCTGAGGCTGGCGTTCGACTCCTCTTCTAACTCTCCTCGTGTTGCCGGGTTCGATTGGGCGATCCTGAGTGCGCCTTCTGCGAGTGGCGGCGGCAATAGCGAAGTCTTGTCAATAATTGGGTCGCTCACTAACCCCCTGGTTCTTGCAGCGTTGATTTCTCTACCACTGGTGTGGTGGCTGCTTTACCGCACTCCGTTTGGATTGCGGCTGCGCGCGGTGGGTGAAAAGCCGGAGGCCGCAGCTTCGGTGGGTGTTTCGGTGGCTCGCATTCGTTGGTACGCCGTGGTACTTGGTGGCGTTTTTGCGGGATTGGGCGGTTCGTATCTCGCTCTCGAGCAGCATCAGTTTACAGACAACATGACAGCGGGACGCGGTTTTATTGCCCTTGCCGCGGTTATCTTTGGAAACTGGGAGCCCAAGCGCGTCTTTGCCGCGTGCCTCCTGTTTGCTGCAGCCGAGACGTTTCAGATCCGGCTCCAGGGTCTGCAGCTCATTCCGTCACAGTTTGTGGAGATGATTCCTTACGTGCTCACCATAGTGGCCGTTGCGGGTCTGGTTGGCCGGGCGATGCCTCCGTCAGCGTTAGGCAGGTCGCACAGCTGACGAATGTTCCAACTTGATATTGCAGCATCGTTGCGCCATCCCCTGGTGAGTCTCCTTCTGGGGATAATAGGAGCTGCGCTCCTATGGACGCTGGCACGGGAAGTCCGCAAGATTCCCGCCAAGTTGTTCACACTCATGGCCACCGCGTTTCTCGACATGGTTGGCCTCCTCATGATCATTCCGCTCCTGCCTTTTTACGTAAAGGAGTTAAGCGGAAGCGGAGTGCGCATACTGGGTGTGCCCGCGGGGATCGGAATGGTCACCGGTATCATCGTCGCGGCTTTCACCGTTGCACAGCTCGCCAGCGCCCCCATGTGGGGCCGGTTTTCCGACAGACACGGGCGACGGCCTGCCCTCCTTATTGCTTTAGGCGCTTCCGCCGTTGCCTATCTGATATTTGGGTTTGCCAACACACTCCTCTTGCTCTTCCTCTCGCGCGTGGTTCAGGGCGCGGGCGGCGGCACAGTCGGCGTCATCCAGGCTTACGTCGCCGATTCAACGGAACCCGCTGACAGAGCCAGGGCGCTGGGTTGGCTCTCCGCTGCTACCAATCTAGGAGTAGCGCTGGGCCCGGTACTGGGATCCTTTGCCGTGGTTTTGGGAGACAGAGACCTCCTTCCCGGCAACGCAACGCTTCGCATGGGTCATGCGGCCCCAGGCATCGTAGCCGCGATACTCTGCCTCATTACCATGTGGTTTGCGTGGCGCTACCTGCACGAATCGCGCGAACCAAGTGAGACGCCCGCGGGAACGCCGCGACGCAGCTCGCGGCAGGCGGCGTGGCAGGTGATTGCGCGCTCGCGAGAACCTGCCTCACGACTCATCCTTACCTACGCAATAGCGATCGGAGCATTTCAGGGCGTCAACACCGTACTCGCACTGTTTCTCAACGACCGCTTTCAGGTGAATGAGCGCACCATCGGCTTTTTCTTCATGTACATAGGTGCAATCTCCGTTTTCACGCGGGTATTGCTGCTGGGACGTTTGGTCGATCGACTCGGTGAAGCCCGTCTTTCGCGTCTTGGTATTGTGTTGCTGGCGGCGGGACTTGTGGGGATGCCGTTGTCCACGAATATCGCGACTCTGGCGATTGCTGTTGCGTTGCTTCCACTTGGCGCCGCGTTCACGTTCCCTTGTCTCACCGCCCTGCTTTCGCGTGTCATCTCGAGCAACGAACGTGGCCTCTACATGGGGCTGCAACAGACGTATGGTGGTGCCTCTCGAATCGCCGCACCGTTATTCTTTGGTTGGGCCTTTGACGCGCTCGGGCCGGCCGCACCGTACTACTTTAGCGCGCTGATTGTACTCGGCACCCTGCTTTTCAGGATTGGAGCAGCTGAACCAAGGAGAAGCTGAAACGTGCGTCCACATGTCTCTAGTTCACGCCAGGTTCGAGTCCAGAACTTTTTGAGGTTTGCCTGTGCGTTTACGATGCTTGCCCCCGTCGCACTTGCGACACAGGAGCCACGAGCCTGGAGCAGCAGTGATTCGCTGGTATTCCACACCTTCTCCATAGCTGCAATTGACCCCCGGACCGGAGAGAGCGGTGTCGCAGTCACAACGCGTGTGCCGTGCGTTGGCAACGGCGTTCCCTGGGTAAGAGCGGGTGTTGGAGCTGTTGCTACGCAGGCAAACACGCGCACGGAGTACGGCAACCAACTCCTTGATGCGCTTGCAGCCGGAGAGTCTCCATCGTCAGCACTCAGCAAGCTCCTGGCTGGTGACTCTGCCGCCGAGTCGCGGCAGGTCGGAGTGATTTCCAGCGATGGGAGCAGCGCCCAGCATACCGGAAATCAGACGCGGGCGTGGGCCGGGCACCGTTCGGGGACAAACTACGTAACGCAGGGCAACCTGCTGGTTGGCGCAGGTGTTCTCGCTGCCGTTGCTCAGACCTTTGAACGCAGCGAGGGCAAGGCGATGCACCTCGCGGACCGGCTCATTGAAGCGCTCGCCGCTGGGCACGCAGAGGGCGGCGACGCACGAAAGGGCCGACTGCAGTCCGCCGCTGTGATCGTAGCGGACCCGCGACCCGGACGTTCACGCAGGCCCGACCGCGTGACTGTAAACGTCTCTGTGTGTGAACACCCCGAACCTGTTGCTGAACTCCGACGCGTCTACAACAGTATCTCGCAGACTTTGGGATATCGCACTCTGCAATCCTTTAGCGGCGGCGATATCTGGCAGCTCAAGATCATGCTGCACGCGGTTGGCCGTTTCCGGCCCGATCAACGTGAGCTTGCACGCGGCCAGGATGCGCTCGTTTATACGGCAGAGGCAGTTGCAGCTGTGGACGCCTTTCGCGTAGCAGAAGGCCTGTCCGGACCGGAAAGCGGATCTCCTTCGGGACTGGTCGACGAGGAGCTCATCCAGCGCCTATGGGCAGCACTGGAACGAGCTGGCAGGGCCGATCAGGTGCGGCAACTTCTTCTGGAGTCAACCGCTGTAAGGCGTTAAGCCGCTCTAAGTGGACTGTTGCCAGGACGATCAGACCGACACCGTAAAAGACAGTAGGGGAGCACCTGTTTTCGGTTGTCGTTCCGGCGTACACGAACCCGGGGTCTCGCATGAGCGCGCTGCTGCATCGACTGATTGTCCCAGTGGTGCTTGCCACTACCGTTGCCTGTACCAGCGACCCGGCGAGCCCCCCTGAGCCCATCAGTGAGTTGCCGCGTTCGTTGACGAGCAACGAACAAGTAGTGTCTCAAGGCTCCAACGCCTTTGCATTCGCGCTCTTCAAGCGAATCAACGAGAGCTTTGCGGACTCGAACGTTTTTATTTCTCCGTTGAGCGCCTCAATGGCCCTCGGGATGACAGCCAACGGCGCCGCAGGTGAAACGCAAAGTGAGATGCTTGCTGCTCTTGGTCTTTCATCAGTCTCGCCCGACGAAGCCAATAAAGCTTACCGTTCTCTCATCGAGCTGCTGCGAGGCCTGGACAAGAGCGTCGACTTCCGTATTGCAAACTCTATTTGGTATCGCAACGAGCTCCAACCGTTCATAGAACAAAGCTTTGTGGATGCGGCACGCGATTTTTTTGATGCAGAAGTGAGCAATCTCGACTTTGCTTCGCCGTCAGCGACCTCCACCATCAACGATTGGGTCAGGACTTCCACCAATGGCAAGATAGATAAGATGGTGGATCAGATCCCGGACGATATCGTGATGTACCTGATGAACGCGATCTACTTTAAGGGCGATTGGCGTGCTCGCTTCGACAAGCAGCTCACTAAGCCGGGACAATTCAGGACGAACAAGAACGAGACAATCACTGCTCAGCTGATGAACAGGAAAGGGGGGTTCGTTGCCAACCGACTTTCCGTTGGCACGCTCGCGGTTGAAATGGGATATGGGAGCAACGCGTTTGTCATGACCGCCATCCTTCCGCCTGAGGGCGCCGACATCAACACCTTTGTGGAGTCGTTCTCTCCGGAGCTGCTCGATGCGCTGACCGCTGAAATGGATAGCTCGGATATGATTCTGACCTTTCCCAAGTTCAGGCTTACGTGGGAAGACTCCCTCAACGACGAACTGAAGGCGCTGGGCATGCGTCAGGCGTTCATTCCTGACGGGGCTGACTTTACCGGCATGTCAAAGCAGCTCGGACGAAACATCTACATCAGCGGGGTCTCCCAGAAAACCTTTGTCGATGTGAGTGAAGAGGGGACAGAAGCAGCAGCGGCTACGTCCGTTGGAGCCGGTACGACCTCCCTGCCTCCCAGCGCGAATTTCAGCAGACCGTTCGTCTTTTTTATCCGCGAAAAGCTCAGCGGAACGATACTCTTTGTTGGAAAGATTGTGAGGCCGACTATTTCGAGTTAGGCTCAGACACCGGCCATTTCTCTGAACGGGTGCGCCTGGTCTGGTTCCGGATTTGCGGCTCGAGACCGGTCTCCTAGAATCAGGCGCACACCACGCTGATAGGTGAAGTACTCCCACGCCCACTCGAGCAGCACTATCAAGCGGTTGCGGAAGCCTGCCAGGTATACGATGTGGACAAAGAGCCAGAAGAACCAGGCCACGGCGCCGCCAAACCGAATAAAGCCTAAATCGGCAATGGCACGATGCCGCCCTATCGTAGCCATGTCACCCTTGTTTCTGTAGCGAAAGGGACGTCGCTTCTGACGCCGCATCGATCGCAGGATGTTGAGCCCGGCGGTGCGCCCACCCTGAATTCCTCCCTGTGCCACACCGGGAACGGGGCGCCCATTGGGCTGCATGGTGATGGCCATGTCGCCGACCACGAAGATCTCGGGACGACCAGGAACAGATAGATCTGGCTCCACCTGCACACGGCCCGCGCGATCAAGCGGCACACCCAGTTGTTGCGCCAGCGGCGACGACGCGTTCCCCGCTGCCCAGAACACCGTCCTCGTGGGGATTACCTCGTCTCCAATCCGCACACTCCTGCTATCGACCTGAGACACCATCGCGTTGAGACGAACGTCAACGCCAAGGCTCTTCAGGTCTTCGAGCGCCCTGGCGGAAAGATCTTCTGGAAACGTCGGGAGGATGCGCTTGCCACCCTCTACAAGAATTATGCGGGTTGTAGCTGTGTCGATGTTTCTGAACTCCCCACGTATCGCCTGGCGCGCAATGGTGACCATGATGCCGGCGAGCTCCGTGCCTGTCGGTCCTCCACCAACAATTACAATGGTCTGCCATTCGTCGCGCTCCATGGGGTCATCCGTCTTTTCTGCCCTTTCAAAAGCACACAGAAATCGGCTGCGCATGTGCAACGCGTCGTCGATCGATTTGAGACCCGGCGCATCAGACTCCCAGGCGTCGTTCCCGAAATAGGAGTGTCTCGAACCGCCGGCTAGAACCAGATAGTCGTACGGGACAACGTGGTCACCACCATCCACGGTAACCATTCGTTCCCCTACATCTATTCCCGTGACCTCTCCCAGCATCACAGAAGTATTCTTCTGGCCTCTCAGGTACCAGCGTATTGGAACGGCAATATCGCTCGGAGCAAGCAGACCGGATGCCACCTGATAGAGCAGTGGCTGAAATACGAAATGGTTCTTCCTGTCTATCACCAGCACGTCAGCGTTTGCGCGACGGAGCTCGCGCGCAGCAGCAATGCCGCCGAACCCACCACCAATTATCACAATACGTGGACGTCTGCTCACTGTGCCGCTTGTGGTCCTCTCGCCGAGAGAAGGTTTACAAACAACCGCGCCGCACCCGGCACTCCGTTGGGCAGCTGCCTGAAAAAGGCCAGTGTTGTATACACATAGGCACCAGTTCCCACCGGAGCAACCAATATCCCTCCGTCGTTAGGTTCCTCTCCGGGATCGTTCATCTGAATCGAAGCTCGCCACGCTTCGTCGTGCGTGCGCGGCATATACAATGAACGATCCTGCACCCATCCCTCAAAATCCCTCAACGTGATGCGGTTGGGTTGAATCAGAACCCCCGCCTCGGAATCAATAATCCGAACAGGCGAACCCTCGACGGTTACCCTGTCGGCCGGCCTCGCAAGTGTAATCGGATAAGGAAGCATTCCGGGTGATAACATCTCGTACTGTCCGTACTGCACCACCACAGTTCCGCCACGCCGTGCAAAATCCATCAACCTGCTGTTGGCTGCAGCCAGTGTCGGGCTCGCTTCATAAGCCCTCGGTCCGATAACAATAGAAGTGTATGCAGCCAGATCGGCGCTCGCCAGAGAAGCAGCATCCATCAGCGTAACGTCCAACCCCAGCTGTTCCAGCACCGGCGCAGTCTTGTCACCTACACCATTCACATAGGCAATCTTCGCTTTGTCGGGAAGCTTTACGTCAACGGCTTCCACGCCGAGCACAGCATCGCGATAGATACGTCGAGGTAAGATGTGTGGGTAGTCGATGAGTTCGTACCCAGACTTGAACTCGTCGCCGCCGCTGCGCGCCACAGCTGCAATCACGTGACGACCAGCCGAAAGGCTACCGCTGAGTGAAAACGAAACAGTGCGCTGTTCACCGGGACGTAACACCACCTCACGCATGGAAGAATCCGCTACAACTCCACGTGGCAACGACAAAGCCACCTCAACCTCACGGGCCCTTGTTGAATGAGATCGCACGTGAACGCGAATGGTCCGCTCAAACGCCGCATCCGCGCGAGCGTACGTGACCTCGTGATCCAGCGTTAGCGTAATGGCGGGCGCAATCGCAACGGGTACATTCACCTCTCCACGTACTGGATCAGCGTAGCGGCGCACAACCGGCGTAAAGGTTGCAAAGTGCCCACCTCCAGCCACTTCAAAAAAGCTCACAATCGTTGGTGAGCGACGCCGCCCTCCCTCCTCTTCTGACGACCCCGCAACTCCAAACATCGCTCCCTGCCGCGGCTCCAGAAGCCACCATGGCTGGCTCGCTGGCCCTCGCATCTCCAAACGAGTCGAGTCGCGAAGAGCTGAATCGGGAAGAATCTCCGCTGGAGCTATGCTATCGATGAGTGGCGGCCCGGACCACGCTGGAAGTATCACCCTCCTCGTCAGACGCACCGGCGCATTCCCGCGATTGTAAACAACAACCGTGACCGGTGGCTCTTCACCAATCGCAACGACTTCGGCCGGTGCAGTAGCTTCGACTGCCACGTTGCTGGCTAACGCCAGAGCTCGTTCCACACGGCTGCTTGCATGCTCCATGCTCCCGTGGAGATCGGCGTTGCGTACTTCGAGTCGCCTACTATCGCTGCTCAACGTGGCACAGGGATTGTCTGGTCCCGCTACTCCACATATCGCTCCAAGCAGACGCTGTATGCGAACGAGAGCCGGAACAACTGCACCAGGTTTGTAGAAGTCGAGTTGCGACGACGCCTGCTGAAAAGCGCCGGGCAGAGAATCCAGCGCGGCACGCTGTGCTTGAGTGCGCATAAGCGGCGCAAAGCGCGACCACGTTGTATCTACGCCGTCAAAGATCGACACTTCGCTGCGAGCATCGGCCGGACCAACACGCGTAGCTTCGCGCATGAGACGATCGAGCCGCACTCCTTTGGGCTGTAGTGCACCCATGGCCTGCGACTTGTGCTGCGATCTTGAGTCAGCAGCAATCTCGGCGTATGACCGGCCGGAGAGCGGATCAAACTCGCCCACGTTGATCAACAACGTTGCCCGTTCCTGCATTCGAAAGTTGGCGCTTCGGTAAAACTTGAGCGCACTCCAGGGACCAAAGCCATCCGTTGACCCCGCCGGAAAGCGGACCGTGTCGGCGCTTGCATCGTATGCCTCACGCGCCAGTATCCCCGCCACCTGATGATGCCCGTGCCCATCCGAAGGAGTGCCGCTGAATACGCTGACTATTACGTGAGGCCTGAATGCGCGTATCACAGTTACGACATCACGCAACAGCGAATCTCTTGACCACTGAGTTAACGCCTCTTGTGCGCTTTTGGAAAAACCAAAGTCAAAGGCGCGAGTGAAGTACTGCTTTCCTCCATCCATGCGACGGGCTGCCAGCAGCTCCTCGGTCCGGATCGCGCCGAGGCTCTCACCAAGTTCGTTGCCGATGATGTTCTGACCGCCGTCTCCGCGGGTGAGCGAGAGATAGGCCGTCTCCACCTGCCTGCCGCGCGCCAACCATGTGATGAGCTGAGTATCCTCGTCATCTGGATGCGCCGCAATTACCAGCACTCTTCCTGAGACTCCCAGCCCCTGAACAAGTGGCCCCAGCACCGCGGCACCGCGGCCCTGGGCCAGGAGCGAATAGGGCAGCAGCAGCGCCGCCATCAGCAGGAATAGCTTTCCCGATGACGAACGCAAAGTGGTTCCAGTACTGGACTTACGGATCTCAAAAATCATCAGGATAGCCGGTAAACCGTGCTCCGTTATGCAAACCCTGCGCTTCAGTTCCAAATCTAAATGCAGGGCCAACTACTGCGTTCAAACCCTTGAGTACCCATAAGCATCTTATGGGTAATCACTCATCTCTCCAGGGTTATGACGCCATTGCCGCTCCGCCTGCTCAAAGGCACGTTTGACGTGCTGATTCTCCGCACGCTCAGCTGGGGACCTGCGCACGGGTACGCAATCTCGCGCTGGATCAGGCAGTCCTCGGGCGACGATCTGCGCATAGAAGCAGGAGCGTTGTACCCGGCACTGAGGAGGCTGGAAGAGCGGGGACTGGTTTCGTCCAGGTGGAGCAAGACTGACACTGGTCGCGAGGCCAGGTTCTACCAACTCACAGATGCCGGAGAGCGTGCTTTGCGCTCCGAAGTCGCTGAGTGGAAGCGCTATGTTGCCGCCTTTTCGAAGGTGCTGTCGGCTCGGCCCGCGGAGGGATCTATATGAGCCGCCGCAACAGAGACGACGACGAGCTGCCCATGTCGGGAGTGCGCCCGGTCGACGAAGACGTGCGGCGGGAGCTGGAGTTCCACCTCGAGCGCCGCGAGGCGGAGCTGATTGCTCAAGGCTACACCCCTGAGCGCGCACGAGCTGCAGCTCGCGATTTGTTTGGCGATCGTCGTATGGTAGAGGATGCGTGTCGCGAGATCGAGGGACGAAGGCGTCAAACCGGCCGACGGGCACGCCGCTGGGAAGCGGTCCGGCAAGACCTGGTGGTCGGAATGCGCATGTTGCGGCGAACACCTGGGTTTGCGGCTGCAGCATTGGCAACGCTTGCTTTGGGAATCGGGGCTACGAGTGCTGTGTTCACGATCGTGAACCAGGTGCTCCTTAGACCCCTTCCCTATCCTCAGCCTGAGCAAATTGTGGACGTGGTTGAGGTGCATGAAGGCAACGGATGGGGACGTCTCCCCTGGGCAAATTTTCTTGATATACAGTCATCGGCGCGATCGTTTGCTGCGATCGCGTCTTATGGAAACGGAACGACCACCGTTCTGGGCGCTGACTCCCCGATGCGCGCCAGAGCAGCGAGCGTTTCGCGCGACTTTTTCAAGGTGATGGGAGTTACTCCTTTCCTCGGCAGACTTCCTTTACCCGAAGAGCATGCAAGGGGTATGACGCCAGTTGCAGTCGTGAGTTATGGCTTCTGGCGCGACCACCTCGGTGCTCCAACCTCATTGACAGACGTGAGACTCAGGCTCGATGCAGAGCACGATGTAGTTGGGGTGCTGCCGCCGGGCTTTGGATTTCCCGAAGGGACAGAGATCTGGCGTCCGCTCGAGGTCTCGTCCGACCAGGGAATGTCGCGGACCTCGCACAACTGGTCTGTAATCGGCCGTCTCGCCTCCGCTTCGACTGTAGAAAGCGCTACGAAGGAAGTAGACGCGATCCTGGCTCGTCTGAAGGACGAATACTATCCCGATTTTGACGCCGTCGGCTCGCGGATAACTCTGCTCAGTGAACTCACAACAAGGAATGCCCGTACGCCGCTTTACCTCCTGATGGGTGCTGCGGCCCTGGTGCTGCTGACGGCGTGTAGCAATCTGGCTGGTGGGATGCTGGCAAGGGGCACTGCACGTGCAGGCGAACTTGCCGTCCGTTCAGCTTTGGGTGCTACGCGAACACGGATTTTGCGACAACTCCTCACCGAAAGCACGGTACTGGCTCTGGGAGGAGGTGCACTGGGGCTTTTTCTTGGATGGTTCCTTCTGAAGACGTTTGGCTCACTGGCGCCCGGCACCGTTCCGGTAGGGGAGCTGGCAATTGATTTCCGGGTCGCGGGGTTTGCAGTGCTGGTGGTGATCCTTTCTGTCGTACTCTTTGGGCTCGTTCCTGCGGTTCGGATCTCTAACGATGAGCAGACATCTAACATGCTGCGTCAGGGAGGTCGCGGAACGGCAGACCGAGGTCGATTACGAATCTGGAATGTGCTGGTTGCAGGGGAGGTTGCCCTGGCGGTCACCCTGATCGTTGGATCGACTCTCCTGATCCGTTCTTTCGGTAACGTGATGAGCACGGACCTCGGCTTCGATCCTGAAAAGATCGTAACGGCGGAGGTTGAACTGCCCAGCTTCAGCTATCCCGGCGAAGCCAGGGCAATCGCAGCATTCCACATGCGCGCAATCGAGGCGATTGCGGGGGTGCCCGGCGTTTCCGCCGTAGGATTTGCCAACGTTGCACCATTGGGTGGAAACAATATGAGCGGTGCGCTGGAGGTCGAGGGCAAGCCGCTCGATCCCCGCGGCCAGTTCAACTCATTTGCGTTGTACCGAGTGGTTGGTGGTGACTTCTTTTCCGCCACTGGTATCCCACTGATAAGGGGCCGCCTTTTTGAATCAACCGACGATGAGAGCGCGCCAGGCGCTGTTATAATCAATCAGGCTTTTGCGGACGCCGAGTTCCCTGGTCAGGATCCCTTAGGGAAAAGGCTGCGAGTAGCGGGTATGGACGGCCCGCAGTACGACACCTGGTATCAGATAGTTGGAGTCGTGGGCAACTCGCGCAGCGGGAGCGTCATTGACCGATTCCGTCCTACCTGGTACTTCGATCACCGGCAGCGACCTTCTTATCGCAGCAGGTGGACTACGTACCTGGTGCGTTCCGAGCTGTCCAGCGAAGCAGGCGCCAGTGCATTGCGCAAAGGCATCGCATCAGTGGACCCGAGTCTTCCCCTGGAAATCAAAACGATGAACGTGGTATTGAGCGACTCGGTGTCCGACCGTCGCTTCACCATGATGGTGCTTTCCGCCTTTGCTGGAGTAGCGCTCTTTCTCGCAATCGTCGGAATCTTTTCAGTCGTTTCCTATTCAGTTGCTCAGCGGACGCGGGAAATCGGCGTGCGAATCGCACTGGGGTCGTCGCCTGGCAGGGTACGACAAATGGTTGTATTCGGTGCCATGCGTGCCGTTGCTCCTGGGCTGGCGCTCGGCGTTTTGCTTGCTGTTGCAAGCGCTGGCGCAATTCGCAGTCTTCTGTACGGCGTTTCGGCGTTAGACCCTCTCGCCCTCGTGCTGGCTGTTGTTGCTTTGGCGATGGCCGCGGTGCTGTCGAGCCTGCTCCCTGCGATTCGTTGCACGAGAGCAGACCCGATGCTCGCTATTCGCGGCGATTGATCTAGCGCAGAGCCTGAGTGCGGCCTCTGGGTACGATCGGTGCCGCGTGCACATCGCCAATGATGCGATTCTGCTCCACGGTGTGAGTGCTCATGTACCCTTCGGCTGGGCTCGCACGCTCTGGACGACCGATGTACCGGATGATGAGGGCGTTACCTGCAGAAGCCCGGAGGCGCGGAGCCACATAGCTCCACGCACCCATGTTCTTTGGCTCCTCCTGCGCCCAGACTATCTCCGCGATATTCGGATACATGTCCACTATCCTCGAAACCTCTTCGTGAGGCCAGGGATAGAGCTGTTCCACGCGAACCACCGCCAGATGTGCCGGACGATCCTTGCTAACGAGATCGTAATAGATCTTGCCGGTACAGAAGACGAGTCGCGTGACATCTTCACGGCTCGTCACCGCAGGATCATCCAGGACCATTTGGAAGGTACCCGAGGCGAGGTCCTGCAACTTTGATGTTGCCGCCGCAAGCCTCAGCATGCTTTTGGGCTGCATGAGCACGAGAGGACGCTTTACACCTTGCCGCGCCTGACGCCGCAGAACGTGGAAGTACTGTGCTGCAGTCGATGGGTAGGCTACTCTCAGGTTTCCTTCGGCGCAGAGTTGCAGGAAGCGTTCGAGACGAGCCGAAGAGTGTTCAGGACCCTGGCCCTCGTAGCCATGCGGCAGGAGGAGCACAACACCCGAATCCTGCCCCCACTTGGCCCGGTCTGCAGCAAGAAACTGGTCGATAATGGCCTGCGCCATGTTGGCAAAGTCGCCAAACTGCGCCTCCCACAGAGTCAGACCACTGTTTTCTGCGGTGCTGTAGCCGTACTCAAATCCCAGCACAGCGAGTTCAGCGAGCGGCGAGTTGTAGATCGAAAAGCGTCCCGCCGCATTGGGTATGTGCTGCAACGGTATGTACTGAGCACCAGTGTTCACATCGTGCAATACGGCGTGTCGGTGCGAGAAGGTGCCGCGTTCGCTGTCCTGTCCCGTGAGACGTACGTGTGTCCCTTCGCTCAGGAGCGATGCAAAGGCCAATGACTCTGCGTGGCCCCAGTCAATTCCGCCCGCGTCTCCCACGGCCTCACGCCGCCTTTCGAGTTGCTTGGCGAGTCGTGGATGTACTGCGAACTGCTCGGGCCATGCCAGGAGACGCTCGTTGAGTGATACGAGGGTTTCGGCACGGACTGCGGTTTCTACACGCGGGAGCGACGTAGGAGTTGGTTTTCGTGACTCGATCTCCAGTTCGTCCTCATCGACCTCCACGCCCTTGCGGGACTCGGTGAGAATGTCGTCAAAGCGTTTCTGGAGCCTCGCGTCGAGCGAATCCACCTCTTCTGTCTTGACGATCCCTTCTTCCACAAGACGCGCAGCCCACAGCTGTCGAGGTGTAGGGTGCTGGCGAATCCCGCTATAGAGCGCCGGCTGCGTGTACGAAGGTTCATCGCCCTCGTTGTGTCCCCAGCGGCGGTAGCCAACAAGATCGATGAGGAAATCCTTGTGGAAGCGCGCACGGTACGCGAGAGCCATACGAATTGCAAAGATGCACGACTCTATGTCGTCAGCGTTGACGTGGACGATTGGAATTTCAAATCCCTTGGCCAGATCGCTGGCGTAATGCGTCGAACGAGCGTCAATGGGGTCAGTAGTAAAACCAACCTGGTTGTTGGCAATGATGTGCAGCGTGCCTCCCACCCTGTAGCCCTTGAGTCGCGACATGTTCAGCGATTCTGCCACGACGCCCTCACCCGGGAACGCAGCATCGCCGTGAATCACCACCGGCAGCACAGCGTTCTCGCTTGCCTGCGTTTCGTCCAGCCGCGCCCGTGCAAGACCGGTGAGCACCGAGTGAACGACTTCGAGGTGGCTCGGGTTTGGAACCATCTCGACTGCCACGCGACGTCCACCCGCTGACAACCTCTCGGTAGTAGCTCCAAGGTGATACTTGACGTCACCGGTTTCGCTGTCGGCGTGGTCCGCGTGCTTGCCGTCAAACTCGTTGAAGATCTTCTCGAGTGGCTTGTCGAGAATGTGCGCCAGAACATTGAGGCGGCCGCGGTGCGCCATACCAATCACCACGGACTGCGTGCCGTTGGACGCAGCCCGCTCGATCGCCTCATCGAGCATGGGAACAAGCGAATCCGTCCCCTCGATGGAGAAGCGCTTCACGTTTACGTAAGCACGAGCTATGAAACGCTCGAGTCCGTCTACTTCAGTCAGACGCTCCAGAAGAGCGCGCTTTTCTTCGGTGCTCAGCGCTTTGGGTATCTCGTTTCCTTCTATGGCGGAGCGCAGCCATTCCCGCTCGTCGTCCTCCTCGATGTGACCGATGTCAAATCCAATGCGCCCCGAATAGAGACCGCGCAAATGACGCGTAACATCTGCAGCTGTCCCTGTTTGGAACCCAAACGCGGTTGCCGGTACCTGTTCGAGGTCAGCTTCGGTAATCCCGTGAAACTCCGGCGAAAGCTCGTGTGCACCGGTCGGATCAGAGCCGAGTGGGTCGAGCCTGACCGCCATATGCCCGTACTGACGGATCGCGTCCACCAGCGATGCTGCACCGGCAGTCTTTCGCAGAATCGCCGCTGAGACCTCGCTGTACTCGAGCGCTACAGCCTGCGCTGCAGGTGACATCGGAGACCCGCTCAACAACTCGGCAAACCTGAAATACTGACGCCAGGATTCGTCTACCGACGAGGGGTCCTGACGATAACTGGCGTGCAGCTGCGCGATGTGGGCGTCGTTGTAAACACCCGTGATCGGAAGGTTACTCATAGCTCTTTAATCTAAGCTGCGGAACGGCTTCACCCCATTGCCCAAAGACCAACGCGAATACCGCCGTTAAAGGTTGAAAATCGTCGCGTCATTGAAAGCCTCGTCTTTGCAACAAGCGCTGGATCGGCCGCAAGAAGCGCCACGATCCATCCGCCAAAATGCTCGCGCGCAACATCACCAAATCGCGCGTAAAGATTTCGCAAGTCATTGCTCGCTGACCCACTCACCCGTTCGCCATAGGGTGGATTGGCCACGAGTATTCCTGATCCCCCTTTGGCGGGACGGACCGCTGAGATGGGCTTGTTGTTGAATTCGATGTCTGGAGCGACACCAGCTCGCGTAGCGTTTGCGATCGCAGCCGATATGGCCCCCGCGTCACGGTCCGAACCCTGGATCGCGATAGGTGAGGCCGCGAGTATCCTGGAGCCTGCTTGATCGCGAATCCTGAGGTATGAAAGCTTGTCGAAATCGGGCCATGCCTCAAAGGCAAACCGGCGGTTCCATCCTGGAGGAATGCGTCGCGCGCGCATTGCGGATTCTATGGGAATCGTCCCAGATCCACACATTGGATCTACGATTTCAGCAACACCATCGCGCCATAAATGAGCCATAATAGCGCCTGCAATCGTCTCGCGAAGCGGTGCCTTTGCCACCGCCTGACGATAGCCGCGACGATGCAGGAGCTCGCCCGATGAATCCGCCGAAATCGTGCACTTATCACGCTCCAGCCGAACCAGCAATAGCTGTGGCTTGGCTTGGGCGACCTCCCCCGCCGCCGCTGGGCCCGCCCCCTCGTCATCGTCTTCCCCAGCGCGTGTTAGCTCCACTTTGAGAGCGTACTGGCTCAGTACCTCGCCCACGCGCTCACTGATCGCGTCGGTGTGAAAGAGGCGTGATTTTTTGGAGCTCACCCGGATGACCACGTGCGAACCGGGGGCGATATAACGCGCCCACTCGATCTCTTTGAGGCCTTTTTGCAGCTGAGAAAAGTGGGCCGCGCGAAAAGACCCCAACCTCACCAGGATCCGGCTTGCTATCCGGCAGTGCAGATTCGCCGAGTAAAGGTCGAGGGGAGATCCCTCAAAGGCGACGCCTCCAATTGCCGCGCCACTGTTGGAAATGCCCAGTTCACTGAGCTCGGCGGCCACGAGATCCGCGAGCCCCGGGGCTGCTACTGCAAAAGCTTCCACGCCTTACCATCCCGGAATTGGAGATCCCTCTTGTGAAGAATGGGGACAGTGAAGTCTGTCCCCATTCATCGTGCAGTGTACGCAGCTTACTAGCGGCCTTTGGCTCTCCCCTTGGGTTCAGGAGTCTTTAGAACCATGGTCTTTCCTTCCCAGCCAAAGGCGAGGCCCGAAGCAGCTTCGACCGCCTTGATCGCATCGGTCGACGACGTGAGGGGCGCCGAAAGTGAGACCATGGTCGCGCCCATCGACGTATCGGCAAGGAAGAGTTCGGTGCCGTACCACTTTTTGATTTCGCCTAACGCGTGCTTGAGGGGCTTGTTGTTAATCGCGAAGTTGCCGTCGATGTAACCCAGCGCCTCCACGAGCTGCGCATCGGTAGGCTGAGATACCTCACCCTCGGCGTTGATGAATAGCGCTTGCCCCGGCCCTACCGAGTGCTTGCTCGTAACCGGTTCTTCTACGCTTACCTCAATCGTTCCCGCTTTCCCTCGTACGAACACGCCCTCGTCGGGGTAGTCGCCACCGTAGGCGCGGACTGCAAATTCGTCGTTGTCGCGCGCCGTGATGATGACGTTGCGCACCAGAACCTGGAAGGTGGGGAACTGCGCGTTTGGTGCTACGGCAAACTGTGCCGCGCCAGTGAGGCCAATTCCGCGCTGCGATTTGAGGAACTCACCGGGAACAACAACGCGTGTTTCAGCACCAAACATGGCGCGCGTGCTGTCGTCCATCATCACGTTGCCGCGTTGACCTGTTCCGGTCTTGAGCTCGCGCACGTCCATCGAGCCTACCTGTCGCCCCAGTCTCCCTTTTTCGCCTGAACGCGCAAAGATGTAGAGACCAAGGGCAACTACGGCCAGCAGTGCCGCACCCATTCCAGCGCGCACGTACCAGGGAGTCGTCTTGGTCATCTCTCTGATGTGCCCACCAGCTTCGTGGCGGAGCTTTTCGCGCATCTCCTGGGCCTTGGCAATATCCTCGGCGCTCGGACCTTTGATGATGGCGGAGACCTTGCTCCAGGCGTCATCGACAGACGGCGCGCCGGTTGCTTTTGCGGTGGAGTCGTCGCGTTTTCGGATTCCGGCTAATCGACTGCGCTCTCTGACGGCAGCTTCGTGGACCGCGCTATCGAGCATGCCCGTAAGGGCCTCTGGCGTGGTCAGAGCGGCGCGTTCGGCAAAGAGACGGGGGAAGAGCTTTTCTACGACTCTGGCCGCGGCGGAATCGTCGTTGAGCGTTTCGTTGGCCTTGGCCATAAGGGCGGGGAATGCGGCACGAAACAGCTTCTCCAGGGCACTCAGGTCACCGTTCCTGACCTGAGCAAGGAGACCGGCGTCGAGTCCGGGAATAGTGAGAGCCATGATTCTGAGGAGGGTATGGGAATGCGGTGATACTTATCCCCGGAACTCCGCTACGCTAGAGCAGTCCCGGTGCGGAGTCGGTACCACCCCTAGAACGCGCCGCGATGCCTGGGCGCTGTGATGAGCTGCGGCGCTTCTACGCTTCTGAGCTGCGACGCTTCTGCGCTGCGACGCTTCTGTGCCGCGACGCTTCTGTCCGCGACGCTTCTGCGCCGCGACGCTGCGAGGACACACGACGAATCGCGGGGAGGCGGGGGTCGCCCAAGCGTCGAAACTTCCAAGGGTCGAGGCGTCGAATGCGTGACTCACCGGTCGGGGTGAGCTTTGCGCCATGGGTCTACCCTATAGAGCGAGGACCAGCTCGACCGGAGGATTCCATGAGACTCATGGCACGTTTAAGCAGCTACAGACGCTTCTCGTACTACGTCGCCGCTAGTACCGCCCTTGCGAGCGTACTCGCGGCGGGATGCGGCGAAGGCCACCTTAGCGGCAGTCGCTTTGTTCTCGACAACATCAACGGCCAGCCAATCCCTGCTATCAGCTTTGAGAATGATTTTTCGCGCTACGTAGCGCTTGCTGACATAGTTGTGTTGACCTCGCAGTCGCGGGGCTATCAATCAACCCGAATCCGCGTCGAACCACCCGGTGGCGGCAGCGAGAGCGAGACTTACGCATCCACGACAAACTTTACCTACGAACTGGCTTCGCCGCTGGAGCCCGGGATCCTTTCGGCAGACATCGCCATAACGTTTGACTGTCCGCCTAATGCGGGTTGCATCAAAGGCCCGCATCTTACGGGCAGAATCGAAGGGTCCAGGTTGTCATTGCGAGAACGCCACCTGTCTCCCGAGCGGCTTCGCATCTACAATCGCAAATAACCGGACGGTCGCCTTTGCTCTCGGCGCGCGCCCTTGCCTAACTATCCATAACGGCAAGGACGTCCGGATCAATCTCGACTCTGCCACGCGCCGTGGCCAACGACACTGCGAAAAAAGTGATGAGAGACGTCACCAGCGCGAGCGCAGTGGCGTTTACGCCCGAAGGGAATGTGAAAATGCGGAAGTAGGCGAGGGACTCCAGGCCGAGAGTGATCACCATGCCGGCCGTAATCGATGCAATCGCTCCCTGGCGAGTCGCACCCTTCCAGTTGAGGCCAACCGCAAGGGCAGGCACAAGCGTGGAAGCAAATAGTCCCCATCCAAATATTCCGAGAAATGCCACCAGGACGCCGGAATACACCGCAATTACTGCAGCTAGCAGTGAAATGCCTGCCATCCCCAACCTTCCCCAAAAGAGTTTGTTCTCCACCGTAACGCCCAACGCGCGGGGAATGTCGTGTGTCAGAGCAGCGGACCCAACGCTCATAAAGGCGTTAACGGTGCTCATAATCGCTGCTGCTATACCCGCAAAGACAACTCCCGCGAGCCCAATTGGAGCAAAGTGCAGCAGAAACTGCGGTGTTGCGTCGTCGGGCCGCGCGAGCGGTGGCATGGTACCATTAAGCACAAAAGCCTTGGTGGCCAGGCCGACAGCAAACATCAAGAGCAGTGTCACAAACATCGCAACCGCCATTACGAGCGGGTACCACTTGAGCTGACGCGGGTCCCGGATCATGTAGAACTTGTGCACCACATGAGGTTGCCCGAGCGTTCCGATCCCAAAGACAAAAAACAGGGACATTGCGGCGAGTGGCGAAAGCTTGCCCCATGGTCCGAGAAAGGCTGGATCACTGGCCAGAATCGTCGCTGTCAGCGGCACAATACCGTCGCTGATGCGCCAGATTACACCAAAAAGAAGGAGCGATGCCAGCGCCATTACCGAGCCCTGAAAGAGATCTGTGTACACTCCGGCGAGAATGCCGCCGGCCAGCGAATAAGCCAGAGTAAAGGCCGCGCCAATCCAGATCCCGGTACTTAGACCACAGCCGAATACTGCGTCGAGTACAAACCCCAGAGCCAGAAAGTTCGTAGCCATGTATCCCACTGTTGCGACGACGATCGCCACGCCGGCAAGGCCCTGGGCCGCAGGAGACCGGTAGCGTGCCCCTATCGCGTCGGGGATCGTGAGCATTGGTCGCGCTTCGCTCAATAGCCTTAGCCGTTTTGCAAGAACCCAACCACCCATTGCAGTAGTGACTGACAACGGCAGGTTGATGAAAAGCGCGCCGATTCCAATGGAGTGAATCAGACCCGGCCCACCTATGAAAGTGAAGCCAGAGAGCGTGGCGGCCATGGCGGCTACGCTCATTGTAAAGACTCCAATCCCCTGCCCGGCAACAAAAAAGTCGCGGGCGTTGCGCGTGCGCCGCGCTGCCCACGCACCAATGGCAGCAGTCACCACAAAGTAGACCACCAGGACCGCGACAACCACAGGGTGCGCAAGACCAGGCAATGCGCTGCTCTGAAGGAGCCAAAGGCCTGCTTCAGGCATCGACAGATCGTTTGGCGCCCGCCTCGCGCACGCGCTCTATAGCGTGCTCGTTTAACGTGAAGCTCTCAAAGCTTGCAGCATAGACAAGCGGCAGAACAAATAGCGGTGCTATGCCCACGAGGTAGATGACTGCTGCAGCTCGCACGGGAAGCCCCAGAACCAACGTCTCAGCGGATCCCCGATCTGGCAGCAAAATACCAAGCGCGAGACCTGTGACCACACATAGAAAAGTCCCGACGAGCGCGACGTTGACCACTCGACCACGAGCGCGCCCGCGACGCGTGCCGATCGCCATGGTGCAAACCGCCGACCCGGCAACTCCAAGCGCCATGCACCACACACCCCACGTTGCACCTGCATCAAAAAAGGCAGAGGAATAGGCAGTGGCCACCAGGCAGGTGCTCAAGAACAGGCCTCCCAGTGCCGACACAGCCTTTATCATCGCGCTGCCTGTTCGGCGGCAGCTTTTACGGGGGCTCGGCGCTTTTTTGCTGTTGTCAATCGGTAGATCAGCAAGGCGGCGAGAATCAGAATGTAGACCAGCGGCTCACGAATGTCGCGCTTAACCGCCATGTAAAAGTGAATACACGCGAGCACGGCAGAAATGTAGATCAGCCGATGCAACGCATTCCAGCGCTTGTTACCCAGTCGCCGGATCGATGCCTTGGTCGAGGTAAGGGCGAGCGGAATGAGCAGGAGTAGCGCGGTCATCCCGAGCGTTATATACGTGCGATCGAGCACGTCTTCAACGAGAAAGTCCCACATCAGCTCGATGTCGAGACCGAAGTAAATCGAGAGATGGGCGCATGCGTAGGTAAACGCTACAAGACCAAAGCTGCGCCGGTATTTGATGAGCCAGCCCTGCCCGGTTATCCTGAGCGCAGGTGTAATAGCAAGTGTAATGAGAAGAAAGCGCAGCGCCCACTTACCGGTGTAGTGCTCGCTCTCTTTGATCGGCTCGGATCCGAAGTATCGCGTGTCACCAAAGATGTCCGAGGTGAGCGCAAAGACCGCCCATGCCAGTGGCAGCAGCGCGGTAACAACTACGGCTGCGTGCAGCCACCTCGGTGGATTGAGTCTTGATCCGGCCACTAACTAGTAGTAACGCTTCAGATCCATGCCCGAATAGAGCGACGCCACCCGATCCGCATAGCCGTTGAACATGAGCGTGGGTCTTCGCCTGACCTCGCCTATACGACGCTCGCGCGCCTGCGACCACCTGGGGTGATCGACCTCAGGATTCACATTGGCGTAGAAGCCATACTCATCTGGCGCTGCGATTGCCCAGGCTGTGGCAGGCATGCTCTCTGTAAACCTGATCCTTACGATCGACTTGCAGCCCTTAAAGCCGTACTTCCAGGGAACCACATGCCGAAGCGGAGCACCATTTTGATTAGGAAGCATCTTGCCGTATACACCGACAACAAACATGGAAAGCGGATGCATCGCCTCATCCAGCCTCAAACCTTCTACATAAGGCCAGTTGAGAACCGGAAAGCGCTGCCCTGGCATCTGCTTGGGATCGTGGAGCGTAGTGAACTCCACATACTTGGCAGAAGCACTGGGCTCAACGCGCTTAACAAGGTCTGACATCGGGAACCCCATCCATGGCACTACCATCGACCACGCCTCTACACAGCGGTGGCGGTAGATACGCTCCTCGAGCTTGTGAGGCTTGATGAAGTCTTCGAGGTTGTAGGTCGCTGGCTTTGCCACCAGTCCCTCAACCTTTATTGACCACGGCTTGGTAACAAACTTCTGCGCGTTGGCTTTAGGGTCATCCTTACCTGTACCAAACTCGTAGAAGTTGTTGTAGCTGGTTACATCCACCTCGGGAGTAAGCTCTCCCTTGAGCTCGGCGCCACCGATGGACGACTGCTGCGGAGGCATTGCCGCCTCACCGTTGGCGCAAGACGCGCTCAGCACCGATGCAGCCACGCCAGCACCAATCAGACCGGCCTCCCTCAGGAACTGCCGTCGGTTGGTGTAGACCCCCTCAGGCGTGATCTCAGAAGAGGAAATCGGGTTCTCTGGCGTGGTTTTAATGATCATTGCTGCCTCTCGTATCTGCGGCGACTGGTCTAAAGATACTGCGGCGGAGGGGCTATGTAGCCTAGGGGCTATGAGCCGAAGCCCATCAGCCCCTCAGTATAACGCCCTCTAAAAGACTTTCGGTACGCTCGCACAGCCGATCCCACCGCCCGGACCCCTCCTGCGCGCTACGGAGCTCTCATCCTGATCTCGTAGCCCGGAGGGGGCTCCACCCCCAGAAGGTGACGCACGAAGTAGTCCCAGGTGCGACGCACAAAGTACGGCTCGCCCGCAAAACCGTGGTTCCGATTGGGCATTACCAGAAGATCAAAATCCCGGTTGTGCTTGATGAGTTCGTCAATCACCAGCTGGGTCGCAACCGGATGCACGTTGTCGTCCAACGTGCCATAGGCAAGGAGAAGCTTGCCCTTGAGGTTCTTGGCTATCCGCCAATTGGACTGCGAATCGAACGTGTCAGTCGAATCGCTAAGCCTCTTGAGCAGTCCGTGGTACTTTTCACCCCAGGTGTAGTCATAGCTCCTGTTGTCGTGATTACCGGCTGACGACACGGCCACCTTGAAGAAGTCCGGATACCTGAGGATTGCATCAGTCGACGAAAAACCGCCGCCCGAGTGACCGTAGATCCCAACGCGATCGAGATCGATCTGCGGATGACGCGCCGCGAGTTGCTTGATGGTCGTGATCTGATCGGGGATGCCGTTGTCCCCCATGTTGCCGTAGTAGGAGTCGTGAAAAGACTTGGATCGTCCCGGCGTTCCCATGGCATCCACCTGCACCACAAAAAAGCCGAGTTCGGCGAGAGCATTGGCGTTGCCGTTACCGGTGGCGCGGAACTGACGGCCACCTAACGACCCCACCTGAGGACCAGGATAGATGTAGTCAATGATGGGATAGGTCTTGCCCTCGTCAAAATTGGCAGGGAACCAGAGCAGTCCGTGCAGCTCGGTAACGTTGTCGCGCGCCTTGACAATGAATGGCTTTGGCGCCCTGAAGCCTGCAGCCACGAGTCGTGAGATATCAGCCTTCTGAAGGACTCGCCCTGACCCTGCACCGTCGCTGCGCCTCAATAGTGAGACAGAGGGCGAGTCTGGCTGGGAATATACATCCACAAAGTACTTGCCCGACGGAGAGGCACTTACGTCGTGGTCACCATTCTCGGGGCTCATGAGCTCAACCGATGTACCGTCAAGACGAGCCCGATAAAGGAAGCGGAAATAGAGATCCTTATCCTTTTCGCGTCCGCGCGCGGTGAACCAGGCGTAACGCTGAGCTTCGTCCACCCAGATCAGGTCACTCACCATCCAATCGCCGCTCGTGATGCGATTCTTGATTGCTCCCGTTGCTGCATCCACGAGGTAGAGGTGGCCCCAGCCGTCCCGCTCCGACCACCAAATGACTTCCTTGCCCCCGTTTATAGGTCTCCAGTTGGGAATCCCCCCCGAGTTCTGGTTGGTCTCCACAAAGGTCTTGCTGGTCTCGCGCAGCACCGATCGGGTGCTTCCCGTGGCGGCATTCGCTGCCACTAGCTCGAGTTCGTCAAAGCTACGCGTGCCCGCAGTAAAGAAGAGTTCCTCTCCCGTCGAGCTCCAGCGCATGTCCTTCCACACCGTGTCGGTCATGAGCCAGCAACACGTTGTGTTTACCACGTCCATGGGGCCCTTGTCGATCCTGGCTCCACTCCGGCTTGCTACATCAAACGTGTAGAGCTCATAGCGCGGTATAACCGAATCTCCCGGAAGAGCATAGCGGTAGGAGTGAAGAATGGGTCCGGGGTTCTTTGTCTCGAGGAGGTGCATCAGTCGCACGTTCCGCTGGTCCCATTTGTGCGTTGCAATGCGACGGGAGTCGGGCGACCATAGCACCATTGTTCGAAGTTCGGTGCGATTGCGCTTGCTCGTGACCTGGCCGCAGCAGCCGATGCCGTTGAGTCCATAGCCGTAGTCAGGAGTTCCGTCCTGAGTCAGAGCGACCTCTTCGCCCCCAGAAGCTGCGCGCAGGTAAAGGTTACCCTCGCGTTCATACGCCACCCATTTGCCGTCGGGCGAGAGCACCTCACTGTTCTTCCGTGCACTGGTGGTGTCAGGTCCCGTACAAACGTACGTCGTAATGTCACAGGTCCAGTTCTTGTTGCGACCAGTGCTGAAGCGGATACCGCGCTCACCCTCTGTAAAGGTGAACTCTCTGAAAGGGAGCGTGGCCACGTCGTATGCCGTATCAGCTGCCTGCGACAGCGCTGCTGCCAGGCGTGCATGATCAAAAGCCGGACGCTTTGCTCCTGTAGTCATGTCGACCACCAGGAACTCATACATCCGCGCACCGCGGTTGCGGAACCAAAAACGGTCGCCGCTCATCCAGCGCGGCCGCACCGCGTCGTCCGTGATCAGCTCGCTCGCATTCCAGCTTAGCAACTGTTCAGCGCGCGCGTAGTCCGTACGAGTACCCTGCGCGCCAAGGGCGAGCGCCGGCACGAGCATCGCGCCGGCGATGAAACTTCTGTTCAATGGTATCATGAAATGTTCAGGCGTCCATCTTGGAGCCCGGGACCATTATGGGTTGCCCCTCAATGGCCTCGAACTCGGGGAGTTGTTCGTTGCCCAGTTCACCCTCCCACCGTGCCATGACCGCAGTGGCCAGGCAGTTGCCAACGAGGTTGATGGAAGTACGTGCCATATCCATCACCGCGTCCACGCCGAGTATGACGGCTACACCCTCGAGCGGTAGACCAAAAGAAGCCAGCGCACCAGAGAGAATCACCAGTGAAGCTCGCGGCACGGCTGCAACGCCCTTACTCGTCAGCATCAGCGTCAGCATCATCAG